>NZ_JBSWYH010000022.1:0-114992 GCF_056161025.1 Roseibium sp. AWQ4_254
GCGACATAACCCGACTGCTAAATCCAAACGACAGGGTCGACAAACAAAATCCGGAATATCAATTCCAATTCAATTTTCCCGGACAGTAGTGGAGGTTGGTATAAACAGAAGGCTGGAACAGGTTCCGGGAAAATGGAATGACTGTGGATGCCGGCCAGAGCAGTGGCCTGATATCCCTTGATGCGGCGCCTGGTATAAGTGCGCCGGGCTGCCCGCCGTCCGTCCCGGGCGCCCGGCCTTCCGGTTACCAAGGCGGAGGTTTCCGAACTGGTCGATGCGGTACGCATCAAAGAGTATGCATCGGTTTCCGGGCGCCAGATCCCCGGACTGGTGGCCGCCGCCGCCCTGATTCTGGACTGGCAGAACGAAGCTCAAGCCGTTGTAACCCTGGTCGGCACCAACCCGCTGACAATCAAGCCGGATGCGCCCCGGATCGCTGCCTTGAAGGCGTTTTGCGCGCGGCAATCCATGTTCCGGTCTCAATGTGCCACCCTGCTTGGCTGAGAGGCTCAGCGGAGCAGGGTGCGGGCATCCTTTGCTTTCTGCCGGAGCGCCGTGGCAAGCAGAAGAACATCAATCGCGGTGGCCACGAAGGTGGCGCCAAGATCAAGGCATTTTTTCTGCATCACCGGGTCAAGGGTCAGGATGCCGCCTGCCTTGCCGCTGGCAATGATCTTTTCCAGAGCGGACAGGACAGCTGCTTCGACCTCCGGATGTCCGGCTTTGCCGATATGTCCCATATCGGCAGCCAGGTCCGACGGGCCGACAAACACGCCGTCCACGCCTTCGACCGCGAGAATGTCGTCCAGAGCGGCCAGGCCTTTCAGGTTCTCGACCTGAACCAGCAGGCAGATCTCGTCCCGCGCTGTGGTGAGATAGTCGGGAATGTCAGAAAAGCGGGAGGCCCGGGCCAGAGCCGATCCGACGCCCCGGACACCCTCAGGCGGATAGGTGACGGCTTTGACCAGCGCCTGGGCCTGATCGGCGCTTTCCACCATCGGAACAAGAAGCGACTGGGCACCTGCGTCCAGAAGCTGCTTGATCATCCAGGTCTCGCCAATCACCGGCCGGACAACCGCATGACTGTTGGAGGCGGCAATCACCTGAAGCTGGGCGGTGATGGAGCGCAGGTCATTGGGGGCGTGCTCGCCGTCAATCAGCAGCCAGTCAAACCCGGCGCTGGCGCCGATTTCGGCCGCATAGGGATCAGCCAGACCGAGCCAGCAGCCCAGCTGGGGACGGCCTGATTTCAGAGCAGCTTTGAAAGGATTGTGCGGGGCAGGCATGAGCCGGTCTCCTCAGGCGAAGGTGATATCAACGGTTCCGAACGAGCCGAAATCCGCATGAATTGCGGTTCCGGAGGGACATTCCACCGGCCGGATGAAGCTGCCCGAGAGGATGACCTGGCCCGGTTCAATACTCTGGCCGTATTGGGCCATGCGTCTTGCCAGCCAGACCACGCTTTCAACCGGATCGTTCAGAACCCCGGCCCCCAGGCCGGTTTCCTCGATTTCGCCATTGCGGAACACCAGGGCGCCGACCCAGCGCAGGTCGCAAGACCCAACATCGTGTTTTTCCCGGCCCAGCACAATCCCCGCATTGGCGGCATTGTCGCTGATCGTGTCAAAGATCACCCGGGCCTGTCCGGTGGCCGGGTCCTTGCGCAGAATGCGGGTGTCGAGAATTTCCAGGGCCGGGGCCACGTAGTCCGTTGCTGCCAGAACTTCCTCGCGGGTGACGGCACTGCCACCGACTGGGGTCTTCATTACAAAGGCAATCTCCGCCTCCACCCGGGGCTGGATGAAGCGGCCAGCAGGAACAGTCGCGCCCGTGTCAAACGCCATGTCATCAAACAGAATGCCGCTGTCCGGAATCTCGATGTTCAAGGCATATTGCATGGCCTTGGACGTCAGGCCGATCTTCCAGCCGATGACCTTGCGCCCATCGGCCAGTTTCTGCCGGTAGAGGGCGTTTTGAATGGCATAGGCGTCATCCATGCTGATCCCGGGATGGCGCAAGGATAAAAGCCCGATCTGGGTGCGGCTGCGTTCCGCCTCCAGAAGGTCCGCGGCTGCGCGTGCGTGATCCTGCGGTGTCATGGTCTTTCGTCCTCCACGCCGTTGCGCAGAACTCCAATGCCTTCGACCTCGACTTCCACAATGTCTCCTGGCTCCAGGTAGCGAGGCGGGTCGAACCGGGCCCCGGCGCCGGTCGGCGTGCCGGTAACGATGATGTCGCCGGGCTGCAGGGTCATGAAGGTGGAAATGTAGGCGATTTCCTCGCGGATCGGGAACATCATCCGCTTCAGGTAATCGTCCTGTCGGACCTCGCCATTGACCCGCGTGATGATGCGGGCCTCATCCAGTTGGGAGGCATGGGTGAAGGGCACCAGCCACGGGCCAATGGCGCCGGACCGGTCCCAGTTCTTGCCCTGGGTAACATTGAATTTTGCATGGCGCACCCAGTCGCGGATCGTGCCCTCGTTGCAAAGGGTCAGGGCAGCGATGTGGTCATAGGCGTCTTTGGCCTTGATCCTGCGCCCCGCTTTTCCGATCACGATGGCAACTTCGCCTTCATAGTCGAGCGTGTGGTTTTCCGGCGGCCGGATCAGCGGGCGGTCATGGCCGGTGAAGCCGGAGGCGAAGCGGGGGAACAGCGACATGTATTTCGGCTGGCTGCTGCCGTCTTTGTATTCGGCATTCCGGTCCGGAAAATTCACCCCAACACACAAGATCCGGCGGGCGGTCGGCATCACCATGTCGTAGGTGAAGGTGGTGTGAGTGACCGGCTTGGCTTCAGCGGCCGTTTGAAGCTCGCCCAGGCCTCCGGCGGCCACCGCATCATAAAGGGTTGGCCATTCGGGGAAACTCTCCGACAGGCAGATCATGCCAGCGCCGGCAACGGCGCCATAATAGGTTTTGCCGTTTGCGGAATAGGTTGCAAATTTCACACTTGTGTCCTCCAGACATCTTCAATGACTTCGCCAGCCATCATGACGTCTTCTCGTGTTGTATCGAATTGACCGGCCTGGAACCGGATCACCTTGCGCCCCTCGAGGCTTCCTTGAGTGAGGTAAATGCGGCCGTCGGCGTTGAGAGCGTCCACCAGACGCTGCTGTGAGTCGTCATCGCCGGGACAGCGGAAGGAAAACAGGCTCAGGACCGGCTCGCTCACGATCTCAAAGCCATCGAGCTTCCGGATGTATTCGCACAGGTCACGGGACCATGCGATGTGGTTCCGGATCCGCCGACGCAGTCCTTCAAGCCCGTAAGAACGAATGAGAAACCAGATCTTCAGGGCCCGGAACCGGCGGCCGAGGGGAATGGTCCATTCAGAATAGTTGGTCACCGCGCCGCCCGAGGTTTTCAGATAATCCGGCTCGATCTTCAGGGTGTTGAGCTGCGGCTTTGGGTCTGCCAGAAACTGGACGGAGCAGTCGAATTGGGCACCGAGCCATTTGTGCGGATTGAAGACGATGCTGTCGAATCCCTCCACGCCGTTCCAGAAATCTGCCCGCAGCTCCGGGCAGATCATGGCGGCTCCTGCCCAGGCCGCATCAAGATGGGTATAGAGCTCGTATTCCCGGGCAACAGCCAGAACGGAGCTCAGTGTGTCGGACGCGCCGATCCCAGTGCCGCCAGTGATCGCGATGAGGCCTGCGGGGATGTGGCCAGCGGTCCGGTCAGCGGCAATCGCGTCACGCAGTGCGCTGACCTTGAGCCCATGGCGTGGGCCGGACGTGGGCAGCTTGATCAGGTTTTCCTGGCCGATCCCGGCCACCCAGGACGCCCGGTCGACGGAACTGTGCACCTGATCGGAACAATAAAGGCGCAGGTTGCCCTTGCCCGAAAGACCGTCCCTGTTGCCGGTATAGCCCGTTGCGCGTTCGCGCATGGTCAGGACGGCTGACAGAGTTGCGGAGGAGGCGCTGTCCTGGAGGACACCGGTATAGACTTCCGGCAACTTGAGCGCCTGGCGCAGCCAGTCGATCATGACGCCTTCCATTTCCGTGGCCGCAGGCGAGGTCTGCCAGAGCATGCACTGGGGGGCAATCGCCGTCACCAGCATGTCGGCAAGCATGGAGGGCGGTGCGGCATTTGCCGGGAAATACGCAAAGAACCGCGGATGCTGCCAATGGGTGATGCCGGGCATGACGATGCGCTCGAAATCCGACATCACCGTTTCCATGGCCTCGCCTGTCTCCGGCGGGGCCTTGGGAAGCTGTGCGGCGATCTCGCCAGGCCGTGTCTGCGCTCGCACGGGGCGGTCAGACAGGGTCTTGTGATAGTCTGCCGCCCATTGCGAGATGTGTTTGCCCCAGTGTGCAAACGTGGTCCAGTCCATGACCTCTTCCCAATCGCTTTCCGTCTCAGTCAAGCGCGATTATTGAACCTAATTCAGGGCGCGACAATCGGTTGGGCGGAAAGAGTGGACGCTTTCAGTTCCGCGCCCTTGAAGGTGGAGCCCTCCTCGAACCAGCTTTTGGGTGCAGGAGCGCCCCAAAGGGTCTGGCGCTGCGGGTCTTTCAGGTCCCATTTGATCGGCTCCAGATCAGGATCAACCGTCTGATAGTCGGAGCAGTAGATCTCGATCCGGTGGCCGTCCGGGTCGCGGATATAGAGGAAAAAGGCATTGGAAATGCCGTGGCGGCCGGGTCCGCGCTCGATATTCGACACCCAGCCCGTGGTCGACATCAGGTCGAGCAGGTCAATAATGTTGAGCGGGGTCGGCACCCAGAAGGCGGTGTGGTGCAGACGGGGGCCCTTGCCGTTGGTGAAGGCAATGTCGTGAACGCCACCCTTGCGGTGGGTCCAGGCCGCCCAGAGCCGGCCACTGTCCTCATCTTCGGTGTATTCGGTCACCCGGAAGCCAAGCTCGTTGTAGAAGGCAACGGACTCGTCAACGCTAGGGGAGAAGCAGTTGAAATGGTCGATCCGCAGGGGCTTCACACCTTTGTAGAGTTCGTATTTCTGGTGAATGGGCGGCAGGCGGTCCATGCGGGCGTAAAATTCCAGTGGAATGCCATGGGGATCCCGCGTGCGGAAGGTGCGGGACTGGTGCGGTCGTTCCACCCAGTCGACCGGCAGGCCCTTGCGTTCAAAAAAATGGGCGGCCTTGTCCAGGCTGTCTTCGTCATAGACCTTGAAGCCAAGTTCACCGGCTTCTGCAGTGCCTGCCTGACGCAATACGATACAATGGTGCCCGCGTTCCTCCATGGCGCGCAGGAAAATCTTTTCGTCGGTTTCGTCGGTCACCTGCAGGCCGAGCGTGTCGACATAAAAGGCCCGGCTTTTAGATAGGTCCGTAACGGCCAGCTCCACGTGGCTGAGGCGCACTATGTTGAAGGGCGGATAGAGATTGGGCGCCGGAATCGGCATGGCGGTCTCCTGCTAGTCTATTGGACAGGGAAAATGACGTTGGTTTGTCCGGTGCCGGAGCTTGGGAAATACTCCGTAACCACCTCGCAGTTGGCCGTGTAGGCATCCCAGCCCAGGGCGCCGTAGAGCATGGCAGTGTCATGCATGGAGCCTTCACCGCAGCAGTGATCGGCATATTCGGACAGCATCTTCAGGAAGGTGGCGTGGTCGCCGCGCTGCCACATGTCCAGCACATGCAGATCCATCTGCCGGTTGAACTCGGAGCTGATGGTAAAGGTGCCGTTGTTGGCGGCATAGTCCTTGTTGGCCCAGATCTTGTGAGACAAGGACCCGGAGGCCAGCAGCAGAACCTTTTCGTCGCTGGCCTCGACGGCCTCGCGGATCGCTTCGCCGATCCTGCGGCTTTCGTCGTGAGCGTGCACCGTGCACCAGGCCGCCACGGAGACAACCTTCATCTTGTGTTCCCGGCTCATGAAGCGCATCGGCACCAGGGTGCCGTATTCCAGTTCCAGGCTGTCGAGCTGGTGCGACAGGGTATAGGTGCCCTTGTCGCTGGCTGCTTTTGCAATCGCATCGCCAAGGGCCGGATTGCCTTCATAACTGTAGGGCAAATTCTGAATGAATTGCGGGAATTCATTCGAGGTGAACAGGCCTTCGAACTGCTTGTTGGCATTGATGTGAAACCCGGCATTGATCACCCAATGGGTGTCGCAGACAACAACGCTCGTCGCCCCGAGCGCCTTGGCGCGGCGGGCGATTTCAGCGTGGCCGTCGATGGCCGCCTGCCGGGTCCCTTTCACCGGACCGTCCTGTTCCGACATCAGCATGGTCGGAACGTGCGTGACCTTGGCGGCAAGAACGATTTCTCCCATGATTTCCTCCCGAAATCCTGTCGTTCAGTTCTAAGTGGTTCAGGCGCCGAGGCGCGGGATCTTGTGATGTCCTGTGGCGAAGGCGATGTTTTTCTGTTCCATGTAGAATTCGAAGGACCAGTCGCCGCCGTCGCGGCCGATACCGCTGGCCTTCACCCCGCCGAACGGGGTCGGCAGGTGGCGGACATTTTCCGAATTCACCCAGATCATTCCTGCTTCCAGCGCGTTGGTGAAACGCAGGGCCCGGGTCAGGTCATTGGTCCAGACATAGCCCGTCAGCCCGTAGTCAATGTCATTGGCCATCTGAAGGGCGTCATCTTCGGACTGGAAGCGGATGCTGGTCAGAACCGGCCCGAAAATCTCCTCCTGGGCAATGGTCATGTCATTGGTAGCCCCGGTGAACAGGGTCGGGCGGACAAAATAGCCTTCCTCGCCTACCTGGCTGCCACCAGCGGCAACGGTTGCGCCATTTTCCCGGGCAATGCCGAAATAGCTGGTGACCTTGTCGAAATGGGTCTTGTGAATGAGCGGCCCGATTTCTGTTGCCGGGTCCAGCGGATGGCCAACCTTGATCGCATTGACCCGCTCAACCAGTTTGGCTTCGAAGTCGTCAGCGATTGAAGCTTGAACCAGCAGGCGGGAGGACGAGGTGCACCGCTCGCCATTGAGCGAATAGATCATGAAAATTGCTGCATCCAGCGCCCGGTCCACATCCGCATCGTCAAAGACGATCACCGGGTTCTTGCCGCCCAGTTCGAAATGGACCCGCTTGAGCGTGTCGGCGCCCTGTTTCATGATCATGGAGCCTGTGCGGCTTTCCCCGACAAAGGCAATAGCCTTGATGTCCGGATGTTCGGTCAGCGCCTTGCCGGCGTCTTCGCCAAACCCGTTCACAAGGTTCCAAACCCCCTTGGGAAGACCGGCTTCTTCTGCGATTTCCATCAGGATACGGGCCGTCAGCGGGGAGAATTCCGCCGGTTTGTGGACGACCGTGCAGCCTGCGGCAAGCGCGGGAGCGATTTTCCAGGTGGACAACATGAAGGGCGTGTTCCACGGAGTGATCACGCCGACCGGGCCGATGGGGACACGTGTCGTCACATTCATGAGGGTTGGAGAGGGCAGAGCTTGGCCATCCCGTGCACTGGGGGCCTTGTCTGCAAAGAAACGGAAATTTTCAGCGCCTCTGAGGGCCGCCTTGGACATGAACCGCAGGGCTTGGCCGGTGTCCCAGCACTCGCACAGGGCAATTTCCTCTGCCCGGGCCACAATGCCATCTGCGATTTTGTGAAGGATTTTCTTGCGTTCGGCCGCGCCCAGGTCGCGCCAGGCAGGGAAGGCGGCACGAGCCGCCTTGGCTGCTGCGTCAATATCGGCAGCTCCACCCTTGGCAACCTGGCAGATCAGGCTTTCATCCACCGGAGAGGTGGTCTGGAATGTGTCTCCAGACAGGGCGGGAAGAGCTTCGCCGTTGATCTGGTTCAAGATCCCCGTTTCGCGGAAGCGGGCAAGATATCCGTCCAGTTTCTGAATGTTGGTTTGAAGATCTGACATGGTTCAACCCTCCCCAAGGTGGTCGCGGATGGTGCCGGTCTTGGGAGACAGGTCCGCGTCAATGTCGCGCATTTCCAGCGACAGGGCGAGCGAACTGGTGTTCAGAACCGGCTGCAGAAAGTCCCTGGCAGCATCGAACAAAGTTTGCGCTGCGGCCTGTTTCACAGCCTTCGACCGACCGGCGCGAAGGCGGACAGATATGTCGAGAAAGGCGTGTTTCGGGTTGCCATCTGCAATGCTGCAATGGTCGGCCTTGAAGGCCCGCACACGCAGACCCGCCATCGGCAGGGCCTCGATCCCGGTGGCCACCGACCGCAAATGCCCGCACAGAGCCTGAATATCGGCCCGTTCCTCCAGATTGGCGGAATATTCGATGGATAGGTGCGGCATCAAAGTTCCTTAACAAGATAATATTTGCTATGTTAAATATATGAGAGGCCAAATGTCAAACTTTTTGTGTCAACCGTTCCACGTTTCCGCTAAGAGCCGACCATGACCGACAAAAAAGAACGCGAGGGCGCCCACGCCCTGCCCCCAACCCGGCGCTCGGTTCCCATCGCGCTCATCCGGGCGCGGGAAAAAGTCATGGGACCGATCCGGGAGATGCTGTCCGATTCCGGGATTACCGAACAACAGTGGCGCATCCTGCGGGTTCTGGAGGAATACGGCCCTCAGGACGCCTCGTCCCTGGCTGACCGGGCCTGCCTGCTCTTGCCGAGCCAGACACGGATTGTGCAGACGCTGTTTGAAAAGGGTCTGGTGATCCGCCAGCCCGATGCAAGGGACCGGCGCAAGCAAACAGTTGCGATCACCGACGCGGGCCAGAAAATCATCCACGGCAAGCTGGAGGAGGCGGAAGCCATCGCCCGGCGCATCGAAACCGTGATCGGTGAAGACAAGCTGGATCAGCTCCTGGAGATCCTTGAGGATTTCCAGAAGCTCTAAGGTTTTGCAACGCGTTCCGGTTGGAAAGTGTCTTTGCTGCTTATGTCAAGGCCGGCAGAAGCGTGCCGCTGCAATCGCCAAAGCCGATGCGGAAGCCGTTGCCCTGGGCGTGGCCGCGCAGGGTCATGGTGTCGCCATCCTCAATGAAGCTGCGGCTGCCGCCCGCAATCTCGACGGGCTCCTTGCCGCCCCAGCTGAGTTCCAGAAGCGAGCCGCGGCTGTCCTTGTCCGGGCCGGAAATAGTGCCGGAGCCGAGCAGGTCGCCAACCCGCATCGGACAACCGGACGTGGTGTGGTGGGCCAGCTGCTGGGCGGCCGAATAGTACATTTCCCTGTAATTGGTCCGGGCAATCACTGTCTCGGTGCCGTTCTCAGGGGTCAGGCCGATTTCCAGGTTGATGTCGTAGAGCATCGGTCCCGGCTCTTCCAGATAGGGCAGAAGCGGCACTTCCCGTTCAGGTGTCGGAACGCGGAAGGCTTCCAGGGCTGCTGCCGTCACGATCCACGGGGAGATGCTGGTCAGGGTGGCCTTTGCCTGGAACGGGCCAAGCGGCTGATATTCCCAGGCCTGGATGTCCCGGGCGGACCAGTCGTTCAAAAGCACGTAGCCAAAAATATTCTCAAACGCCTGGGACACAGAGATCGGGCCATCGGAGGGCTTGCCGACAATCGCGCCCATTTCCAGTTCGATGTCAAACCGTTGGGATGGACCGAAACGGGGAGCCGTATCGTTCGGGCCCTTCAGCTGGCCATTAGGGCGGCGCACGGGCGTACCTGAAACGGCAACGGAGGACGCGCGGCCATTATAGCCGATCGGAATGTGCAACCAGTTCGGCGGCAGGGCGTTTTCCGGACCCCGGAACATGGTGCCCACGTTGAAGGCGTGATGTTTGCCCGCATAAAAATCCGTGTATTCGCTGACCGCAAACGGCATATGCAGTGCCGCGCCGTCTTGCGGAACAAGATGGAGTTCCAGTGCATGCCTGTCAGCGGAGCCTTCAGCAAGAAGCGCTGTTAGTGTGTCGCGCAGGCGCGCCCAGTTGCTGCGGCCGGAGGCCATGAAGCCGTTCCAGCTGCCCTGCATCAACGTGCCGTCAAAGCCGAGCAGGCCGTCTGCTTCCAGCGCATGCACATCCAGAATGAAGTCGCCAATGGCAACGCCCTGATGTCTGGCGCCGTCCACTGCGGAGAACACACCATAAGGCAGGTTGTTCAAGGGGAACCCGGATTCGGGCTTATTGGCGCTCTCCACCCAGGAGGGAAGAAGGTCTGTCATTGGTTTAAGATCCTTGTTTCAGGCGGCGTCGGGCTGATTGTCCGGACGGGCAGCTGCAAAGGCGGGAAGGTCGAGGCAGCGGGCCTCAATCCCGGTCAGGCGGGGAAAGGGTGTCAGATCGCAGCCCCAGCGATGGGCATTATAAAGCTGGGGCACCAGGCAGAGATCCGCAAGGCCGGGTGTCCCACCGAAGCAATAGGGGCCGGACACGTCGATCATCTTGTCAAAGGCCGTCAATCCCCGTGTCATCCAGTCATTCATCCAGGCCACTGCCGTCTCCTGGCTGTGGCCGAGAGATTTCAGCTTCGAGATCACCCGCAGATTGTTCACCGGATGGATGTCCGCGGCGATCACCTGCGCGGCAGCACGCACATGGGCCCGGTCCAGCGGATCACGGGGCAAAAGAGGCGGTTCGGGCAAGGTCTCTTCAAGCCATTCCAGGATGGCCATGGACTGGCGCAAAACCGTGCCGTCATCCAGCACCAGCGCGGGCACGCCCTGCGCCGGGTTCAGGGCCGTATAATCCGGCGCCCTCTGCGCCCCGGCCACAAGGTCCACAGGGGCCGCCTCATAGGCGGCCCCTTTCAGGTTGAGGGCGATCCGGACCCGGTAAGAGGTTGTTGACCGCCAATAGGTGTAAAGCTTCATTTCGTGCCCGGCGTGCCGTCAAACTTCTTCTCAAGGGTGGTCCAGCAGTCGATATAGTCGTCCTGCAAGGGGGCTTCATTTCCGGCAAACGCGGTCAGGTGCTGCGGGAACCGGGTCTCGAACATGAACGACATGGTGTTGTCGAGCTTTTCCGGTTTGAGGTCGGCATTGGAGGCGCCTTCAAAAGCGTTCCGGTCCGGCCCATGGGGCAGCATCATGTTGTGCAACGACATGCCGCCCGGCACGAAGCCCTGGGGCTTGGCGTCATACTGGCCATAAATGTTGCCCATCAGCTCAGACATGACATTCTTGTGGTACCAGGGCGGACGGAATGTGTCTTCCATGACCATCCAGCGCTCACGGAAGAGCACGAAGTCGATATTGGCCGTGCCCGGCACGCCGGACGGGGCGGTCAGGACCGTGAAGATCGACGGGTCCGGATGGTCGAACAGGATCGAGCCGACCGGGCAGTAGGTTTTCAGGTCATATTTGCACGGCGCATAATTGCCGTGCCAGGCGACCACGTCCAGCGGGCTCTGGCCGATGTCGCAGCGATGGAACTGGCCGCACCATTTCACGGTGATGGTCGACGGCACTTCCCGGTCCTCATACGCGGCCACGGGGGTCTTGAAGTCCCGGCGGTTGGCCATGCAATTGGCGCCGATGGGGCCCCGGCCCGGCAGCTCGAATTTCTGGCCGTAATTCTCGCAGACAAAGCCCCGGCAAGGGCCTTCCAGAACCTCCACCCGGTAGACCAGGCCGCGCGGGATGATCGCGATTTCCTGCGGCTCCAGATCGATGATGCCCAGTTCCGTTGCAAAGCGCAGACGGCCTTCCTGGGGCACCACCAAGAGCTCGCTGTCGGCGGAGAAGAAATATTCGTCCTTCATGGAAGCGGTGACAAGATAGACATGGCTTGCCATTCCGACCTGGGTGTTCACATCCCCGGCCGTGGTCATAGTGCGCATGCCGGTCAGCCAGGTAAGCGGGGCTTCGCTATGGGGCACCGGGTCCCAGCGGTACTGGCCGAGGGAGGTGACGTCCTCAACCACATTCGGCGCCGATTTCCAGTAGGGAAGATCGATCTTTTCATAGCGGCTGGAATGTTTGACGGAGGGGCGTATGCGGTAACACCAGGTGCGCTCGTTCTGGTGGGACGGCGCGGTGAAGGCGGTGCCGGACAGCTGTTCGCCGTAAAGCCCGTAGTTGCATTTCTGCGGGCTGTTCATGCCCTGGGGCAGGGCGCCTGGCAGGGCTTCTGTTTCAAAGTCATTGCCGAAGCCGGGCATGTAGCCAGGGGTCGTGGTGGTTCCGCTGGCCTGGATGAGATCGGTATTGGTGTGCGGTACGTTCATGACGTTTGTCCTTCTCCCTTCATGCGCGCTGCGCTGCGGCCGAGATCGCCCGGCTGAGCACCGCGCGGTCGCCGATATGGTTTGCCAGAATCAGGATCAGGCGGGCGTTCAGGGCCGCGCTGTCCTCGTCGCTCAACCCCTCATGGGCTGCAAGAAGCTCGGCGTAAAATCCGTCCGGGTCCTCGATGTTCGGGCGTGTGTTCAGATCAGACATGGCTTACTCCTTGCCGCAGGCTGTGCGCAAAGCTGCGCGCACGGCAGCCTCGTCAAACCGGTCCCACCGCGCGGCCACATGCTGGTCGGGCCGGATCAGGTAGACAGCGGACGGTGCCGAGCCCAGATAGCGTTCGCCCAAGGCTCCGGACGGGTCATCTGCGGCGGAGCGCTTGAGGCGCAGAACAGCAATGCCGTCTTCTTCCAGCCGGTCAGGGGCGTCCGCATCAAGGGTCAAGAGCACAAAGGCAGTGCCCAGTTGCGAGAGCAGATAGCCGTCTTTGACCGGTGCATCCGGGCAGGGGCTGCCCGGCCTTGTCCGGTCCGGACCGCCAGTCAGAGCGTCTTCACCGGTGAGGGAAAGGCCGCCATAGGTGCAGGGCATGGACAGACGGCCGGAATTGACCAGCGGCCGGGCGAAGTCAAAATGCTCGGAAAGGTCCAGCACGGCATTGCGGAAGAGGTGGCTGACCCTGGATTTCGGCGTGATGAAATCCGTGGACCGGGTCGAATTTAAAATGTTCTCATCCGCACCATGGATGCGTTCTTCGTCATAACTGTCCAGCAGGGTTTCCGGCGCCTTGCCCTTGATCACAAGACCCAGCTTCCAGCCCAGATTGTCCGCATCCTGCATGCCGGAATTCGCGCCCCTCGCCCCGAAGGGGGACACCTGGTGGGCGGCATCACCGGCAAAGATGACCCGGCCATGGCGGAATTTTTCCATGCGCTTGCACTGGAATGTGTAGATGGACGACCAGACCATCTCATAGTCCACATCCGGCCCGAGCATGGCGTCCAGGCGGCGGCGTATGTTCTCTTCCTTCATTTCTTCCTTACGGTCCACATCCCAGCCGATCTGGAAGTCGATCCGCCAGGTGTTGTCCGGCTGCTTGTGCAACAGGGTCGAGGCGCCGGAGCCATGGGAGGGCTCGAACCAGAACCAGCGCTCGGTCGGGAAATCGGCGGTCATGCGGATATCGGCGATCAGGAAACTGTCCTGAAACACCCGGCCGTCGAAATCGAGCCCGAGCATGCCGCGCAAGGGGGAGTTGGCCCCGTCACAGCCGATCAGCCAGTCTGCTTCCAGCTGATAAGGGCCATCCGGAGTGGTGATACTGAGGACCACGTGGTCGTCCCGCACATCGACACTGTCGACCCGGTTCTTGCCGCGCAAGTCAATCGAGGCACCCTCCGCCTGGGCTGCGCGCACCCGCTCGACAATGAATTTTTCGAAATAGGGCTGCTGCAGGTTGATGAAGGCCGGATATTTGTGTCCCTCTTCCGGCAGCAGGTTGAATTCATAGACCTTCCGGTCCTGATGAAAAACCTTGCCCAGGTTCCAGACCACACCCTTGTCCAGCATGGGCTGGCCGCAGCCATATCGGTCCGCAATTTCCAGGCTGCGTTTGGCAAAGCAAATGGCCCGGCTGCCCATGCCGATGCCCTCATGGTCGTCCAGAACCACGACCGGAATGCCCTGAAGTCCCAGATCAAGCGCGGTCGCCACGCCAATGGGGCCGCCCCCCATAACCACCACCGGATGGCGGACGGGCTCGGCCGCGTCCTGATCCGGTGAGCGCTCATAAGGGTAGAGTTTGAATGCCAGCGAATAGCGATCATCAAACATGTTTGTCTCCTCCCTCTTGCTGCCTAGCCCTGAAGCTGCTCCCACATGTCCAGGTCGCGCTGCGCGGTCCAGATCCGCGGCGTGTCGATGCCCCGGGCCTCGTCATAGGCGCGGGCGACGTTGAACGGCAGGCAGTGCTCGTAGATCGCGTAATCCTGGAATTTCGGATCACATTCGGCCCGTACCGCGTCCCAGGCATCCTTCAGGCTGCCGCCCCTGGAGGCGATCTGCTGCACCGGCCGGTAGGTGCTGTCCACAAAGTCGCGGGTGGAGGCAAGCGCTGCATCAACCATTTCCCGGCCCACCAGCGCATCGCCGCGTCCGGGGGCAATCGATTGCGGGTCATAGGCTTTCACCGCGTCCAGGGTCTTGCCCCAGTCGTTGAAATGGCCATCGCCGCAATAGCAGGCGGAGTGGTATTCCACGATATCGCCGGTGAACATGGTTTGCTGATCCGGCACCCAGATCACGCTGTCTCCGGCCGTATGGGCCCGGCCGATCTGGGTGATCTCCACCTTGCGCTTGCCCAGATAGACGGTCATGGACTTGGAGAAGGTGGTGGTCGGCCAGGTCAGGCCCGGAATGCTCTCATGGCCTTCAAACAGGCGTGGGAAACGCTGGAACTCGCTGTCCCAGTCCTCCTGGCCCCGTTCCACCACCATGGCGCGGGCCGCATCGGACATGATGATCTGTGGCGCGCTGAAGGCGGAGGCCCCGAGAACCCGAACCGCGTGATAATGGGTCAGCACCACATGGCTGATCGGCTTGTCGGTGACCTCACGCACACAGTCGATCACCTTCTGTGCCAGACGCGGGGTCGCCTGGGCCTCGACGATCATCACGCTGTCGTCGCCGATGATCACACCGGAATTGGGGTCGCCTTCCGCCGTGAAGGCATACAGCCCTTCTCCGATCTCGGTGAAGGATATCTTCTTCTCGCCCGTGTCCCCTTGTGATGCGAACGCCTTTGCCATGGGTGGCTCCTCCAACATTAAACGGTCCGCGCTCGCAGCCGCCCGTGACGGATGGGGCGCGGGGGTTAGATCCGGTCAGGATCAGTTAGTTGCAAATGTAACAACATGGTTATCGTTGCATTTGCAACGAAAGTCAATATCATTTCACCTGCAACAACCATAAGGCCTGTGCATGTCCCGAACCACGTTTAATCTTTCTGCGTTTCTGCCCTACCGGCTGGCGGTGCTGGCCGAGCGGGTCAGCCGGCGCCTGTCTGTCGATTATGAGCGCATGCACAAGCTGACCATGGCCGAATGGCGCGTGCTGGTCCATCTGATGCGCTGCGCGGAAGTCTCGGTGCGGGAGATCCATGACTGCGTCAATCTGGACAAGCCCAGGGTCAGCCGTGCGGTGGCCCGGCTGGAACAGGCAGGGCTTGTCAGGAAAGGGCAGGGAGAAACGGATGGACGGCTGGTGGCCGTGTCGCTCACCGGTAAGGGCCGCTCGGTGTTGGCAGACATCCTGCCCACCGCGCAAGCGGTGGAGGATCATCTGATCTCAAGCTTGAGCGACGCGGAATATGAAAGCCTATGCGCGATCATGGAAAAACTGCACACGACCCTCGATCAGGATCCGAGGGCAAAACCAAGAGCGCGGATGGATCTTGAAGGGCTTTGAGGGCGCACCCTCAAAGCCGGGCGTGACGGGCGGGGGCAAACCCCGCCATGAGGCTTAGGAAACAGCTGCGAGCCCCTTGTCGAGCGCGTTCAAGACCGTGGTCACATGTGCTTCTGTCAGGATCAGGGGCGGGGACAGGATGATATTGTTGCCCGACACCCGCACCATGGCGCCCGCCTCATAGGCGGTGCGGTGCACCTGGCCGATGGTTTTCTTGTCGATAGGGGTTTTGTCGGCGGCGTCCGAAACCAGTTCCAGCGCGCACATCAGGCCGTGCCCTCCCCGCACATCGCCGATCACGGAATGCTTTTTCTGCAATTCCAGAAGGCCCTGATGGAGCTGCGTGCCGCGCGTGGCAGCGTTCTCGGTTACGTTCAGCTTTTCGGTTTCCTTCAGGCAGGCAATGGCGGCTGCCGCCCCCACCGGATGGCCGGAATAGGTGTAGCCCGAGCCGATGGCGCCCTTGCCGGATGTGTCGCTTTCGAAGGTTTCTGCCACCCCGTCCGACACCATGACGGCACCAAAGGGGAAATAGCCGTTGGTGATCGCCTTGGCCGTGCACATCAGATCCGGCTGGACGCCCCAGTGCCGGGATCCGGACCAGTCGCCAGTGCGGCCGAAGGCGGTGATGACCTCGTCGGCAATCAGGAGAATGCCGTGTCTGGAGCAGATCTCACGCACGCCGGGCATGAAGCTTTTGTGCGGCGGCATGACACCACCGGCCCCCAGAACCGGCTCCATGATGAAGGCGGCAATGGTGGCCGCGCCTTGGAACTTGATCTCGTCCTCCAGGGCGGCAAGGCAGAGCTGGGCCAGCCGTTCCGGGTCGGTCTCGTTAAACGGGTTGCGATAGGGATAGGGCGCCGGAATGTGATAGCAGCCGGGCATCAGGGGTTCATACTGGGTGCGGAAATTGGCGTTGCCATTGACTGAGGCCCCCAATGTATGAGTGCCGTGATAGCCTTTTTTCAAGCTCAGGAATTTCACCCGGCCGGCTTCGCCCCGGATCTTGTGATATTGCCGGGCAAGGCGCAGCGCCACTTCCACACTGTCGGACCCGCCGGAGGTGAAGAAGGCGCGGGACAGGCCATCGGGGGCAAAAAAGTCTTTCAGCATCCAGCTGAGTTCGATCACCCCGTCGTTGGAGGTGCCCCGGAAGATGGAATAATAGGGTAGCTTGTCGAGCTGGGCGGCAATTGCGTCTTTCACCGGCTGGCAGGAATAGCCCAGATTGACGTTCCACAGGCCGCCAACCGCGTCCACGGTCTTGTGACCGTCCACATCGGTGATTTCCACGCCTTCGCCGCCGACAATGATGTCGGGCGGGTTGTTTAGGCTGTCCGCCGGATGAGCCATCGGATGCCATAGATGGCGGGCATTGTTCTCTTTCAGAAAATTGCCGTCCTTCATCACGTCACCTTTTCAGACAGAAGCAGGTCCAGGGCGCGGTCATAGCTTTCCCCCGGACGGGTTACATCAAAATGCACGAGCGTCATCCCGGCGGCCTCGCCGCCGCGGATATTCTTCATCTGATCATCCACGAAAACGCAGTCTTTGGCCGCGATCTCAAGACCATCTGTGATGAAGCCATAGGCGCGCGCATCGGGTTTGAGGATCTTGGTGTAGGTCGCGTCGACAATCAGGTCGAAATCTGCCAGGAAGGGCAGCTTGTCCCGGAAATCCGCACCATAAAAGAGATCCAGCTCGTTGGAGAGGATGGCCAGTTTGCATCCGGCCGCCCGGGCCTTGGAAATGGCTGCCAGCGCTTCCGGGCGGATGACAGCGGCAGGCTCTGCACCGCGCAGGCGGCCGACAAACTGCGGAAATTCCGTCCACTCCTCGCCAACCAGCTTGCCGGTTTCCCGCATCCGCAGCGCCCAGTAGTCGCGCTCGCTCATCTCCCCGGCCTGCATGGCGCGCCAGGCGTCGTCGGTGTCCGGCGCAAAGGGGCCGCGCCAGGTCAGCGTTCCCGGCGCAAGGCCAAGGGCCTGTTCGGAAAGGTCGTGGGTTTCAAACAGCGTCTTGGAAATCACGCCGCCGAAATCCAGCACCAGTGCTTTGCTCATTTAGGTCCCTCCGGAAAGGCGTGCCTGACCATCACAGTTTGATCCAGGCTGTTTTCAGGTCGAGATATTTGTCGAACGCATGCAGAGATTTGTCGTGGCCGTTGCCTGACTGTTTCACCCCGCCAAGGGGCACCGTGACATCGGCGCCGCCATAGGTGTTCACATGAACCACCCCGGCCTTGATCCGGCGCACCATGGTGTGGGCGCGGCTGAGACTGGCGGTCCAGACCGCCGCCGCCAGGCCAAAATCCGTGCCGTTGGCGATCGCGGCCGCTTCGTCTTCCGTGTCAAAGGGGATCACGGCCAGCACGGGGCCGAAGACTTCCTGTTGTGCGATCCGGTCTTGGGGGTGAACCCCGGCCACCACGGTGGGGGCCATGTAATAGCCGCCGGTTTCTTCGAGAATGCGGGTGCCTCCGGTCACGATGGTGCGGCCTGCTGCGCGGGCCTCCTCGACAAAGGCTAGGTTCTGCTCCAGCTGGCGCAGCGAATTCACGGCCCCGGCCTGGGTGGCCGGGTTCAGCGGATCGCCAATGACCATGGCGTTTGCATGGGCGGCGAGCTTTTCGACAAAGGCATCGTGAATGCTGCGCTCCACCAGAAGGCGGGACCCGGCAACGCAGACCTGGCCGGAATTGCGGAAAATGCCGTTGGCGGAGACTTTCGCCGCCTCCTCCAGATCCGGGGCATCGGCAAAGACGATGTTGGGCGACTTGCCGCCAAGTTCCAGATAAACCCGCTTGAGATTGCTGCGGGCGGAGGCTTCCAGAAGACGGCGGCCAGTGGCGCCCGATCCGGTAAAAACCAGCACATCCACATCCGGGGACAGGGCCAGAGCGGCCCCGGTGGTTGCGCCGTCCCCGGTCACCACATTGAGAACGCCGGCAGGCAGGCCGGCCTCCAGAGCCAGGGCGGCAATCTTCAAAAGGGAGAGGGAGGCTGTTTCGGCCGGTTTCAGAACAACGCAGCAGCCTGCTGCCAGGGCCGGTCCCAGTTTCCAGGCGCCGATCATAAGCGGGAAGTTCCAGGGCACGATGGCGCCGACCACCCCGACAGGGTCCTTGTGTACCAGCCCAAGTGTGCCGGGCGCGGTTGGGGCGATCTCACCATAGACCTTGTCGATGGCTTCTGCGTAATAGCGGATAGTTCCGGCGGCAGAGAGCGGCTCCGCCTTCAGGGCTATACCGATTTCCGTGCCGTTGTCACGTACGCCCAGAACGGCAATTTCCAGCGCATTGGCTTCAATCAGATCCGCCCATTTCTGAAGGATCTTCTTGCGCGTGGCCGGGGCGAGGCCGGACCAGCGGCCATCATCAAACGCCTGCCGGGCGGCGGCAACCGCGCGCGCTACATCCTCTGCCGTTCCTTTCGGCAGGGTGGTCAGCTCCTTGCCGTCAAGGGGAGAGACAGTCTTCATCACCTCGCCATTTGAGGCAGGGCAGGGCTCCCCATTGATCAGATGCGCGGCCGGGGGGATGGGGCGTGTGCTGAAACGGGCGATGTCGTCTGGGGTCATAGGTTCGGTTCGATATAATCAACGTCGGTTCATTTTTAATGATGACGGATCTATCTGCGAAAGTCAATCGGCCTTGTTCCCTCGGGCAAGGCTTGAGGGGCGAGCAGGATCGGGAGAAAGTGGCAAGGAAAGGAAGCGGGGGCCGAAAGTGGAGTGCGCATACTGGAGCACAGCGCTGCGGCGGCGGTGGCCAGCCTGCAGCGTCTTGGGGTTTCAAGAAGGAGGGCGCAAGAGTGCCCGCAGTCGGAGAGTGCCAGTCCGGCCATCTCGGTGCGGCCCTGATGGTCACTGAGGTGCCTTGGTCGGGTCAGCCCGCGTTTGCGTTCAGTCCGGCCAGGGTCTTCTCGGCGGCTTTCGAAAAACTGGCAGGCACGCGCCCGCCAGTGCCATTGGTCACTGTTCGCGCTTCATTCATCAGGGCAGTCAGGATTGTGGCTTTCAGGGCCTCTGTCATACGGTGGGCCGGCGTTGCAACGGCCAGCGCACCGCAGGCAAGCCCCTCCCGGTCAAAGACCGGAACGGCTATACCGTAGACATCATCCTCATTCGTCTGGTCCGCAGCGGCAAACCCTTGGCTGCGGGTCCTGTCGATGGCTTTGACGAGGGCATTGCCTTCCGTCACGGTCCGGCTGGTTTTGGCTTCGAGACGGTCAGACAGAACCTTCTTGCTCAGATCTTCCGGTCCGAAAGCGAGTGTTGCCAGCCCCGAGGCGGTGGAATGAAGGGGCAGAATCTCGCCTGAAATCAGGGATACCCGGTTGCTGCGCGCGCTTTCGCTGATGCCGATCGTGGCAAGCGCACGGCCTGAAATAAGAGACGCATGGGCCGTTTCGCCGGTGTGTTCCGATATGGTCTCCAAGCCGGACTGAACAATTGATGAAACGGGAAAGCAGGTTTCCCGCACCCGCGCAAGGCGCAGCACCCCGGCGCCCAGCCGGTAGAGTTTGCTGTCGCTGCGCTGTTCCACCAGCCCGGCATCGGCCATGGACCCCAGCATCCGGTGGACTGTTGCCTTGTCGATTCTGGCCCGGCGGGCAAGGTCCGACAGGCCGATTTCCGGTTCATCTTCAGAGAAATAGTCCAGAAGAGCGAGGGCTTTGGCAACAGTAGACGACATGGGTGTTTCCTCAAAGATTTCCCGCTTGGCGGGGAGGTCTTCTCTTTTTGTTGACTTTGATCTGGCGCAAACTATAATTGAACCGACGTTGATAATAATGAACCAGAGGGGTACTGTCAATGTTGAAGGGAAAATCTGCTTTAACCGGAATTCTGATGCTGGCCCTTGCCGGACCGGCCTTTGCCGAGTACCCGGACCGTCCGGTCAGTTTTGTTGTGCCGTTTCCCCCAGGGGATCTTGAAGACGTTCTGACGCGCATGATCGCGGAAGATTTTGAGGCGAAATACAATGTGGCCGCTGCAGTGGTGAACCGGCCGTCCGATGGCGGGCCGTTCCCGGGCGCAGCCTCCGTCGCCGCCGCCCCCGCGGATGGTTACACCATCGGTTCCTTCGTGGTGGATGTGCCGGTTGTCGGGCCGGAAGTCGGTGTGCCGGGCCTCAACCCGGATCCGTTCGACCCGCTCGGCATCTTCCTGACCTATCCGTTTGTCATTGCCGCAAGCGCTGACAAGCCTTTCTCCACCATGGAAGAACTGGCAGGCTACTCCAAGGAAAATCCGCAAGTGCTCGGTCACTTCGGTGCCTTCCTGCTGCCGACGCAGGCCACCTTTGCCGCTGCCAAGGAACTTGGTTTTGAATGGGGCGGGGAAGCCTCCGCTGGGGCTTTGGACTGCAACTCGCTGGCCTCCGGCGATTTTGACGTGATCAACACCACCATCCAGCAGCTTCTGCCGTGCCTCGACAAGGTGAACATCCTGGCGACGATCACGGAAAGCCCGATTTCTGTCGTGCCGGATGCCCCGACCCTGGCCTCCGTTGCGCCGAATCTGAACATCTCGCTCTGGAACGGCCTGTTCGTACGCAGCGACACGCCGCAGGAGGTGCGCGAGCGCATCATCGAATCCGCCAAGGAAACGATGGCGTCTGACCGGGCCAAGGACCTGGCCAAACAGACCGGTGCCATCATCTACTGGATGGATGTTGAGGATTCGAAAGCCCGGATCAAGTCCGACATCGAAACCTCCGCCCGCATCAACACCATGATCTCGAACTAAGCCGTTGCGCCCTATTCCGGCCGCCTCCGGGCGGCCGGAATAGGGCTGCAGGAAGGAGTCCGGGCATGAGTGACGATGTCAATCACGAGCCCCATGTATTCCCCGAAGGGCGCCGGCCCGGGGAGATGCTCTTCTGTACCCTGATGCTGGTCATAGGCGGTCTTCTGATCGCCGCCATCGGATGGCAGACCACCTGGCTTCCGGGTAAGGGATTGGCCGCCCAGCCCCGGCTCTGGCCCTCTCTTGCCCTTGGCGGCATCGTGCTCTTTGCGGCTTTGAACTGGATGCTCAGGTCCAAGGTCATGCGCACACCGGGCCGTTGGCGGGAAGCCTTCACCTGGATCAGGTCGCTGGAATATGTCGGCTGGTATCTGCTTTATGTCTGGTCGATCCCAGTCATTGGCTATCTGCTGGCCACCATTTTCTTCTGCATCGGCCTGACGCTACGCCTCGGCTACCGGCAGGCACTGGCCCTTTGGTCGGCCTTTGGCTTTGCGCTCTTCGTGGTGCTGTTCTTCAAGTCGGCGATGAATGTGAAAATTCCGGGCGGGGCGATCTACGACCTTGCCCCTGAAAGCCTCCGTTATTTCCTCCTACGCTACTTCTGAGGACCCATGGATCTCCTGTTCTCCAGCCTTGAGCTGATCGCGCGCTGGGATGTGATTGCCGCGCTCGTCATTGGCTCCATCGGGGGCGTCATCGTGGGCGGACTGCCTGGCGTCGGCGCGGCCGTCGCCATCGCGATTGTCCTGCCCGTAACCTTCTCCCTTGAGCCGATTGTCGGCCTCACCGCCCTTCTGGGCATTTACGGGTCGTCCATGTTCGGCGGGGCCATCCCGGCGATCCTGGTCAACACGCCCGGAACACCGGTCAATGCGCTGACCACCTATGACGGCTATCCCATGACCCAGCGGGGCGAAGGCCGGCGGGCGCTCAGCCTCGCCTATTCCGCGTCCTTTTACGGGGCCGTCTTTTCCATCTTGTCCCTGATGCTGCTGGCGCCTGTTCTCGCCAGTGTCGCACCCATGTTCGGTGCCCGCGAGATCTTTCTGGCAGCGCTTTTCGGCATCACGCTGGTGATCATCACCCACCGGGGCCAGGTGCTGGCCGCTGGCATGCTCGCCTGTGTCGGCATCTTTTTGCAGACCATCGGCATTGAGACCACCGCCTACAGTCAGCGCTTTACCTTCGGCTTAGGCTGGCTGCAATCGGGCATTGACCTGATCGTGGTGGTGCTTGGCCTTTTTGCCATCAGCCAGGCCCTGATCCTGTTCATGGATAAGGACAAGCCGATGACCTTTCCCCATGTGGAGCGGCCGAAGATCCTGGCGCAGGTGAAAGAGCTCTGGATCTACAAGCGGGTGGCCACCGTCGGTTCGGCCTTCGGCGTCTTTTGCGGCATGATCCCCGGCGTCGGTGAATTCATGTCCCAGTTCATGTCCTACAGCTACGCGCAGCGGACCTCCAAGACGCCTGAACTTTTCGGCAAGGGCAATCCGGAAGGGATCGTCGCCTCTGAAGCGGCCAACAATTCGGTTCCGGCCGCTGCCATGATCCCGCTTCTTGCTCTCGGCATTCCGGGCGAGGAGCTGACCGCCATGATGCTGGCGGTGTTCTATGTCCACAATGTCATTCCGGGTCCGCAGCTGTTTGCCAACCAGATGGACTTTGTCCTGGCACTCTATATCTGCCTGCTGCTTCTGAATGTCATTGTCGTGGTGTTCCTGTTTTTTGCGACCGACATCCTGACAAAGGTCATCCTGATCCCGAACCGGTTTCTGGGCATGATGATCCTGACTTTCAGCCTGATCGGGGTCTATTCCCTGCGCAACTCCCTGACCGATGTGGCAATTGCGGCCGGGTTTGGTGTGTTCGGCTTCATTTTGAAGCGGCTGGAATATCCGACCTCACCGATCATTCTGGGCATTGTTCTGGGCAAGCTGATGGAAGACAAGCTGCGCACCGCAATGGCGCGGGTGCGCGAGCCCTGGGACTTCATCGACCGTCCCATCGCCTTCATTCTTTTTGCCATGATCGTCATTGCCCTCGTGGTGCAGGCCTACACTGTCTACAAGGCCTGGAAAGGCAAGACCGCCCATGACTGACAGCTCCGTGACCGAACTGCTGGCGCGCCGCCGGGCGCTCCTGGGGCCTAATGTCTCGACCTTCTATCAGGACCCGGTTCACATGGTGAAGGGCGAGGGGGTCTGGCTCTGGGATGCAGATGGTAACCGCTATCTGGATTGCTACAACAATGTGCCTCATGTGGGCCATTGCAACGAGCGGGTGGTCGACGCGCTGTGCCGGCAGGCCCGCACTCTCAACACCCACACCCGCTATCTGCATGAGGGCATTCTGGATTATGTGGAGCGGCTGACGGCGACGTTTGACACACCACTCGACACGGCGATCCTGACCTGCACCGGCTCCGAGGCCAATGACATTGCCCTGCGCATGGCCGAAGCCATGACCGGCAAGCGCGGCCTTGTGGCAACGGATGCCACCTATCACGGCAACACCACTTTGGTCAGTCACCTGTCCAAGAGCAATGTGCCGGAAGTCGGCTTTGGCCTGGGCGGGTATCTGCGCCATGTGGAGGCGCCGGACAGCTACCGGATCGAAGACCCTGACGGAACGCGCTTTGCGCAGAAGGTGGCGGCTGCTGTTGCGGATCTGGAGGCAGATGGCACAGGCTTTGCGGCGCTCATCGTGTGTCCGCTGTTCCTCAATGAAGGGTTTCCGGCCCAGGCGGATGGCTGGCTGCGTCCGGCGGCAGAGGTGGTGCGCAAGGCGGGTGGTCTTTTGATCTGTGACGAGGTTCAGTCCGGGTTCGGGCGCTGCGGCAGCCATTTCTGGGCCCATCAGAAGCAGGGCGTTGTGCCGGACATTGTCTGCATGGGCAAACCCATGGGCAATGGCCATCCGGTGGCCGGGCTGGTGACCACTTCGGATATCATGGAACGCTTCCGCTCGTCCTTCCGCTATTTCAACACGTTCGGCGGGAACCCGGTGTCCTGCGCGGCGGCCATGGCGGTGCTGGACGAGCTGGAAGACAAGAACCTTCAGCAAAATGCCGCTCGCATCGGCCGTCTTGCGGCAGACCGCCTGTCGGCTCTGGCTGAAAAATTTGACGTCATTGGCGATGTCCGCCAGAGCGGCATGGTGTTCGGGGCTGAATTCGTGCAAAGCCGCGATACGAAAGACCCGGCCAGTGACTATGCGGACAGGGTGATCAATGCCATGCGCCACCGCGGCATCATCCTGTCCAAGCTGGGCCGGCACAAGAACACCTTGAAGATCCGCCCGCCCATGCCCTTTGGCGAAGAGCATCTGGATCTTCTGATCACCACCCTGGAAGCCGTCATGGCCGAAACACCGGTGGGGGCAGCGTGAAGGATCCGCTTGCAAAGGCCCTGGCGCTTTGGGGCCATGAAACGGCTGTTTGTACCTTTGTCGCTGGACGGGAAAACCGGGTTTACCATGTGCGCACGGACAGTGGCGATTTCGCTCTGCGCTTGAAGCGGCCGGGCTACCGCACGCGGGCCGAGCTGCTGTCTGAACTGCAATGGCTGGAGGCCATGGACCGGGCCGGGCTGTCCGTTCCCCGGCCGCAGCCGTCTCTCTCCGGCGCGCTTCTGGAAGAGGTGGACGGATTGCAGGTGGATCTGATCGGCTGGCTGTCCGGCCAGCCCCTCGGCCGCAGCCGCGATCCGCTCAAGCTGGATGACGCTCAGGCCACATTCCGCGCCCTGGGGGCGGAAATGGCAAAGCTGCATGCGGCCTGTGATGCCTGGCAGGCGCCGGAAACCTTCAGTCGTTGTCACTGGGATCTGGACGGGCTGTTGGGTGAAGCACCTCTTTGGGGGCGTTTCTGGGACAACCCGACCCTGGACGGCGAGACGGCAGGCCTTCTGACAGAGTTCCGGGAGACGGCGCGGCGGGATCTTGCAGACCGCGTAGACGCTCTGGACTTTGGTCTGATCCATGCGGATCTGGTGCGGGAGAATGTCATGCTGGACGGACCGGCCCTCCGCATGATCGACTTTGACGATGGCGGCTATGGCTTCCGTCTCTTCGACATTGCAACGGCGCTTTTGAAAAACATGGCCGAGCCGGATTTCGCTCAGCTCAAGGCCGCGTTGCTTGAGGGCTATCAGGCGGTGCGGCCGCTGGATATCCAGGCGCTGGATCTGTTCATGGCCTTGCGCGCGGTCACCTATGTGGGCTGGATTGTGCCCCGCATGGAGGAAGACGGGGCGCCAGCGCGCAATGTCCGGTTCATCAATCATGCCCGTGAGCTGTGCAGCCAGTATCTTGAGCAGCCGGGCCGCCAAAGCTGCGGTTGATCCAGGGAGAAACAGTCATGACCAAAACCATCCTCGTGATTGGGACATTCGACACCAAGGCGGATGAACTCGTCTATCTGATCGGGCGCATCAAGGCCGGTGGCGGAAAGGTGCTGACCATGGATGTCAGTGTCCTGGGCGACCCGCCAATGCCGGTCGACATATCCAAACATGATGTGGTGGCCGCGGTTGACGAGACGATCGACGGGCTGATTGCTCTGGGAGAGGAAGGCGAGGCCTTTGCCAGGATGAGCTCCGGTGCGGCACTGACCACCCGGCGTCTTTATGACGAAGGCCGGTTTGACGGCATGATCTCGCTCGGTGGCACCATGGGCACCGACCTTGCGCTCGACTGCGCCCAGGCGCTGCCCATTGGGGTTCCTAAATATATTGTCTCCACGGTAGCCGGCTCCCCCTTGATTGCGGCGGACCGAATGGCCGCCGATGTCCAGTTCATCTTGTGGGCAGGTGGGCTCTATGGTCTCAATCCCTTGTGCAAATCGTCCCTCAGCCAGGCGGCAGGCGCGGTTCTGGGGGCTGCCCAGCTGGTGGAGCCTCCGGCATTTGACCGGCCGATGATCGGCATGACCTCGCTGGGGTCGTCTTGCCTCAAATACATGAAGCCTCTTCATGCGGAGCTGACCAAGCGCGGCTATGATGTTGCCGTCTTCCATACGACCGGCATGGGCGGTATGGCGTTTGAGCGTCTGGCGGCGGAAGGCGCTTTTGCCTGTGTCATGGATTTCTCGCTCCAGGAACTGGTCAATGTGCTGCACGGCTCGGTGGTCAGCGCCGGGGCGGACCGGCTGACCGGGGCGGGCCGCAGCGGCACACCGCAAATGGTGGCGCCGGGAGCGATGGATATTCTCGATCTGGCAGGCTGGCAGGAGATCCCCTCCATTTTTGAGGACCGCCCCTTCCACCAGCACAACCGTCTGATCAAGAACATTGCCTTTAACGCCGAAGAGCGGATCAGCATCGCCAGACGCATGGTGGAGCGGCTTGCTGCGGCCAAGGGGCCGACCCACTTCTTCCTGACGCGGGGCGGGATTGAGGAATGGGACCGGCCCGGCGAAGCCGCTCATGACCCGGAGGCGCTGACGGCCTTTGTTGGGGCCGCCGCAGAAGCGCTTGAGGGCACGGTGCCCACTACGGATCTCGCGTGCCACATCAACGACCCGGATTTCTGTGCCGCGGTCCTGACGCAATTGGATGCCTGGGTGGCCGAAGGTATCGTGCCGCAAGGAAAAAGGTGAGTGGGCCTATGAGATTTGAAGGCAAGACAGCGCTCATCTCGGGAGCTGGCACGGGGATCGGGGCTGCGACGGCGCAGCGGCTGACCGGCGAGGGCGCACAGGTCGTTCTGATGGGCCGGCGCAAGGAACCGCTTGAGGCGGTCGCCGCCAGAACCGGCGGGTTGGTGGTGACGGGCGATGCGGCCGATCCGGATCAGGCCGCCGCTGCGATTGCCCAGGCCAAAGATCGGTTTGGCGGGCTGGATGTGGTGGTTGCCAATGCGGGCGGGCATGGCTTCGGCACCTTGACGGCGACCTCGGACGAGGAGTGGCGCCTGTCCGGTGCCGCCAATCTGGACACGTCCATGGTCCTGCTGCGCGCCGCAATGCCGGACTTGATCGCGCGCAAGGGGGCCATTTGCGTTACTGCCTCCATCGCCAGTCTGGCCGCACCAGCCGATGCGTTCGGCTATACGGTCATGAAACACGCCCAGATCGGGCTGGTCAGGTCCATTGCCCGCGACTATGGCAGCATGGGTGTGCGCTGCAATGCCATTTGCCCTGGTTGGGTCCGCACGGAAATGGCCGACGCGGAGATGGCGGAATTGATGGAGCGCTCGGATCTTGTCTCGGTGGACGCCGCCTATGCCCATGTCACCAGGGATGTGCCCCTGGGCCGCCCGGCAGACTCTGAAGAAGTGGCCGCTGCAATTGCGTTTTTATGTTCTGAAGATGCCTCGATCATCACTGGGGCTGTTCTGACCGCCGATGGCGGGTCAACCATTGTGGATGTGCCGACACTTGCCTTTGGTTAGGGGCTGTCTCCTGAAATGACGCTTGTTTGATCGCAGAGGAAATGGCCATTTCTGCGCTGTAACAACCAGAAAAAACGCGGTTTCCTGTGCTTTCACGCATTGAAGAGACTCGTTTGCCGTGCGGTTTGAAGGCAAAATTCTACGGGGTCGGACCCGTGTCCCTTTTCAGCTTCACACTCTTTGCGTTAGTCTTTGGAGCGCGCCGCGTTTATAGATGCGGCGCGTTCGCAAGCGTGAGGGAGACAAGATGAGTGAGCTGCCTGGGGCATCGTCTGGAACAGGCGGGATTGTCGAGCGGTATGGGGTGCCCGCACGGCTGTTGCATTGGGTCATTGCGGTGCTGGTGCTGCTCACCTGGCCCCTTGGCCTGATGATTGGCTTCGTGAAACAGGAATTCTCCTCCGCATTCTATCTTCTACATGAAAGTTTCGGCTTCCTGGTGCTTTGGCTGATGCTGTTGCGGGTGGGCAATACACTTTTGACCAAGGCACCGCTCCATGAGGGGCCGGCGTTTGTGCGCATCGCGGCCGCCAGTGTCCATGGTCTGCTGTATGTGTTCTTGATCATCATGCCGGTCTCCGGCTTTCTTGCAACCAATGCCCACGGCTTCCCGCTGAAGTGGTTCGGCGCGGTTGAGGTCTGGAGCCCGCTTGGCAAAAGCCCCGACATTGCCTGGACCCTTTCGGCGGTTCATGAATGGAGCGCCTGGATCCTTTTGGGGCTCTTTGCTCTTCACATTGGCGGGGTTCTCTTCCACCACATGATCCAGCGGGACACGACGCTCTACCGCATCTTGTAGGTCTGACGCGCACCAGCCCCGGCGGTTCGCCGGTGTCTCCCTTCTGTTTGCGAGGGAGACGGGGAGCTTTCCGGGTCATTTGCAAAAACTGTATACAGCACTGCATCCGATTTTATATAAGACCGTCGGAACGAACGTGAAGCGGAGGACCGGGCAGTGACAACCCTTCATGGCGGCAAGACCGTCTATGGTGCGAGTGTTGGCATTTTGATGCTGGAAACCCGGTTTCCCCGCATTCCTGGCGATATGGGGAATGCGCTGACCTGGCCCTTTCCGGTGCAGTACCGGGTTGTCCGGGGGGCAAGCCCGGACCGGGTGGTGAGGGATGACGCCTCCCCGCTTCTGGAGGATTTCATAGCGGCAGCGCGGGATCTGGTGGCAAGCGGCTGTGACGGCCTGACCACCAATTGCGGATTTCTGTCGATCCTGCAGGACCGGCTGGCCGCCGAAGTCGGTGTGCCGCTGGCAACCTCCTCCCTGATGCAAGTGCCCATGGTCCAGTCAACGCTTTCACCGGGCAGGCGGGTGGGCATTCTGACGGTCTCCCGCGAGACCTTGACCCCGGCCCATCTGGCCGCTGCCAATGTACCGCTGGACACACCCGTCGTCGGCACTGAAGGCGGCAAGGTATTCACGCGCGATATTCTGGGCGATGCGCCGGAGATCGATTTTGCCGCCTGCAGGGAGGACCTGCTTGCGGCCGCTGATGAGCTTGTGTCGGCCCACAAGGACATTGGCGCGATTGTGCTGGAATGCACCAACATGGTGCCCTATGCCGCCGACATCCGCCGGTTGACCGGCTTGCCGGTCTATTCCATCTACAATTATGTGCTCTGGTTCCAGCAAAGTCTGGCCCCCAGCCGCTTTTCCCTGGACCTGGACGATCCGCGTTTCGGGTAACTGGTGTGCCGTTGAAAGGCAGTCTCAGACGCTTGGCACATAAAGCTGGGAATAGGCGAGCCGGACCAGTTCAACGGTTTCCTCGCTGCGCCGCTCGATATGGTTGCGCAAGGCTGCCACAGCTGTGTCCTTGTCCCGCCGTTGCACCGCTTCCACAATCTTGCGATGGGCAGGAAGCGACGGGTCTTCCACCCGGTCCTCGGGCACCTGTGCCCGGATCTGCTTGAAATTGATCATCCGCACATAACGGATCCGCTCGTTCAGATTGCTCAGCATTCTGACCAGTTCACTGTTGCCGGAAAGGGCAGCAAGCCGCAGGTGGAATTCCTCGTCCTGCAGCAGCACCTCGCTCAGGTCGCCGCAGGTGAAATAGGTTTTTTCGAACGCATCCAGATAGGCGCGCAGGTCCGCGATCTGCTGGTCGCTTGCGTTTTCGATGCCTCGGATGATGCCTTCCGTCTCCACCGCGCAGCGGGCCTGATAAAGTTCCAGGACTTTCGCCGGTTCAAGCGGCCGGCAGAAAAAGCCCTGCCCTTTGGCAAGCGTCAGAAAACCTTCGGCCACCAGCCGGTTGAGCGCTTCTCGCAGTGGGGTCCGGCTGGCACCAAGCCGCGTGGACAGGGCGGATTCGTTGATCCGCTCCCCGGGCTTGAAATCGAAGTTGATCGCCATGTCGCGGAGGGTTTCATAAACCCGGTCCACGCTGCTGATCCGGTCTGACATAGGTTTCCTGCCCCTTGGCAAATGGCCCCTTTCCGGACGGTGCGTCCTGAAGTGGCTCCTGAGTGCGCACCGCGTTTATGCGGTTTCAAACCGGTTTGTCCGTTGCGCTGACGTCTCCGACTTCAGGCAGCCGATCAAATCCGGCCAAATGCGATGTGCCCTTGCTTAAATCAAAAAAAGCCGTTTGGGAACATTTGCGTCTTCACAAGTGCCTACAGAACTGTATACAATTTTGAAAGCCGTTGGGATCAAGGGCGTTTCAAGAAGTAAAACTGTGGGGGTGACGTTGCGAAATACTCTGAATGGGGCCGAAGCATTGGTGCGGACCCTCGAAGCCCATGGTGTGCGGCACATTTTCGGATTGTGCGGGGACACGACCCTGCCCTTCTATGATGCCATGCACACTCTGGATCACAGTATCACCCATGTTCTGACCCGCGATGAACGCAGCGCCACCTATATGGCCGATGCCTATGCCCGGGTGACCGGGCGCGTCGGGGTCTGTGAAGGCCCGTCCGGTGGCGGCGCCACCTATATTCTGCCGGGCCTGATTGAAGCCAATGAAAGCTCCTATGCGGTCCTGTCGATCACGACAGACATTTCCGTAGCGTCTTACGGCAAATATCCCCTGACCGAAGTGGATCAGGAAGCCTTGATGCGGCCGCTGACCAAGTTCAACACGGTTTTGCGGCGCGCCGATCACATCCCCCGCATGGTGCGACAGGCGTTCCGGGCCATGACCACGGGCCGGTCCGGTTCGGCCCATCTGGGCCTGCCCTATGATATTCAATATGACCCGGTATCGGTGGACGACATCTGGGCGGATCCCAAACACAAGACCTTTCCCGCCTACCGCGCTGCCCCGGAGCCGGGGGTGGCGGAGGCGGCTGTAAATGCCATCCTCAGTGCAAAATCCCCCTTGATCGTTTGCGGCGGCGGCGTGGTGATCGCCGGGGCCATGGACGAACTGGACCGGCTTGCCAGCCGGCTGGATCTTGCAGTTGCCACCTCGATTTCAGGCAAGGGGTCGCTTGCCGACACCCATCCGCTTTCGCTTGGGGTTGTCGGGTCCAATGGCGGTACGGACGAGACCTGGGAAATGATGGAAGCAGCGGATCTGGTGATCTTCATGGGATGTCGGGCCGGGTCCACCACAACCTCCCGCTGGGAAGCACCGAAGCCGGGGCAGCGTATCGTGCATTTCGACAACGACCCGATGGTCATCGGCGCGAATTATCCGACCGAGGTTGGGGTGGTTGCCGATCTGAAACTGGCGCTGGCGGCGGTCAACGCCTGTCTCGATGAGGTGACGGACCCGCTGCCGTCTTTTGGCGGCGCAGCACAGGTGGCCGATATCAAGGCGCGCAAATTCGAAAAATTCCAGGCATTGGCCTGCCGCGAAAAGGAGCAGGTGATTCCGGAACAGATCATTGACACATTGAACAAAAATCTTCCAGATAGTGCGATTGTCGTTTCTGATCCCGGAACAAGTTGTCCCTATTACAATGCCTATTCGCAGCAGAAAAACGCTGGCCGTTTTTACATCACCAACCGGGCCCATGGGGCCTTGGGCTATGCGCTCTCCGCAGCGCTCGGTGCCTGGTATGGCCGGCCGGACAGCAAGGTTGTGGCCTTGATGGGGGACGGGTCTTTCGCCTTTGCCTGTGGCGAACTGGAAACCGTCGTGCGGGCCAATGCGCCCATCACCTATATCGTTTTTTCCAATGCGGCCTTTGGCTGGATCAAGGCCAGCCAACATGCCGACTGCGGCAAACGCTATTACAATGTGGATTTCAACCGGACCGATCAGGCCGCCGTTGCGGCTGCCTTTGGCCTGAAAACCTGGAAGGTGGAGCGGCCTGAGGATCTGGACGAGGCAATGAAACAGGCATTGCACCATGACGGACCGTCGCTGATCGACGTCATTTGCCAACCTCTTGAAGAGGCGGCCGCCCCAGTGCGCCGCTGGATGGGCTGATAAAATGGCCGGAGACGCTGCCCCCAATGTCGTGGTAATTGGCGCCGGGATTGTCGGTGTTTCGTCGGCAATCTGGCTGCGCCGGGCGGGTTTGGACGTCACTGTGGTCGACCGGGTCGAACCGGGGACCTCCGCCTCCACCTCCTATGGCAATGCCGGGGTCCTGGCGGCCTGTTCGGTGGCGCCGGTCACGGCGCCGGGTCTGATTGCCAAGAGCCTGGGCATGCTCATGAACCCGGATTTTCCGCTGTTTCTGCGCTGGTCCTATCTGCCCAGGCTGATGCCGTGGCTCCTCAAATATCTCGCAAATGCCAATGACAAGGACACACGCCGGATTTCGCAAGGCCTGACACCGATCCTTTACGATGCCCCGTCCCAGCATGAAGCGCTTGCCTCCGGGACCGAAGCCGAGGCCTGGCTGGTCTCCTCCGACTACAGCTTTGTCTATCCGACCCGCCAGGCCTTTGAGGCGGATCACTATACCTGGATGCTCCGGCGCAAGGCCGGGTTTGAGCCTGACCTGCTGGAAGGCGGCAAGGTGCGCGACTATGAGCCGAACCTGTCGGAAGACATGCAACTGCTGGCCGTCATGAAGGACCATGGGTATGTCCGGGATCCGGGCCGTTATGTGGCCGCTCTGGCCCAGGAAGCCCGCAAGCTGGGCGCCCGGTTTGTCACAGCGGAGGTCAAGGACGTGACACTGGCGGACGGGCGGGTGAAAAGCGTTGTTACGGACGGGGGGGAGCTGACCTGCTCAAAGGTCATCCTGGCCACCGGTGTCTGGTCCAAGCCCCTGGCGGCGAAACTCGGGCTTCGGGTGCCGCTGGAATCGGAGCGGGGCTATCACATTGTGTTCCGGTCGGCTGAAAACGGGCCGGGCACACCCATGATGGTCACAAGCGGCAAATTCGTCGCGACCCCCATGAAGGATGGCCTGCGCTGCGCAGGTGTTGTTGAATTCGGCGGATTGAAGGCGCCCGCATCCAGCGCGCCCTTTGATCTGCTGCGCCGGAAGGTCCAGGAGACCTTCCCGGGTTTGATGTTCGAACAGGAAGACAGCTGGCTGGGGCACCGGCCAGCGCCTTCCGACAGTTTGCCACTGATCGGAGAAATCAGGGCATCCGGCATCTATGCCGGGTTCGGGCACCATCACATCGGCCTGACGGCCGGACCCAAGACCGGCCGTATCCTGGCGGGCCTCATTTCCGGGGACCGGCAGAATATCGACCTGTCGGCCTATGACCCGCAGCGGTTCTAGGCTGGCCTGAAAAAGACTGTGTCCCGCCGGAGTGGGGCACGAGGGGACAAAAGCAGGAGGTTTTCCATGTCCGGATTTGCAAAAGTACTTATGACCGGCGTTGCTGTTGCCACGCTGACAGCAGGCCCCGTTTCCGCCGAAACCTGGGACATGCCCATGGCCTATTCGGCAACCAATTTTCACTCCGCCACCGGCGAAAAATTTGCCGAATGCGTAACACTGGGCACGGGCGGTGCCCTTGAAATCAAGACGCACCCGGGCGGTTCTCTTTATGCGGGCTCGGAAATCAAGCGCGCAATCCAGACCGGCCAGGTGCCAATCGGCGAGCGGCTCTTGTCAGGCCACCAGAACGAGAACCCGATTTTCGGCTTTGACAGCGTGCCGTTCCTGGCCACGTCCTTTGAGGATTCCGAGACGCTTTGGGAAGTTGCCAAGGAGCCGCTGACCAAGATCCTGGCAGACCAGAACCTGCACCTGCTCTATTCTGTGCCGTGGCCGGCCCAGGGGCTTTATTTCGACCGGGAGGTGAACTCTCTGGAAGATGTGAAGGGCCTGAAATTCCGCACCTACAACACCGCCTCCGCACGCATGGCCGAGTTGGCCGGCATGCAGCCGGTCCAGATCGAAGCCGCTGAAATCAGCCAGGCCTTCGCCACCGGCGTCGCGCAGGGCATGGTCTCCTCCGGCTCTACCGGCTATGACCGCAAGATCTGGGAAAGCCTGACCCATTTCTATTCCGCTGACGCCTGGATGCCGCGCAATTACGTGATGGTGAACATGGACAGCTGGAACGGTCTTGATGACGCCACCAAGAATGTCATCAACGGCTGCGCGGCTCTGGCGGAATATGCCGGGGACTGGCGCTCCATCCAGTACACTGAATTCACCGTTGGTGAGTTGGCCAAGAACGGCATGGCCACCGGCCCCGTCAGTGACACCATGGCGGCCGAACTGCAGGCGATTGGCGAAACCATGACCGCAGAATGGCTGGAATCCGCAGGCGAAGAAGGCAAGGCCATTGTCGACGCCTACAAAGCGGCCAAGGCCGCCAAGGCGGCCAAATAACCGTCATCCGGCAAAGCATGGCCCGGCGGTTTCCGCCGGGCACACTCTTTTATGGGAAGGGGGACGGCAGTGGCCATATTCCGGGTGCTGCGCACCATTCTTGACGGGCTCTACAAGGGCGCCGGATATCTCGGGGCGGTTTTTCTCATCATGATCCTGTTCTTCGTCGCCTCCCAGATGGTGGCGCGCTGGGGCGGGGGCATCATCACCGGAGCGCCGGATTTCACCGGCTATTGCATGGCGGCGGCCTCGTTTCTGGCTTTGCCCTATGCGCTGAATTCCGGCAGCCATATCCGTGTCAATCTGTTTCTGACCAAGCTTGGCAGATACCGGAAGTTCGGGGAACTTTGGTGCTGGGGAATTGCCAGCTATCTCACCTTCCTGTTCGCCTATTATGCCATCAAGCTCACCTATGAAAGCTACCGGTTCAACGACATCAGTCAGGGGCAGGATGCCTGGCCGATCTGGATCCCGCAGCTGTCCATGGCCGCAGGAACGGTGATTTTGGCAGTCTGCGCCTTCGACAATCTGATCTGCACCCTTTTCACCGGCCGCGACAATATCAAGGCGGCCGGCATGAACCCGCACGGGGAGTGACACGATGGAACAGTTCTACCTGGTTGCGATTTTCCTGTTCGTCCTGTTCCTGCTTTTGGGAACGGGGGTCTGGGTGGGCCTCGCCCTGTTCGGGGTTGCCTATCTCGGGCTTGAGATGTTTACCACGCGTCCGGCGGGCGATGCCATGCTGACGCGCATCTGGACCGGTTCCTCCAGCTGGACACTCACGGCCCTGCCGCTGTTCATCTGGATGGGGGAAATCCTGTTCCGAAGCCGGCTGTCCCAGGACATGTTCCGGGGGCTCAGTCCCTGGATGCAGCGCCTGCCCGGCGGGCTGGTCCATGTGAACATTGTCGGCTGCACCATTTTTGCCGCCGTTTCCGGATCTTCCGCCGCCACCTTGACCACTGTGGGCAAGATGTCGATCCCGGAGCTGCGCAAGCGCGGCTATCCGGAATATATGACCATCGGCACATTGACGGGCGCGGCAACCCTGGGCCTGATGATCCCGCCCTCCCTGACTCTGATCGTCTACGGGGTGGCCGTGGAACAGTCGATCTCCAAGCTCTTCATGGCGGGCATCCTGCCGGGCATTGTGCTGGCCGGGCTGTTCATGGCCTATGTGGCCGGCTGGTCGGTGCTGCGGCCGGCAGAAGTGCCCAAGATTGCCAATCCCATGACCTTTCGCGAGAAGATCAAGGAAAGCCGGTTCCTGATCCCGATCATCCTTTTGATCCTGTTCGTGATCGGATCCATGTATCTGGGCTTTGCCACGGCGACGGAAGCCGCGTCCATCGGGGTAATCGGGGCTTTTGTGCTGGCCGCCGTGCAAGGGTCCCTGACCTGGGACACCTTTTTGGACAGTCTTCTGGGCGCAACGCGCACCTCCGCCATGATCGCCCTGATCCTGATGGGCGCCATCGCCCTGACGCTGGCAATGGGCTTTACCGGTCTGCCCAGAGCGCTTGCCGAATATATCGAGAGCCTGCAGCTCTCCCGGTTCTCGCTGCTGATGGCGCTGATGGTGTTCTACATCATTCTGGGCATGTTCCTGGACGGCATCTCCTCGGTTGTGCTCACCATGGCCATTGTCCAGCCCATGGTGGCAGGCGCCGGGATCGACATGATCTGGTTCGGGATCTTCATCGTGATCGTGGTGGAAATGGCGCAGATCACCCCGCCCATCGGGTTCAATCTCTTCGTCATGCAGGGGATCACCAAACACGAGATGGGCTATATCGCCAAAACCGCGCTGCCGCTGTTCCTGATCATGGTGTTCATGGTCTTTGTGATGATCGGCTTTCCCGAACTGGCGACCTATCTGCCCGAGAGCATGCGCAACGCAGCCGGGCGGTGACAGAGCGCTGGTGGCGGGCCCGGGGGTCCGTCTCCGGCCCGTTTCTTCTTAAACAGCCTGAAGGGGGCATCATGGCAACCTGCAAGATCATTGCGGCCGTCGATCTGCATCACAGGGAAGCGGATTCCTGTGTGGTGCAGGAGGCCATCATGCTGGCCCAGAGCCACGGGGCCGAGGTTGAACTCGTCTTTGTCATTCCCGACGAGCAAAACACCTATGTGCAGGCCTATATCCCCGAAGACATGCGCAATCAGGTCGAAATAGATGCCCGCCGGGATCTTTCGGTCTATGCGGCCGACTTCGACTGGGGCAGCGTGCCCCACAAAACCGAAGTGCTGCGTGGCGGGGTCTATGAAAAGCTGATCGGCCATGCGGATGCGCTTTCGGCCCGGTTTATCGTCATCGGAGCCAGCCGTCCAAGTGTGAAGGACCTCTTTATCGGGCCAAATGCTGCCCGGGTGTCCCGTTTTGCCTCCTGCAGCGTTCTGGTCGTCCGCCCGTCTTGAGGCCCCAACCGGCAGGGTTGCGCGGCTCACCCTTTTCTTTTGTCATGTTCGGAGCCTCCCGTGAGCGACCATAAAATTGAAACCCTCCGGGTCCACCGGATCGAAATTCCGGCCAAGGCCGTGCATTCCCATGGCAGCGGTGATGTGGCTGGCATTCACGTGGCGGTTCTGGAAGTTACCACCGATACCGGCCTGACCGGCTGGGGAGAGGCCTCGCCCTGGCCGGTCTTCACCGGCACTGCGGAGGGCTGTGCGGCCGCCCTTCATGTGCATTTGCGGCCCCATCTCATTGGCCAGGACCCGGTGCAGGTGGAAAAGCACATGACCATGGCTGACAAGGTTCTGGTCGGGCATCCGGAAGCCAAGGCCAGCCTGGAAATGGCCCTTCTTGATATCACCGGCAAGATCACCGGCCTTTCCGTCTGCGAATTGGCTGGCGGGCGGATGCGTGATGACATGGGCATGAGCTTTTCCATCGCCAATCCGGATTTCGGCAAGGATCTGGAAGATGTGGCTGCCATGTGGGCGGACGGGGTCCGGATCTTCAAGTTCAAGACCGGCTTCAAGGATCACCGCTTCGATCTGATGCGCTTGGAGAAAATGCGCGGCATCTATGGGGAGGAGGCGGATCTGCGCATCGACTACAATCAGGGCCTGCCCGCCTACGATGCGGTCCGGCGTATCAAGGATCTGGAAGCGTTCCGTCCGACCTTTGTCGAGCAGCCGGTCAAGATGCACGAGCGCGAGGCGCTGGCCCATATCAGCCGGGTGATCGATACACCGGTCATGGCGGATGAAAGTGTCTTTGACCCGAAAGGTGCGCTTTATGGGGCGCAGATCCGGCTGGCAGATATTTTTTCCCTGAAGATCATGAAATCCGGCGGGATCCGCCGCGCACTGGAAGTTGCGGCCATTGCCCGGGCGGCCGGGATCGAAATCTACGGCGGTTGCATGTTCGAGACCGGTCTTGCCCATGCCGCAGGTGCGCATCTGATGGCCGCCGTTCCGGACCTGATCCTTCAATGCGAGTTCTATATGGCAACCTATTACGCCGAGGACGATATCCTCACCGAGCCGTTTCCAGTCCGGAACGGGCGGGTCCATGTGCCCGAAGGTCCAGGGCTCGGCGTTGAGGTCGATCCGGACAAGCTTGCGAAATATGCGGTCACGGAGCCTTTGGTTTAGGGCGTGCCGCGTCGATCCGGTTTCAAGTTTTTTGTCTTTTGCGTTGAAAACTCTGATGTCAGGCTTGGCACGGCAACTCCGATGACGCGCAATTTGCGCTAGATCACCCTTTCAAAGGGTCTGACCTTCATTCAGCAAAAGCAGAGAGAGCGAACTTTTCTTGAAGAAAACCACTCTCTCTCTGGCCTTCCAGCCCCTTGTGGGGAGGGGCTGGAGGGCGATCTGGCTCCGGGCTCACTTACGTTGTGCAGACTTATCGCCCGAGGCGCTCTAAAGGCCCAGCATTTTGCGGATCTGGTCTCGGTCCGTCTCGCCGCCGGCAAAATCGTCAAAGGCCTTGTCGGTGACTTCAATAATGTGGCTCTCGATGAAAGGTGCACCTTCGGCTGCGCCCTGTTCCGGGGACTTCAGGCAGCATTCCCATTCCAGAACGGCCCAGCTGTCATAACCATATTGGGCGAGCTTGGAGAAAATCGCGGAGAAATCGACCTGCCCGTCGCCGAGGGAGCGGAACCGTCCGGCCCTGTTCACCCAGCCCTGATAGCCGGAATAAACCCCCTGGCGGCCATCGGGATTAAACTCCGCATCCTTCACATGATAGGCGCAGATGCGCTCGTGATAGATGTCGATAAAAGCCAGATAGTCGAGCTGCTGCAGCAGGAAATGGGACGGATCATAGTTGATCTGGCATCGCTTGTGTCCTCCAAGGGCCTCCAGGAACATCTCGAAGGTCGCCCCGTCAAAAACGTCTTCCCCCGGATGGATCTCGTAGCCGACATCAACCCCGTTGTCTTCATAGACATCGAGGATCGGCTTCCAGCGCCGGGCCAGTTCCGCAAAAGCTTCTTCGATCAGCCCGGCCGGACGCTGGGGCCAGGGGTAGAGATAGGGAAAGGCGAGCGAGCCGGTAAAGCTGACCGACGCATCGAGGCCCAGGTTCCGGCTCGCTACGGCGGCCTTTTTCATCTGGCTGACAGCCCATTCCTGACGGGCCTGCGGGTTGCCGTGAACAGAGGCCGGGGCAAAGCCGTCAAAGGCAAGGTCATAAGCCGGATGAACGGCAACAAGCTGGCCCTGGAGGTGGGTCGACAATTCGGTGATCTCCACGCCCGCATCCGCGCAGATACCCTTGACTTCGTCGCAATAGGTCTGGCTGTCTGCAGCCTTGTCGAGATCAAACAGGCGGCTGTCGAAGGTGGGGATCTGGATGCCTTTATAGCCAAGACCGGCCGCCCATTCTGCAATGGAGGGCAGGGTGTTGAACGGGGCGTCGTCGCCGCCGAACTGGGCGAGGAAAATTGCGGGGCCTTTGATCAGTCCAGCCATGGGTGTCTCCCTGTTGTCCTTGGAAAGAGCGGCGGCAAAGCCGGTCAGGTTCCGGAAGGCGCATATGTAAATCTGAGGAAATCGGCCGTCTTGCCGCGACCTGTCACATCAAATGCCAGCATGCCGACAAAAGCGCCGGTAAAGGAGCCGTGTTCCCCACGGCCACCCTCATCTGAAATCACGCTGGCATCAAGCGCCGGGCCGGCGGCCAGCCAGCTGCCCTCCTGGCGCCAGAAAAACTGCTGGCTGGCTCCGTCCACCTCAACGGCCAGCTCAACCGGACCCTCGCTGACCGGGATATGATCTGCAGGATATTCCATCCGGCTGTCCGGCCAGACGCCGGGACAGGACAGCAGCATCAGGCAGCGCCCGGTCTCTTCCGTGCAACTCACGACAAGTCCGTGAAACTTGTGCCGGTTGTAATAGGTCACAAGGCCTGCCGCCTGCTGATAGGTGTCCGGCTCAAAGGCTGTGAGCAGTGTTTCGGCCCAGTAGGCCAGATGCTCCTGGCGGCGGGCAACCAGTGCCTGTTCATACCAGCTGCCGACGCTTTCGCGTCCGGTCAGGCGCAGGGCCGAGCCGGTGAGGGAAAAGAGCCGCGAGGGCTCCGGCGTGCGCAGCCACTGAAATTCCGGCGGCAGGATCTTGTCCTCAAACCGGCGCACGATTTTTTTCGGCGGCCGGGGCTGGGCCCCGGACGGGGCGGGCACCTCCATTTGCGGCAATGTGCCGCCGCTCTCCAGATAGAGCCAGTCATCGTCTTTCCAGACGCACTTTTGAAGGGCGGTTTCGCGCCCGAGCGGCGAGAACCGGCCGGGCAGGGGCCGGGAGCACAAGTGGGTGTGATAGACTGCGCCCTCGGGTGTCTCGATGATCTGGCCGTGACCGGCCCGTTGAAGCGGCCAGTCCTCCCGGTCCCTGGCGGTGATCAGATGGGTTTGCGGGTGCAAGTCATAGGGCCCGTCAATCGACCGGGAACGGGCCATGGTCACCGCATGGCCATAGCCTGTGCCGCCTTCGGCCACGGTCAGATAGTACCAGCCGTTGCGCTTATGAAGATGCGGTCCCTCGGTCAGGCCGAGAGCGCTGCCGGAAAAGATCTTTTTCGGTTGCCCGATCAGCCCCTCTGTTTCCGACCACTCCTGCAGCAAAATGCCGTCAAAGGCGGACGTCCGGGGTTTGCCGCCGACGGAATTCGACACATGGTTCCATTGCAGGACCATGTACCATTTACGGCCGTCGTCATCGTGGAACAGGGACGGGTCAAAGCCGTGGGAGGATACATAGAGAGGATCACTCCAGGGGCCGTCAATGTCAGGGGCAGAGACGATGTAGTTATGTGCGTCCTTGAAATTGCCGTCCAGCCGTTTGACATCTGTATAGACCAGCCAGAATCGCCCATCCGCATAGCTCAGACAGGGCGCCCAGACCCCGCCGCTATCCGGGTTGCCGCGCATGTCTAGCTGGCTGGCCCGTGACAGCGGCCGGCAGGCAAGATCCCAGTTGACGAGATCCTTTGAACGGTGGAGCTGAACGCCCGGATACCACTCGAATGTGGAGGTCGCGATGAAATACTCATCGCCCTTCCGGCAGATGGACGGGTCCGGATTGAAGCCCGGCAGGATCGGATTGCGGATCATCAGCGCGACGGCCCCGTGCGTTCCGAAGAGGCAGCCCACAGGTTGATATTGGCGTCCACGGTGGTGGCCTCGATCTCCTGAAGCTCCGCTTCGGTGAAGTCCATATTGTTGACCACAGCCGCGCAGTCGCGCACCTGTTCGGCCCGGCTGGCGCCGATCAGGGCCGTGCTCACCCGGCCGTTGCGAAGGACCCAGGCAAGAGCCATCTGGGCCAGGGTCTGCCCGCGCCGTTCGGCTATGGCATTCAGGCCCCGGATCGCGGCAAGGGTGTCTTCGGTCAGGAACTCGTTTTTCAGAGACTTGCCCTGGGTGGCGCGGCTGCCCTCTGGAATGCCGTTCAGATATTTGCTGGTCAGCATGCCCTGAGCGAGCGGGGTAAAGGCAATGGAGCCGATGCCCAAATCATCCAGCGTGTCCAGAAGCCCGTCCTCCTCCACCCAGCGGTTGAGCATGGAATAGCTCGGTTGATGAATGAGGCAGGGGGTGCCCAGTTCCTTCAGGATCGCGGCTGCTTCCCGGGTCCGTTTGGAATTGTAGGACGACAGGCCCACATAAAGCGCCCGGCCGGAGCGGACGATATGGTCGAGCGCCATCATGGTTTCTTCCAAAGGCGTCTGAGGATCGTAGCGGTGGGAATAGAAGATATCGACATAGTCCAGACCCATCCGTTTCAGGGACTGGTCACAGGACGCAATCAGATATTTGCGGCTGCCCCATTCTCCGTAAGGTCCGGGCCACATCAGATACCCCGCCTTGGACGAGATGATCATCTCGTCCCTGTAGGGCTTGAAGTCCCGTTTCAGCATGTCGCCGAAGGCGGTCTCTGCCGCCCCCGGTTTCGGCCCGTAATTGTTGGCCAGGTCGAAATGGGTGATACCGAGGTCAAAGGCCGTGCGCGCAATTTCCAGTTTCCGCGCATGGGGCGTGTCGTCCCCGAAATTGTGCCACAGACCCAGCGAGACGGCCGGCAGTTTCAGGCCAGACCGTCCGCAGCGTCGGTACTCCATATGATCATAGCGGGAAGATGCGGCGTGCCAGGTCATGCGCTCTCCACCGGGGCCAGAAGGCTCTTGGCCGCCTGTGGATCCAGGGCGGCCGGCCGGTCGCAGGTCGTGCCGATGTCCACACCGTTGCCGGTCTCCCCGGAGGCCAGAATGGCGGTCATCACGTCCACAACATGCAAGGAGAACTCGCAGGAACACCGGTGCGGCCGGTTTTCCAGAATTGCAAGCGCCATATCCGCGAGCCCGGCGGTGCGGTAGTTCGCATGGCCCCTGTCATTGACCTTGGAGAACGGGTGATCCCAGTTCCGGGACACATTCACAAACCCGGCCTGCTCGGTCATGCGCACCTCACCGCCGAAGAAATTGGGGTCGGGCACATGCAAGGTGCCTGCCTGGCCGTAAAGCTCCATGTTGGAATGGCCGTGCTGCCACACATCCCAGCTGGCGCAATAGGTCACCTGGGCACCGGAATGGAATTGCAGGATGGCGTGGATCGTGGTTGGGGTCTCGACCTTGATCTTCTCGCCATAGCGCGGCTCGGAGGTGATCGTGCGGTACTCCGATCCGGATGAACTCATGGCCGTCACCCGCTTCACAGGGCCCAGAAGCTGCACCAGATTGGAAACGTAATAGGGGCCGAGATCAAGGACCGGGCCGCCGCCGGGCTGGAAGAAGAAGTCCGGATTGGGATGCCACATTTCCATACCCGGGCTCTGCACGAAACAGGTGCCAGAGGTCACCTTGCCGACAGAGCCGTCATCGATCAGCTGGCGGGCCAGCTGGTGGGCGCCGCCCAGGAACGTGTCGGGGGCGGACCCGACCCGAAGACCCATTTCCGACGCCTGGGCCGCAAGCGCCTTGCCCTCGTTCACGCTCAGCACAAACGGCTTTTCGGAATAGACGTGCTTTCCGGCTGTCAGGATGTTCCGGGACACCTCAAAATGGGCCGCCGGAACGGTGAGATTGACGATGATGTCAATGTCCTGTGCTGCCAGCAGCCCGTCCACCGTCTCTGCCCGCAGATTGAATTCTTCAGCACGGGATTTGGCGGCGTCCGGGTTGAGATCGGCGCAGGCGCGCACCTCAATGCCGCGGAACAGTGGTGCAAGGCGCATATAGGCCGCCGAGATGTTGCCGCATCCAAGAATGCCGATACCGAGTTTCTCCGTCATGGTGTGTCCTCAGAATGTCTTGAGCGTTGCCAGGGAGCGGCGGGCGAAGCGTTCGAAATCGGACGGGTTGTCGTGTTCCATCACGAACAGATCGACACCGGCCTTCTGAAGGGCCGCCATGATGCCGCTCCAGTCCATGACCCCGTGGCCCACATCGGCCCAGCCATCCTCATCCGCACATTGGCCGTCCGGGGCAATGTCCTTCACATGGGCGGTGGTGATGCGCTCCTGATAGCGTTCGATCCAGGCAATCGGGTCCTGTCCGCCGCGTACGATCCAGGCAATATCGGCCTCCCATTCAATGGACGGGGCGCTGTCCAGCAGAATGTCCATCGGCAGGCGGCCGTCTGAGCAGGCGGCAAACTCAAAATCGTGATTGTGCCAGCCAAAGCGCAGGCCGGCGTCCCGCACCCGTGCGCCGATGGCCTCCAGCCGCTTGCCAACGGCCACCCAGGCGTCCGGATCGGCCACCCGCTCTTCCGGTGGCAAGGCCGGGCAGAACAGGCGTTCCATGCCAAGGGTCCTGGCGGTGGCCAGAACCGTGTCCGGGTCGTCTTCAAACTGGGCCAGCGGGAAGAAATGGCCCGACGGCATGGTCAGCCCGTGCTCATCCAGCAGGCTGCGGAAGGCGGCCGGGTCTTCGTAGTTGCCGCCGAAGCCCTCGACCTGGGTGTAGCCGGTCTTGGCCAGATAGGCGATCACCCCGTCCCATGGGGCAAAGTTGCGGGCGGAATAGAGCTGAAAGGAAACGTCCATGACTGATGTCCTGAAGGTTGGAGGAAGACGATCAGATCCGGTCTTCACCGGATTTGCTGAAGAGATTGGCACGGGCCGGTTCGAAACCGACCTGAAGGGTGTCACCGGGCGCGACATTGGCCTGCCCGTCCAGGCGCACCCAGACAGAGCGGTCTGAAAGAGCCACCTGAGCCAGGGTGTCGGAGCCGAGCGGGTCGACCAGAACAACTTTGCCGGACAGGCGGACCGGGGCGGTGTCCGCCTCTGCGCTGGTCACCATGTGTTCCGGCCGGATGCCGAGCCAGGCGTCTCCCGGCAGGGCTTTGCCGGTCTTGAAGGCATAACCGGTCAGGGCGAAGTCATGCGGTCCGCTCAGAAAGCGCGGTGCGTCTCCGCCGGTCACCGTGCCGTCGAAGAAATTCATGGTCGGGGACCCTATGAATTCGGCAACATATTTGCTGGCCGGGTGGTTGTAGATCTCTTTCGGGGGGGCGAGCTGCAGAATCTGGCCGCCGCGCATGATGGCGATCCGGTCGGCCAGGGTCATCGCTTCGACCTGATCATGGGTGACGTAGATCATGGTGTTGCTCAGCTTCTGGTGCAGCTGCTTGATCTCGACCCTCAGATCCGCCCGCAGTTTGGCGTCCAGATTGGACAGCGGCTCATCAAAGAGAAAGACATCGGCATCGCGCACAAGGGCCCGGCCGATGGCGGCCCTCTGGCGCTGTCCTCCGGACAGGGCCGCAGGCTTGCGGTTCAGGAGCGGTTCGATCTGCAGAATTTTGGCCGCACGCGCCACCCGCTCCTTGATCTCCGATTTGGGCAGACCGGCATTTTTCAGGCCGAAACTCAGGTTCCCTGCCACAGTCATTTGCGGATAAAGGGCATAGCTTTGAAAGACCATGCCGATACCGCGCTTGGCCGGCTCCTCCCAGGAGACATTGCGGCCGCCGATGAAGATCTGGCCGTCGGTGATGTCCAGAAGTCCGGCAATGCAGTTCAGCAAAGTGGACTTGCCGCAGCCGGAGGAGCCGAGCAGGACCAGGAACTCTCCCTGGTGCACATCCAGACTGAGATCCTTGAGCACCTCCAGGGCACCGAAACTCAGGCACAGGTTGTTGATCGAGATGCTGGGTGTCAGAGCCTGCCCGGCTGCGCTCGTGTTCACCGGCTCTTCGGTGTCTTGAGTGGCGGGAACAGATGCGGTTGTCGGTTGCATGGGGCTCAGCCTTTCACAGCGCCTGCGGCGATGCCGCGCACAAAGAGTTTACCGGAGACGAAATAGACCAGCAGCGGGACAAGGCCGGTCAGGATCGTTGCGGCCATGTTGACGTTGTATTCCTTCACGCCCTGGACCGAGTTGACGATGTTGTTGAGCTGCACAGTCATCGGGTAGGTGTCCGGTTTGGTGTAGACGACACCAAAGAGGAAGTCGTTCCAGATCCCGGTGATCTGCAAGATGACCGCCACCACGAAGATGGGCAGGCTCATGGGCAGCATGATGCGGAAATAAATGCCCCAGAACCCGGCCCCGTCGACCCGGGCCGCCTTGAACAGTTCCTCGGGAACTGAAACAAAATAGTTGCGGAACAGCAGCGTCAGGATCGGCATGCCGAAGATCGTGTGCACGATCACCAGTCCGCTCAGCGAGCCATAGACGCCGATCTCCCGGAGCACGATCACGATCGGGTAGATCATCACCTGATAAGGAATGAAACTCCCGAAGATGAGAATGGTGAAGAACACTTCCGATCCGCGGAAGCGCCAGTTGGCCAGCGCATAGCCGTTGACCGAGGCAATGGCGATGGACATCAGCACGGAGGGAATGGTGATCTGGACCGAGTTCCAGAACCCCCGGCTGAGGCCGTCGCAATTGAGCCCTGTGCAGGCCTCCGCCCAGGCTTTGACCCAGGGTTCGAAGGTGATTTCGACCGGCGGGGCGAAAATGTTGCCAAGGCGGATTTCCGGCATGCCCTTCAATGAGGTCACAACCATCACGTAAAGCGGCAGCAGATAGTAGAGGCTGATCACGATCAGTGTGCCGTAGAGCATGATGTTGCGGCGGGACAGAACGGGTTTTGGCCGCTGCCCGCGCGGACCTTGCACATAGATCGTGGACGCTCCGGGTTCGGTCGTGGTCTTAAGCACGGCGCTTCCCTCCGAATTCCAGATAGGCCCAGGGAATGACGATGATGGCGACCGTCAGCAGCATGATGCTGGAGGCGGCAAAACCCTGGCCGAGATTTTGCGACTGGAACATGTAGTCATAGACATATTTGGCGGGCACTTCCGAGGCGATGCCCGGCCCGCCGCCCGTCTGGGCCACCACCAGATCATAGACCCGCACAATGCCGGAAGTGATGATGACGATGGTGGTGATGAAGACCGGCCGCATCATCGGAATGACAATGAAAAGATAGGTCTTCCACATGGGAATGCCGTCGACCCGGGCCGCCTTCCAGATGTCCTCGTCAATGCCGCGCAGCCCCGCCAGCATCAGGCACATGACCAAGCCCGTGCCCTGCCATAGGCCGGCAATCAGAACCCCGTAAATGACAATGTCGGCATTGTAGAGCGGGTCGAAACTGAAGCTTTCCCAACCAAGGCCCCGCACAACGTTCTGGATGCCGAGATCCGGATTGAGCAGCCATTGCCAGACCAGCCCTGTGACAATGAAGGACAGGGCAAAGGGGTAGAGCATGATTGTTCTGAACGTGTCCTCGAACCGGATCTTCTGGTCCAGAAGGGCGGCCAGAAGAAAGCCGATCACCAGGGAGAAGATCAGGGACAGGCTGCCATAGATGAGAAGGTTTTCGATGGACACCAGCCAGCGGCGGGCGCCCCAAAGCCGTTCATACTGGTCGAAGCCGACGAACTTGGCCTTTGGCAGCAGCTTTGAATTGGTAAACGAATAAAAGATCGTCCAGGCCGTACACCCGACAAAGATCACCAGTGCGGTCAGCACCATGGGGATTGAGGCGATCTTGGCATTCAGGTTCCGGAACGGCTGAAACGGGCGGTTTGCGGTCGCCATCTGCTACGTCCTGAAGAAGGGAGAGAAAAACCGCAGAGCCCTCCGGGCCCTGCGGAGTTGGGCGGAATGGGCTCAATCCGCCTGAGCGATGATATCCACGAACCGGGCCTGGGCGTCCTGCGGCGTGATGCTCTCGTCATTGAAGAACTCAACGAAAAGATCATTCAGCTGCGTGTTCGTGTCTTCGGTGTTGAGCTGGTTGACGTCTGGCAGCGTGTTGCCGGAGGCCAGGATGTCCAGTCCCTTCTTCATGCAGTCATTGGCCGTATCCAGATCGACGTCACCGCGCACCGGCAGGGAGCCTTTCTTCAGGTTGAAGGCGACCTGGACCTCAGGGGACATCATCAAGGCTGCCAGCTGGTCCTGGGCCTCTTTGACCTCCGGATCGTCAATCACCGGGAAATAGAAGGCATCACCACCGGTGGAAATCACCTCATGGACCCCAAGGCCCGGCAGGCAGGTATAGTCTTTTCCGGCGACCTTTCCGGCGATCTGGAATTCACCCTGGGCCCAGTCCCCCATGATCTGACCGGCTGCCTTGCCGGTGATGACCAGATTGGTGGCCTGGTTCCAGTCCTGCACCTTGGAGCCCTGGCGCATGCGGCGGGCATCTTCGGCGGCCTTGAACACCCGGGCAATTTCCGGGCCTGCGGCGACTTCCGTATCCTTGTTGCCATAGACCTGAACCAGCGTCTCCGGGCCGGCAAGGGTGGCTATCAGAACGTTGAAGAGGCCGGAATTCTGCCAGGGCTGCTGACCGAGGGCGAGCGGGATGATCCCGGCGTCTTCCAGCTTGGGCGCGGCAGCGGCGAATTCATCCCAGTTTTTCGGCACAGGCAGACCGGCCTTTTCGAAGGCTTCGTTGGAAAGCCACAGCCACTGCCAGGAATGGATGTTGATCGGAACGCAGTAAATCCGCCCGTCCTTGGTGCAGCTGTCCAGGAGAGAAGGCGGGTTAACCACATCCTTCCAGCCTTCGGCTTCGGCAAGCTCGGTCAGATCGCGCAGCAGGCCGGCTTCAATCAGTTCTTCGGTCTGGCGGCCGTGGTTGAACTGCGTTGCTCCCATTGGGTCTCCGCCAATGATGCGGCTGACCATGACCGGACGCGCGGTGCCTCCGCCGCCTGCAATGGCGCCGTCCACCCATTTGTTGCCGGTTTTGTTGAAGGCCTTGGCGAATTCAGCCACAGCGGCCGCTTCGCCGCCGGAGGTCCACCAGTGGGTCACTTCAAGATCCGTCGCCTGGGCCGCTCCGGCCAGGCAAAAGGTTGTTGTTGCGACAAGAGCCGCGCGTAAAGCTTTCATGTTTTCCTCCCATCGAACTTTGGCTGTTCGAAATCTCCTCCCGGCGGAACAGAAGCCGGATTTTGTAATCGATTACATTTTGTTGTATGTATCATGTAATCGATTACATTCATCATCATTTGCCCGAAACGTCTTTCTGTCAACCCGGAATGTGAGACAGGGGCATCGCAAGCACCGGAGATGGGGTTGGTTCAGAAAAACGCACGCATACGCGATGTTGCCGCAGCGGCCGGAGTGTCGACCGCGACCGTCAGCCGCGCACTCAGCAATCCGGAATTGCTCAGCGAAGGCACCCGCACAACCGTGTTTGAAGCGATCCGGGCCACCGGCTACCGGGTTAACAAGGCGGCACGCACGCTCAGAACCCGCCGGGCTGGCGCCGTTCTGGTTCTGGTACCCAATCTCGGTAATCCGTTCTTTTCCAGAATTCTGGCGGGGATCAGTGCGGATCTGGGGGAGCATGACATATCGGTTCTGATCGCAGACACAAAGGACGGTGCGGCCTCCGGGACCTCTCTGGAGGATTATTTCCAAGATGCCCGGATTGACGGAGTGATCTGCCTGGACGGAGCGCTGCCTGAGGAGGAGCTTCTGCGGTGCCGGGACCATGGGGTTGATGGCAGGATTGTCTTTGCCTGTGAGTGGCCTCAGGGCTTGCTGATGCCGTCCGTGCGCAGCGACAATCGGGAAGGAGCGCGCCTGGCGGTCCGGCATCTCTATGATCTGGGCCACCGCGAGATCGCGCATGTGACCGGGCCGAAAGACAATGTCCTAACCCATGCGCGCCGCAAGGGCATGCTGGAAGAGCGGGCCCGTCTGGGCCTGCCCTTTCGGCAGGACTGGATCCTGCGCGGTGACTTCTCCCTGGCCTCTGGCCGACAGGCGGCAGAGGCCATCTTGCGCATGGAGCACCGTCCGACCGCCGTCTTTTGCGCGTCGGACCAGGTGGCCTTTGGTCTGATCTCGGGCTTGAACGCGCAGGGTCTTCAGGTGCCGCAGGATATCTCGGTTATCGGGTTCGATGACATCGAGCTGTCGGAATATTTCGGACCACCTTTGACCACGATCCGGCAGGACCGGCACGGGCTGGGGGCGGGGGCGGCCCGTCTGCTTCTGGAGCGTATCAGCCAGCCACATGCAGGCGGGCCGGAGCCGGAAGGCCCGATGATAATAGGGGTTGAACTGGTGGTTCGCGAAAGCACGGCAAGGCTTTCGTCATGACCAGATCATTTCTCCCGCGCAGAGAATTCTGGATTGTCCAATGATTTCTCACAACGCAGGGAGAAGAGAACGGAAAAATCTGTTTAAAATATGTTTAATCTCAAATTTAACCAGCGTGGAAGAGGGTCGAGGCAATGAAAAATCGGGAAACTATTTGCCAGTCTCATGAAAATTTCACAGTCCAGAGTTGCGTCGAGGTTGTAAATGGTTTGGTATTTATTATCATTCTGGCCGCATACAGCAGCGTTATAGTGAAAAATGTCGGTAATTTAGCCCTTAATTAACTTAGGTCCGCCAGTATGTTCAGTAAAATATACAGGGATTGTCAAAAATGCGGATGTTAAGCCTGAAGAGGGCGCTGTTTCTCTGCGTCATAGCGCTGCTTTCAGAAAAAACGCATGCAGGGCCGGTTCTGAACGTTGTCGGAACAGGTGATGGTCTGGAGATGCTTCAGGAGATCGGTGAAGGTTTCAAGGCAGCCCATCCTGGCATCGGTATCAAGATTCCTCCCAGTATTGGCTCTGGGGGCGGGATTGCCGCCGTCAGTTCCGGCACGGAGCGTATGGGCCGGGTCGCACGGCCGCTGAAGGACAGCGAAGTCGAGTTCGGTCTCAATTATGTGCCGGTCGCAAAGATCCCGAGCGCTGTTTTTGCACATCCCTCGACGGGGGTCACAGAAGTGTCGAGCGCAGATCTCGCGAAGCTATATGCGGGTGAGATCCAGAACTGGTCCGAACTGGGAGGGGCGGACTTGCGTGTCAAGATCGTGCGCAGGGAAGATGCGGACAGCACCCTGCAGGTTCTCAGGGCCACCATGCCCGGCTGGACAGATCTGAAAATCTCGCCCCGCTCGAAAACGGCTGTGACAACCCAGGAGGCCATTTCCACGGCCCGGGACGTGGAAGGAGCAATTGCGTTCGGACCCTATTCACGTCCGTTGGAGGAAGGGCTGTCCGTGCTCAAGATCGATGGTCACCATCCGACCGATGCGGCCTATCCGAGTACCGTCACCCTGGCCCTGATCTACAAGCAAGGCACCATGGATGACACCATGCAGGCCTTTATCGACTTCATCCGTTCCGGAAAAGCGAAAGAACTGATCCGGGATTTTGGCGGCGTTCCCGCCGCGCCCTGACCTTTGCAGTTCTGATGATCCGTCACGCGTCTCTTCTTTGGCACTTTACCTACGGCGCCGTCTTCACAGCGCTCTGCGCCTTTGCGGGGCTGATCGGACTGGTGGCCTATCAGCTGGAAGACAGCATGCAGCGCCAGCAGACGGAGCTGCTAAGACTATCCCATACCCGTCTGTTGGAGACGCTGACGGCGGATGTGAAACTGGCCGGAAAGCGCCTGGACTTCCTGTTCGAGGACCGGCTGCGCCGCCTCAGCGCCATTGGCGCGGATCCGGATACGGTCCGGGCCATCGAATCGCGGAACAATGTGGCCATGTCCGAATTGCTCGGGCCCCTGGCCGCGCTGGACGATATTGACGGCATCGTTGTTCTGGATGAGGCGGGCCGGATCATCGGCGCGTCGTCTTATGAGACAGACATGGTGGCCCTGGGCGCGAAACTCACCAAACTGGACTTTTATGAGGACATCACCAGATCGCTTGAGGAAAGCCTGCCCGGAACGGAGCTGAGCTATAGCGCGGTCCTGCCGGTTTCCGAAAGTCAGGTGTTTGTTCCGGGCCGGAACGAAAACACCGTTTCGGAAGTTATGTTCGTGCCTGTCTTTGACGATTTCGGCTATGTGATCGGTGGCTTGCTGGCGCAGCGCTGGCTGCGGGAGAACGAGCCCCTGCTGGCGGATCTGACCAGCATCAACGCCTTTGGTCTGGTGATTGTTCACGAGGGCCGGATCATTTCAAGAGCCGGGTTCAATGGGAGTCTGGCCGATCTGAAAGTGTCTCCCGAGACACCCAATATCACGCTGAATGGCAGACATGTCATCAAATGCGGTATGCCGGTGCCACCGATCGAGATCTGCGCCCTTCTGCCCATCGGGAAGCTGACGGAAACCCAGAGCGAGCTGACCAGGATCGGGGCGGAAGAAGAGGCAAAGCTTTTGCAGAAGCTGCTGCTGTTCGGCTGTCTGGCCCTGATTGCCTTTGCGGCGATGGCTTATCTCCTGTCCCGCCGGATCACCTCGCCCCTGACCAAGATCACCCGGGTCCTGTCCGGGATTGTGGATGGTGACTTTGAGAACCGGGTGGCAGGTACGGAACGCCTTGATGAAGTCGGGGATATCGCCCGTTCTGTGGTCTCCCTGCAGCAGTCGGTGCGTGAGCGCGATGCGCTGCGGGCAAGGGTGCATGAGAAGAACACGATCCTGAAATCCCAGGAAACCAAGCTGCGGAAACAGAATGTCCTGTTTGATGCAGCCTTGAACAACATGTCCCACGGTCTGTGCATGTTTGACGCCAAGGGCAAACTGATCGTCTCCAACCAGCGCTACACGTCTCTGTTTGATCTGGCCCCCGAAACGGTCCTGCCGGGCATGACGGCCGCCGATCTTGCCGCGATCTTGAAAGTGGAGCCTATTGAGGCAGACGCGCCGGTTTCCGTGGATGGACGCCTTCCCGGTGCGCGCGCGGGATCGGTCCCGCACAGCACGGAAATGGTCAAGTTGCGCTCCGGCCGGATCATACTGACCACCCGCCAGCCCCTGTCCGACGGAGGCTGGGTTGAAATTTCAGAAGATATCACTGAGCGCCAGGAGGCCCGGGATAGGCTGGCGTTCCTGGCCCGGCACGATATCTTGACCCAACTGCCCAACCGGATCGAATTTCGCGACCAGCTGGACGCGCTGCTGAAGCGGCAGGAGTCCTTCGGGGGCGAGTTCGCGATCCTTTGCCTGGATCTGGATGAGTTTAAGACGGTCAACGATTCCCTTGGCCATCCGATCGGAGATGAGTTGCTGCGCCAGGTTGCCGAACGCCTGAAGAGACTGGTCAGCGAACGGGAGCTTGTGGTGCGGCTCGGCGGTGATGAATTTGCCATCCTCACCAGTCTGCCCGTGGACCTATACACCGTGGATGAACTGGCCCAGTCGGTCATCTGGGACCTGTCGAAACCATTCCGTATCGCCGACCACGAGATCGTCATCGGCGCGAGCATCGGCATTGCCGTATCGAAGGGCGACGGGGTTGCGGGAGACGACCTGTTCAAACAGGCTGATCTGGCACTCTACCGGGCCAAGGAAGATGGGCGCAACACCCACCGCTTCTTCAAGGCGGACATGGGCACGGCCGTCAATCAGCGGCGCGAGCTGATCACCGACCTGCGCGGGGCGATCGCCAATGAGGAGTTTGAGCTGTATTTCCAGCCGCAATATGCGCTGAAAACCAGTACGGTAACCGGGTTTGAGGCGCTGTTGCGCTGGAATCACCCAACACGCGGCAAGGTGCCGCCGATGGAGTTCATTCCGCTTGCCGAGGATACCGGCCTGATCGTGCAGCTTGGCGAATGGGTGCTGAACGAGGCCTGCCGGCTTGCGGCCAGCTGGCCCGGGCATTTGCGGGTGGCCGTTAACCTGTCGCCGCGCCAGTTGCGCGGCCATGCGTTCGGGCCGGTTCTGATCGGGGCCTTGACCAAGTCCTGCCTAAAAGCGGAGCGGCTGGAACTGGAAGTGACCGAAAGTGTCCTTTTGATCGATTCAGAGGAAATTCTGGATGCGCTGCACCATGCCAAGGCGCTTGGAGTGAAAGTGTCGATGGACGACTTCGGGACGGGCTATTCGTCTCTCAGCTATCTGCGCAAATTCCCTTTCGACAAGATCAAGATCGACCAGTCTTTCGTGCGTTCCATGGCCTATTCGGACGAATCCGTCTCCATCGTGAAGGCGGTGATCGACCTGGCCAAGAACCTGGACATGACCACGACTGCCGAGGGCGTGGAAACCGAGCTTCTTCTGGAGATGCTCAAGGATATCGGCTGCACCGATGCGCAGGGTTATTTCCTGGGCCGTCCCATGCCCGTCTGCGAAATGGATGAGTTGCTGTTTGAATGCAGGCGGCCCCTGACTGTGGCTGCCCAATAAGGAGCCGGCCGGTCCCGGTGGACGTCACAGGTGACTTCGCCTGCCCTTGAGGGAGCGCGGACGCACTTGGGCGCAACTGCCCCTATAGCTTGCAGTTTGTTTGAGTGCAGTCCGCATTCGATCGATTGGCCGCTCGCTGTCTGAAGAAAAAGATTTCGATGCAAAAGCCAAAACGCTTCTGCCCTATAGGAAAGCGGGGCGCTCTAATTGACAGGCGCGCCTGAGAACGGGGTTCTGGCCTTGCGCAGCAAGTGGGTGGCAAGGCTGCGCAGCCCGGAGCTTTCCTCCGCCACATAAAACGGATCGGCATAGAAAACGGCCCCGGCGTGGCGGGCGGCGTCGCGCGTGGTCTCCACATGGGACGGCGACCCTGCCGAATAGACAACATGGTCAGGTGTCAGTGCGCCCAGAAGTTCATAAGGCCGGGCGGTCATGACCGTTTCGTTGTCGCCATCGCCCGCGGTCAGGGTCACATCGACACCGCGGTTGCGCAGCCAGCGGATGGCATCGCGCATATAAAGGCCGTCTCGTGCTCGGGCGCCGACGATCATCCGGATGTCCCGCTCCGGCTGGCCCATCACGGCGGCAACAGCGATGGCCCAGATCGGAGCAAAGCCGGTGCCGGTTGAGGTCAGGACCAGAGGTTCCGACTGGCGGCGCAGGAAGCCGTTGCCAAAGGGTCCGCGCAGTTTGACGCTGTGGCCCTTGCCGATCTCCGTTCCCAGCCGGGAGGAGACGACGCTGCCGGGATAGACTTTGATGTGAAACGCGACCACATCCTGCTCCGCATCCAGATTGAGAGGGGTGGTCGGGCTGTAGTCCCTTGAAGGAAAGCCGGAGAATGTGGTGCGCAGATATTGCCCCGGCAGCCACGGCACCGGTTTGTCGACCTGGACCCTGACTTCCAGATAGCCCTCCTTGATGGTCCGGATGCTGTCCACCGTTCCCTTGACGGTTTTGACAATCGGCACCGGATCGTAGGAAATCTCCGCATCCCCCTCCAGCACCGCAAGGCATCCCAGGACGGTGCTCTTCTCCTCGGTTCCAAGGGCGTCCACCTTGCCATTCAGAACGCGCACACGGCAGGTCTCGCATTGGCCCGAACAGCAGTCATGGGGCAGGACCAGCCGGCCTCCCAGCCCTGCATCGATCAGCGTGTTGCCGACATTGGCCTTTATTTTCTTTCCGTTGATGGTGACGGTGCAGGTGCTTTTTGACATGAAGAGGGTCCGTGCTGGGCGTTGCGGCATCAGTTGAAGGTCAGGCGGAGCGGCCGGGAATGCCGCGTGTGGCGGGTCTGGTTGTGGTCAAAGACGGACAGCCAGACATAAAGCCCGTCCGCCATGGCCAGATCCTGGACGTGGCCGGTGTCCATGGCCCGGATCACCTCCAGGGTCCAGTAGCCGTCCTGCCATCTGGCGCCGCCGGTCAGGTCGGCCCGGCTGCCGGTATAGTCTCCGGTAATCAGGACGCCGGGAATGATCGTGCCAACGGGAATTTCGGCATCTTTTTCCGGTGAATAGGGAACACTCTCCGCGTCGAACATCCACCATTGCGAGCCTGCATCGTCACTGGCTTCCAGATCCAGATCGATCTTGCCCATCAGGGCCGCAGTCTTGCGGTAGTCGGCCGGCAGGCGGCGCACGTCAACGGCATGCTTGTAGTCCGAGCCGCTGCGCTTCTTGTAGTTATAGACATAGAAGGAGGTGCCCTTGTCGGCGCCATAGCCGGCGCTGTATCGCTTCTGCCCGGCCAAATGGGCCTCGTCCGGCTCTTTCGGCGTGCCGAACCACATGTCGTCGACCCGGCCCAGCATGCCCCCGCGCGAGGCTTTCCATTGCCACACGTCCAGAAGGCTGCCATCGGTCGTGTAATGCAGGCCACGCCCGTGAAAGGCCGACGGTTTTCCTGCCAGCGGTTTGGGGCCCATATGGGTTGAGCCGCCACCGCCAAACGTATCCGTTTTCGAAAAGGCGATGGAGAACTTGTCCTCATAGTAGGCGGTTTCATCGGACATATCCGCTCGGTTGTTGAGCATTTTCCAGCCGTCTCCGGTCTTGATCAGGGGGTGGCGTTTCAAGGAGCGGTTCGCGTCCTGCCAGCGGAAGGCGAAGGCAATCTTGTCGCCGACCTGGACGGCTCTGGCTTCGACCTTGGAGGTCCCGATGCCATCCAGATTGGAGCCCTGGTGGGTCCTTAAGGACACCGGACGGGCATCCCGCCAGGCCGGGTCATCCAGGATCCCGTCCAGCTTGGGCAGGGCCTCGGCCTGAGCGACCACCAGATTTCCGCGCGTGGCAAAATCCAGCGACACGGCTGCGGCAATCACGACCGCGCCGATGGCCGCCGATTTCAGCAGCGGATAGCGGCTCATTCCGGGGAACTGGCGAAGGCTTTGCGGCCGGAACAGGCGCACAAGCTGGGCAAGGCCACCGTACAAATAATGCAGCCCCACATGGGCCACCATGTAGCCCATCACCATAAGGGCAGAGACATAATGCACGGTCACCCAGCCCCCTCCATGGCCGAGATAGAGAAGAACGCCAGTGGCGGTCAGGGTGAGAATGGCGGCAAACATCAGCCAGTAGGCAATCACATTGACTGCGGCAAGGCGCAGTTTGGTGCTGGCCGGAAGGGACAGCACCACGATTTTTTTCAACGATATCCGCCGCTTCAGCCGGGCGGCGGACATGTAGAGAGCATAGGAAAAGATCAGAGCAAGCACGAAGACGGCGGACACATAGTGCCAGGTCCAGATTTCCCCTTGGGGAAGTATCGGCTCGAACAGTTTTGAGAACCACGCGCCTTCCGCGTCCGAAGACAGGCGGAGGCCGGTTACGAGGCTGGTGACAATGGCGGCCACAAGGGTCCAGTGCAGCACAATTGTGCCGACATCGCTGCGCACCACGGCTTGCGGAGCGTTCGGGCTCCGGGACGCCCGGCCGGAATGCCCTGCGGCCGTGTCTGCAGAAACTCTCCTAGCGGAGCTTTGTGCGTCCGTTAGGTTAAGGTTGCGCTCGTTTACGTGATCCGACAAAGGCCTCTCCCGACATCGTCTTGGCACCGCATCTCAGGATTGTGTTTCGATTCGTCAGTCAATGACTAATCGAACACTATTCTCTTGATGTCTAAGAAGCTGATTTCAACAGAAAAGGAAAGGATAAAACCGCTATTCTGAAATTTACGGAAGCAAAAAAGCGAAGCAATGCATGCATTATCTGCAAAATAGTGCAAAAAGAGAAGCGTTCATAACTGTTAATTGTGATGCGGGTTGCAGTTTTGACTTGCAGATATGCTGATTGGTTTACTGAATATAATCAAAGGTAATTTCCTAATTTTCGCAGAGGTGAAAATCGCAAGGGGACAATTTCGAAGGAAAGGGCTGCGGCCTCCAGTGCGTGCCGGTCGCCGAGAAGCAAAATGCCGCGATTCAGCTTGCTGCAGGGACCGCAATGTGTGGGATTGAAGATGTTTGCTGAGTTTCTGCGGCCGCAGGAATGACAAGCAGATGAGACTGCCGCAAGTGGATCCTTCTGCTGCTGTCCTCTCGCTGCTGTGCCGCATTGCGCCGGGTCTTGGAAAGAGACGCAGCCACTTCCCAAAGTTTCATTCCCGGATTGATCGGTTCCTATCTAGTGAGGTTGGTATAACCTCGCCTCAGCATTTGCCCTTGCGTCGTGTTGTTCGAGACAAGCCTCTGGCCTTCCTCAGAATGATTGGTCCGGCAATGATCCAGGTCATACTGGCGTAATCTATTCTCGCTTACGCTCACTCCGGTTTCTTTAAGAGTAATCCGGAGAGGCTTGAAACGGGTTGTTGTGGTGTCAATTGCACGTCTAGAATGAGTTTTGCGATTGCAGGGCCGTGTTTTATCCGATGGGCCGGATCAGGCTCTTGAAAAAAGCAGTGCATTCCCAGGGGGCCGTCATGCTCGTCTCGCATACCCGAATTGTCGACATTGTCGGAGATATCATCCGCATTCAGGTGTCTGCTTCAAACGCGGACTCTGAAGGCCGCCCCTGTCTGGGTGATCTGGCCGTGGTGGACGCCGGCAATGGCGCGGCGTCCCTCGCCCAGGTCATCAATATTGATGCGGAAATGGTGTCGCTCCAGGTGAATTCGGGCACCAAGGGGCTGGCCAACAACGCCTCTGTGCGGTTTCTCGGCGAAGCGGCCAAGGTGACCTATTCCGGTAATATCCTTGGACGGGTGTTTGATGGTGCGGGCCATCCCATTGATCAGGGGCCGGACCTGTCCAGCGATCCGGCGGTGCCCATCGGCGGACCGTCGGCAAACCCGATGAAACGGGTTCTGGCCTCCAGGATGATCCGCACGGATGTGCCGATGATCGATATTTTCAATTGCCTCGTCGAAAGCCAGAAGATCCCGATCTTCTCGGTCTCCGGAGAGCCCTACAACCCTTTTCTGGCCCGGATCGGCATTCAGGCGGATGCGGATATCGTGGTGTTTGGCGGTCTCGGCCTGATCTTTGACGACTATGCGTTCTTCCGGAAACAGTTCGAGGACGCAGGAGTCTTTCCGCGCACGGTCATGTTTATCAATCAGGCGTCCGATCCGGTGGTGGAGCGGCTGCAGGTGCCGGACATGGCGCTGGCGGTTGCTGAAAAATTTGCCGTGGAAGAAGGCAAGCGCGTGTTGGTCCTCCTGACCGACATGACCGCCTTTGCCGATGCCATGAAAGAGGTTTCCATCGCCATGGAGCGGGTGCCGGCCAATCGCGGTTATCCGGGGGATCTCTATTCCCAGCTGGCGCGGCGCTATGAAAAGGCCTGTGACTTCAAAGGGTCCGGCTCCGTCACCATACTTACGGTCACGACCATGCCGGGGAACGATGTAACGCACCCTGTGCCGGACAATACCGGCTACATCACCGAGGGGCAGTTCTATCTGCACAGCGGGGTGATCGACCCGTTCGGGTCCTTGTCGCGGCTGAAACAGCATGTGATCGGCAAGGTCACCCGGGAGGATCATAATCAGATCATGAACACCATGATCCGGTTCTATTCCGGCGCACGCGATGCGGAACAGAAGCAGTCCATGGCGTTTGAACTGTCAGGTTATGACCGGCAGTTGCTTAAATTTGGCGCGTTATTCCGAGAGCGGTTCATGGATATTGATGTCTCCAGGCCGCTGGAAGAGGCGCTGGACCTGTGCTGGCAGACGCTGGCGGAGTGTTTCGAGCCGGATCAGCTCGTGATGAAACAGGGCCTCATCGACAAGTATTTTCCGAAGGCGGCCCCGGCCACCGGCAGCACAGATGGTGAGGCTGCGGCCTGATGGCGAAGCTCGCGCTCAACAAGTCATCCCTGGCTCGGGAAAACACACAACTGGCCGAGTACCGCCGGTTTCTGCCGTCTCTTGAGCTCAAGCGGCTGCAGATCATGGCCGAGCGTGCCAAGGCGCGGCAGGTTTTGGCCCGGCTGGAACAGGACTGTGAACAACGCTTCAAGGATGTCGCGGCAGACCTGCCCATGCTTGCCAACACGCAGGTTCCCCTGGAAGGCCTGGTGACATTGAAAGCCGTCCGGCGCGGCGAGCAGAACCTGTCGGGCACGGTTCTGCCGGTGCTGGACAGTATTGAGGTGGAAACAAAGCCCTATTCCCTTCTGGCGCGCCCGCACTGGGTCGATCCCTATGTGTCGGCCATGCGTGATTTGCTCAAGCTCACTCTGGAACGGGATGTGGCCCGGGAGCGGATTGCCCGGCTGGTGGAGGCCGAAGCGGTGATCTCGCGCAGGGTCAATCTGTTTGAAAAGGTGCTGATCCCGAAGGCGGAGCAAAATATCAAGAAAATCCGCATGGCACTGGCTGATGCGGAGCGGGATGCGGTGGTGCGCGCGAAAATATCCAAACGCAAGACAGCGGCCCGCAGCGCAGGCGTCAGGATGGCGCAGCTATGACCATTGTTCCGCTCGTCAAGGTCAGTCTGATCGGCATTCTGGAAGACAAGGACAAGGTGCTGGAAGCCGCTCAGGTGTTTGGCTCCCTGCATCTGATCCCGCTCGGTTCCGCGCAAAAGGAACTGGAAGCGGTTCCGGCCGGTCTCGGCCGGGAGGCGGTTGAGGCTTTGCGCTGGTTGATCGACGGCCCCGTGCAGCGCCACCCCCAGACCCTGGCAGAAGGCTTCGATCTGGAACATGTGGTGACGGCAGCCCTGGAAAACCGCAAGGCCTTGCAAGCCTGTCAGGACCGGTTGGCCCAACTGGCGCGCAGGATCAAGGATGTGGAGCCCTGGGGGGAATTCAGTTTCTCGGATCTTGCGGAAATCGGTGACAACAGGCTCTGGTTCTATGTGGTGCCCACCGGCACGCTCAAACATGTGGATCCGGCGGGTAAGGTCATGGAGATCGTCCACCGGGACAGGTTCCGTGCCTATATTGTTCTGCTTGCGCCGGAGGAGCCGCCTCAGAGCGCCATGCCTGTGCCCAGGGTCCATATCGGCGCCCAGTCCCTTTCCCAGTTGAAAAACGCCCGTGAGCAGGCACTGGTGGAACTGGAAGAGCTGGACCTGGAGCGGCAGTCTCTGACCAAGTGGCGCTATTTGCTGGCGCAGAACCTGGCTGCCGCCCGTGACCGGGCAGCCCGGCAGCGGGCGGCGCTGGAAACCGCCGATACCGCCCGTGTCTTTGTGCTTCAGGCCTGGGCCCGGCAGGATCAGGAAACTCGCATTCAGGACCTTGCCGCCGGGCTTGGTGTGGCCGCCGTCTTTGACAAGGTTTCGCGGGACGACCGCCCGCCAACCCTGCTGGAAAATCCGGCGGCCCTGGAGGGCGGCGAGGATCTGGTGGAATTCTACCAGACCCCCGGTTACCGGGACTGGGATCCGTCGGCAATTGTCTATGTGTCCTTCATCATCTTCTTCGGCATGATCATGACGGATGCAGGGTATGGCCTGCTGCTTCTGTCCCTGCTGGTCCTGCTCCGCAAGCGCTTTTCCGGTTCTGCCCAGGCACGGCGGCTCTGGCGCATGTCGGTCTGGCTGATGGTTTCCACAACAGTCTTCGGGGTCGCAACGGGCAGTTATTTCGGGGTGGCGCCACCAGAGGGCGGTTTTCTGGCCCATCTGAAAGTGCTTCATCTGAAGGATGTGGACACGATGATGAAAATCACGCTGACCATCGGCGTCGTTCATATCGTTTTGGCCAATATCATGCGCGCGCTCCACGAGACCGGCCTGAGCGGCCGGTTGCAGCCCGCAGGCTGGTGTCTGGTGGCTCTCGGCGGTTTGGCCACCTTTCTGGGGCAGGGCACGGCACTGGCTGCGGCCGGACCGGCAGCGGTCGTCGGCGGTCTGTTGCTGGTCGGGATCTTTGGTAGCGACCGGAAGGTCACCTCCCTGAAGGCCGGCGGCCTCAGGGTCTTTGACGGGCTGGCGGCGCTGGCGCGGGTGGTCAATGTCTTCTCCGATGTGCTGAGTTACATGCGTCTGTTCGCGCTTGGCCTTGCGGCGGCGTCCCTGGCGGAAACGATCAATTCGCTCTCCGGGCAGCTCAATCAGGCGGTTCCGGGCATTGGTCTTCTGATTGCGCTCGCGGTTCTGGTGCTCGGCCATGCCATCAATATCGGTCTTGGGCTGATTGCCGGCTGCGTCCATGGCCTGCGCCTGAATGTCATTGAATTTTTCAATTGGGGTCTGAAAGACGAGGGCATGCCCTTCCGTCCGTTCAAGAAAGAGGAGACACGCCTGTGAACGAATTCGTTGTGGCTCTCGGCTGGTTTGGGTTATTTGCCCCCGTGGCCCTTGGTGCCATTGGCAGCGCCTGGGGCTGTGCGCTGGGCGGCAGTGCCGCCATCGGCGCCATGCTGGACAGTGAGGGCGGCTATGGCCGCTTTATCGGTGTCTCGCTGATGCCGTCCTCCCAGGTTATTTACGGCATCGTCATCATGTTCTCGCTGCAGCAGTCAAGTGTTGATGCGGCCAATGGCGCAGCCCTGTTTGGCATCGGTGTCCTGTCCGGAGTGACCATGCTGTTCACCGGCATCCGTCAGGGCGAGGTCCTGGCCTCGGCGATCCATGCCTCCAAGGCCAAGCCGGAGATTTTTGGCATTTCACTGGCCCCGGCTGCCGTGCTGGAGGGCTTTTCCGTATTCGCGCTGGTCTTTGCGCTGGTGCTGGCCGGATCGATCCCGAACTAGGAGGCGCGCATGTCCAAACATGACGGCACGACGGATCTGGAAAATGCGGCCGGGGCCGGGGTCCAGGCGCTGATTGACCGCCTGAAACAGGAAGGTGTGACAGCGGGTGAAAGCGAACGGGACGAGATCCTGGCCAGGGCAAAGGCTCAGGCCGGGGAGATCGTTGCGGAGGCCCGCCGGAAGGCGGATGATTTGGTGAACAGCGCTCGCAGTGAAGCGGCCCGGGAAAAGGCGGCAACGGAAGACGGGCTCAAGGTTGCCGCACGCGATCTGGTGCTCAGCCTGCGCAATGAACTGGGCGAGCGCATCCAGCAGGAGGCCGCCCGTCTGGTCGGCACCACCCTGGGCGATGAGGCGTTTTTGCAAAAGCTCATTCTGGCCATGGCTGCGACGGCCCGTGACAATGCCTCCGTGAATGACAGCGAACCGATGGTGATCGTGCTGCCGGAAAAGATCGTGACCTTCGAGGAGCTGAAACAGTCTCCTGAGGCGGTTGAGCCGGGCACATTGACCCATTTTGTCATCGCCCTCGCGGGAGATGCCTTGCGGGAGGGGGTGACTTTCTCCACCGCGCCGGGTTTTGACGGCATCAAGGTGAAACTGACCGAGCGGGATGTTTCTATCGACCTGACCGAAGAGGCAATTGCCACCTTGCTCAAACGGCATTTGCAGCCGCGCCTGCGGGCGGTGATGGAAGGGGTGCTCCGCTAACCATGCCGCAGCCGCACCAATATATCGCGCTGGTGACCAGCCTGCCCCATCTGGGCAGCCTGTTTTCCCGCAAGGAGGTGCCGATCTCCGAATTCCGGCTCAGGCAGCGCCTTGCCATGCTGGAGGCGGAGCATCAGCTCCTGCTCAAAGAGCTGGTGGAAATCACCGCCTGGGCGGGTGTGGCCAAATATGACACCGACAGTGAGGTGATCGGGCGGGCCCGTCAGATCACCGCTGATCTGAAGGACATGCAGGATCTTCAGCATCTGGTCACGGCGCGCATGGAGACACGGACCCTGATTGCGGCGCTGCGCCGCCGCCGGGACGGACAGGAGAGCGCCGGAAACATTTCCGACTGGGGCTATGGCCGCTGGTGTAGCCGGATCAAGGCCAATTGGAGCGACCCGGCTTTTGGCCTCGGGCATTTCATGCCCTGGATTGGCGAAGCGCAGCGCCTGATGCAAGCGGGCGACCATATCGCCATGGAGCGTTTGGCCCTGACCCAGGTGTTCCGCCAGCTTGACCAGTATGGGGCACTGCATGAATTCGATTTCGAGGCTGTCTGCATCTATGTGCTGCGATGGGTCATCGTTGAGCGCTGGTCCCGCTACAATGAGAGCGGAGCAGCCGGGCGCCTGAGCGGCCTTTTGACCGCTGCCCTTGAGGGGACCGGTGAAGTCTCCGGCTCTTTGGCCGGAGAGGAGTTTCTGTCAGACACTGTTTTATTGCGTGAGGATGCCCCTTCATGACCAGCCATGTTCAGCTTCCGGAGCCGACGGCCGAGATCATTGCCGTTCAGGACGATCTTGTGACCCTTGCCCCCCTTGGCACTGCACCGCTGATCAAGAACGAGGTGGTCTATATCATTCCCCACGGACCGGAACGGGACGGCAAGCCAAGGGAATATCTGAAAGCCGAGGTGCTGCGGGTGCGCGGCAAGTCGGCCGAAGCCCAGGTGTTTGAAAGTACGGCCGGGGTCCGGGTGGGCGACAAGGTGATCCAGAGCGGCGAGATGCTGTCGGTGGCCCTGGGGCCGGGTCTGTTGAGCACGGTGTTTGACGGGCTTCAGAACCCGTTGGCCGATATTGCGGCCGAGCACGGGTTCTTCCTGCCACGCGGGGTGCTGACCAATGCGCTCGACCAGACCCGCAAATGGGCCTTTGAGCCACAGGTGAAATCGGGCGATCCGGTAAAGGCCGGGGATACACTCGGCACGGTGCCGGAAGGCCGTTTCGAGCACAAGGTCATGGTGCCGTTTGCGCTCAACGGGTCCTGGTCCGTGGAGCGGGTGCGCAAGGGCTCCTTCACCATCAACGATGTGGTTGTTACGCTGAAAAATGGCCGGGGCGGAACTCGTGATCTGACCATGGTGCAGCATTGGCCGGTGCGGCGGGCCCTTCCGGAGGGCCTGATCAAGGCGGGGCAGAGCGAGCGGCTCTATCCGAGCGAACCGCTGATCACCACCTTGCGCCTGATTGACACCTTCTTCCCGATTGCCCGGGGCGGCATGGGCTGTATTCCAGGGCCCTTCGGGGCGGGAAAGACCGTGCTGCAATCCCTGATTTCCAGGTTCTCGGCGGTCAATATCGTGATCGTGGTCGCCTGCGGCGAGCGGGCCGGGGAAGTCGTGGAAACCATCACGGAATTTCCCCATCAGCCCGATCCGTCCGGGGACGGCACGCTGATGGACCGCACGGTCATCATTTGCAACACGTCATCCATGCCCGTCGCCGCCCGCGAAGCCTCGATCTATACCGGCATCACCCTTGGTGAATATTACCGGCAGATGGGTTATGATGTGCTGCTGATCGCAGACAGCACCTCGCGCTGGGCACAGGCCATGCGCGAGACCTCCGGCCGCCTGGAAGAAATCCCCGGCGAGGAGGCTTTCCCGGCCTATCTGGATTCCGCCATCAAGGGCGTCTATGAGCGCGCCGGGGTCCTCAAGACCGCAACCGGTGAGACCGGCAGCCTGACCATGATCGGGACTGTGTCCCCGGCGGGGGGCAATTTCGAAGAGCCGGTGACACAGTCGACCCTCGGAACCGTCAAGACCTTTCTCGGCCTGTCTTCGGAACGGGCCTACAAGCGCTTTTACCCCGCCGTTGACCCGCTGTTGTCCTGGTCCCGCTATCACACCCAGCTGGGCGCCTGGTATCAGGACAATATCGGCGCGGACTGGGTGCCCCGGGTGGAAGAGATGATCGAGCTTCTGCGCAAGGGCGACGAGATCACGCGCATGATGCAGGTGACCGGGGAGGAGGGCGTTTCCACCGAGGATTTCGTGCTTCAGCAAAAGGCGCTGTTTCTCGACATGGTCTATCTGCAGCAGGACGCGTTTGACGATGTCGATGTGTCTGCTCCTCTGGCCCGCCAACAGGAAACCTTTGCTCTCGTCTACCGGATTGCGAAGGCAGAGTTTGCCTTTGAGGACAAGGACGCCGTGCGACAGTTTTTCACAGAGCAGACGTCGCTCTTCAAAAATCTCAACTATTCGGCGGATGGCAGCAAGGAGCGCACGGAGCTGACCGCCAAAATCACGGCTTTGTTCAAGGCTGCTTCCGGGGCTGCTTCCGGGGTTGGGGCGGGATCTGCCGGGCGCGCGCACGAGGCAACGGGGGCAACGGGTCATTCAGGTGGTTGAGACAAGACGGTCCAGCGGTCAGAAAGGGCCGGTAAAAGCCTCCCGAAAAGAGCTTGATCAAAAAATAGTCTTGACCAGGTACATAGCACCTTTCTAGATTTTCTTGACCATTTGGTCAGCGTCCGGTGTTCAGAAGGCAAAAAGCCCGGCAACGCGCGTTCGGCCAAACTCCGCCTCACGGCGCTCCGGCGGCAAGCTGCTTGAGTCCCATGCTGGAGGAGGGTGACAATTCCAGAGAAAACCTGGCTGAAGGTGCCGGGTATAACAAGTAGGGGAATGGCAATGAAGGCATTGAAAAGTCTTGCGCTTGCATCGGTTCTGGGCGCAAGCCTGATCTCGGGCGCCGCTCAGGCCGCTGACGAGCTCACACTGCAGCTCAAATGGGTCACTCAAGGACAGTTTGCCGGCTACTATGTGGCCAAGGACAAGGGCTTTTATGACGAAGAGGGTTTGGATGTCACGATCAAGCCGGGCGGCCCGGACATTGCTCCGCCGCAAGTGATCGCCGGCGGGGGAGCGGATGTGATCGTCGACTGGATGCCCTCCGCGCTTGCGTCGCGTGAAAAGGGGGTTCCGCTCGTCAATATCGCGCAGCCTTTCAAGAAATCGGGCATGATGCTGACATGCCGGAAGGACACGGGCATCACCTCTCCTGAAGATTTCAAGGGCAAGACACTGGGGGTCTGGTTCTTCGGCAATGAATATCCGTTTCTGTCCTGGATGAGCCAGCTCGGTATTCCTACCGATGGCGGCGAGGACGGCGTTACGGTTCTGAAACAGGGCTTCAACGTGGATCCGCTGTTGCAGAAACAGGCCGACTGCATTTCCACCATGACCTACAATGAATATTGGCAGGTGATTGATGCCGGAATTCCGGCAGAGGATCTTGTGGTCTTCAAATATGAAGACCAGGGTGTTGCGACCCTGGAAGACGGCCTTTATGTGCTGGAAGACAGCCTCAAGGATCCGGCCATGGTCGATAAGCTTTCCCGGTTTGTCCGTGCCTCCATGAAAGGCTGGGCCTATTCGGCCGAGCATCCTGAGGAAGCTGCTGAAATCGTTTTGGAAAATGATGCAACCGGTGCACAGACCGAAAAACATCAGATCCGCATGGTGGGCGAAATCAACAAACTGGTGGACGGCTCCGACGGAAAGCTCGACATGGGCGCTTATGAGCGCACGGTGAAATCGCTTCTGGCCGGTGGGTCTGACCCGGTGATCACCAAGGAACCGGAGGGGGCAACCTCAACGGCAGTCACTGACAAGATGTAAGCTTGTTTTCGAAGGCATCGGGGCGCCGGTGTCCCGGCTTTACGGCCGGGACAGTCTGGTAGACCAGGACAAATGAAAGGCCGCCATCTGGCGGCCTTTTGCATGTCTGTGCATGCAACCTGCAAAGTTAGGCGTTGCTATTTATACGAGTATGAATTTGTTTTTTTGCGTAATTTTATCGATAATCATAGGTTGTATTTTTGTTTACTTCTTTTTTTCATTGAGAAATATGCGCAGATTTATGATGTTTTTCGTTTTGCTGTGTCAAAATATTAATTTGTCTGTTTATTATTTAGCCAACGCGTTCAATGGCCTCAGCGGAAGCTAACGATACGATATGCAGAACCAAACAGACACGTTGGACGGTGCAGATTTGCCGGGGCGGGATCAGGGCGGCAACGGGCTCACGAGTGAGACTGCCGGCCGCTTCGGGGGGCGGCTGGGTGCGGTTCTGATGGTGATGTTGCTCGCTGCGGTGATTTCGTTCGGCGCGGTCTTCTTCAAGATCCTGGTGGCCGAGCAGCAGGCAGCGGCGCGCGAAAAAAAATCGGTTGAACGGGTGTTTGCGAACCACAAGCAACGCCTGCTTCAGGAAATCGAGCGCTATGCCGCATCCAATGCGGCCTATATCAACATTGAGACCAATCCGTCCCAAGCCTGGATCGAGAACCGTTTCGGCGTCGACATGGCGCAGGACTTTTCCTTTGATATTGCAATTCTGCTGGACCCTGCGGGAAAACCCCTGTTCTTCGCAGACAAGCACAACTGGAACCTGTCCGGTTTTCTGAGTGATGGAGTGGATGCCCAAATTGAAGACGCAATTAGTGAAATCCGGGCGAACTATCTTGAAGGGCTGAAGCGCAGCGCATCCGGAGATGTGGTGTTCTCCGGGGCCTTGTCTGATATCTCGGCAACGGACGTGGTTTTGGTCAAGGGGCGGCCGCGCATTATGTCGGCCTTTGCAATTGTCCCTGATCCCGGCGGCATTGAGATGACCTATGGCCCGCCAAATATTCTGATCACGTTTCTGGACCTGGATACAGCCCACCTGGCCTCGCTCCTGGCCAGCCTGTCCCTCGACAATCTGGAGTTTGCCGAAGCCGTTCCGGACGGCATGATCGGTGTGCCGGTCAAACGCAGTGATGGCAAGACGCTGGGGTCCCTGGCTTGGTACCCCATGAGCCGGGCGTCCGGGATCATCATGGCCTCTGTTCCGGTTCTGGGGCTGGCGCTCCTGATCATCCTTGGAATTTCCCTTGCAGCCTTGCGCCAGAACGCGATTGCCAAACGGCGGCTGGCCGAACGTGAGCGGGAAGCCCGCAGAGCGGCCGATTATGACTCCATGACGGGCTTTGCCTCCCGCCGGTATTTCCATGATGCGGCCCGCAAATGGGTGGCCTTGCGCGAGAAATCCGGCATCCCCTTTGCGGTGGCCTATCTGGACTTCGACAGGTTCAAGCAGATCAATGATATGCACGGCCATGCGGCGGGCGATCACCTGATCGTTACCCAGGCGGCCAGAATCCGGGAACTGCTGGCGCCCGGAGATCTGATCGGGCGGATCGGCGGCGACGAATTTGCCCTGCTGACAGACCGGGTCAACCGGAAAGAGGAAACACCGGCACACCTCCAGAACCTCATGAACGCTCTGAAACAGCCAATCGCTTACGAGGGCAAGCTTCTGGAAGCGTCCTGCAGCGCGGGTGCAGCGCGCTATCCGGAGCACGGGCAGGCGCTAAAAGACATGATCCGGGCGGCGGACATCGCTCTGCAGCGCTGCAAATCGGAGCGCACGTCTTCCATCCGCATGTTCAATGCGCACATGGATGCCCATCTGCGCGAGGCCCGGCAAATCCGCAAGGATCTGGATTCAGCTATTCCGGACGGCGAGTTCAGATTGTTCTATCAGCCGATCATCGGCTGCGAGACCGGCAAGATCCGCTTTTATGAAGCGCTTATCCGCTGGCAGCGCGAAGGCGGTTCTCTAGTGGCGCCCAACGTGTTCCTGCCGGTTGCCCGTGAAGCAGGCCTGATGTCTGAGATCGGCTCCTGGGTTCTGGAACAGGCCATCCGCGATGCCAGGCACTGGGAAGGCGCCGGGGTCTCGGTGAATGTCTGTGCAACCCAGTTTCAAAGGCCCGATTTTGCGCAGGAGATCAGTGCTCTATTGAACCGGTACAGATTTCCGCCGGAGCGGCTGATCCTTGAGATCACCGAAGATCTCATGATTGAAGACGACGACCAGGTTGCCGCCACCTTCGAAGCGCTGCGGGGGCTTGGCCTTTGCATTGCCATTGATGATTTCGGCACCGGCTATTCGAGCCTGAGCTATCTGCATAAATACCGTTTCGACAAACTCAAGATCGACCGGAGCTTCGTCAGCCGGATCGGGCGGGATGACGAGACGGACCTTCTTGTGCGCTCCCTCCTGAGCCTGGCGCGTCTTCTTGGAATGGAGACTGTCGGGGAAGGGGTGGAAACCGAGGCGCAGCGAGTGTTTCTGTCGCAGGCAGGGTGCGACTATCTGCAGGGCTTTCTCTATGCCAAGCCCGCGCCTCTGGAGAGCATTGCCGGGAGCGTCACACAGCTCGGAAAGGTGGCGGGCGACTGATCCCGGTCAGATCGGGTTCCATCCATTGAGATCGGCAGGAATGCGAAGCGCCGCAGGCAGGGGGGCTGCCCGCCTGCGGAGGATCTGGTTGCTGGGGGAGCTTTTCTGCCCCCAAGAGGTGGGTTACTCGGCGGCCTCCTGGATGGCCATCGGGTTGTTCGGATGGGTGGTCCAGTTGGCGTAGTCTTTGTCGACCGTCTTTCTGGTGCGCGGGTCGACACTTCCGGCCGCCATCGGCTCCATGGTGATGCAGTTTTCCACCGGGCAGACATTGACACAAAGATTGCAGCCAACGCATTCCTCGTCGATCACCTGAAACTTGCGTTCCCCGTCTACCAAGCTGGTGATGGCCTGGTGGGACGTGTCTTCGCAGGCAATGTGGCAGCGGCCGCATTTGATGCAAAGATCCTGATCGATCTGTGCCTTGGCGATGTAGTTCAGGTTCAGATACTGCCAGTCCGACACATTGGGCACCGCGCTGCCGACGAACTGGTCGACGGAGGTATAGCCCTTTTGATCCATCCAGTCTCTGAGGCCTGTGATCATGTCTTCGACCACCTTGAAACCGTAGGTCATAGCCGCTGTGCAGACCTGAACGGATCCGGCGCCCAGCGCCATGAACTCGGCCGCGTCCCGCCAGGTGGTCACGCCACCAATCCCGGAGATCGGCAAACCATGGGTGGCCGGATCGCGGGCAATTTCAGCAACCATGTTGAGGGCAATCGGTTTCACCGCCGGGCCACAATAGCCGCCATGGGCTCCTTTGCCGTCCACGGAGGGCGAGGGGGACATGATGTCGAGATCCACGCCCATGATGGAGTTGATCGTGTTGATCAGCGACACCGCATCTGCACCGCCGGCCTTGGCAGCTTGCGCGGGTTTGCGCACATCGGTGATGTTGGGCGTCAATTTGACAATGCAGGGCATGCGCGAATGCTGCTTCACCCAGCGGGTCACCATCTCGATATATTCAGGCACCTGACCGACAGCCGAGCCCATGCCGCGTTCGCTCATGCCATGCGGGCAGCCGAAATTGAGTTCCACTCCGTCCGCTTCGGTTTCTTCCACCCGTTTCAGGATGCTGATCCAGTTCTGCTCTTCGCAAGGGACCATCAGAGAGACAATCAAGGCCCGGTCGGGCCAGTCCCGCTTGACCTGCTTGATCTCCCGCAAGTTCACTTCCAGCGGCCGGTCGGTGATGAGTTCGATGTTGTTGAGGCCGATCAGCTGACGGTCCTTGCCGTGAATAGCGCCATAGCGCGGGCCGTTGACATTGACCACGGCCGGATCTTCGCCAAGGGTTTTCCAGACAACACCGCCCCACCCGGCCTTGAAGGCCCGGACCACGTTATATTCCTTGTCCGTTGGCGGTGCGGAGGCCAGCCAGAACGGGTTCGGGGACTTGATCCCGATAAAGTCCGTGCGCAAATCAGCCATGGGCTCTCTCCCTCGCGTCCGCAGTCGTCTGCGCGTGTTCGCTCAAAGTGGCGTGGATGCTTTCGGCGGCAATTTTGCCATCCTCAACGGCAGTCACCGTCAGATCCTCGCCTCCCGCAATGCAATCTCCCCCGGCCCAAACGTCGGCAAGGCTGGTCTTGCGGGTCTCATCAACGGCGATCCTGCCCTTTTCGACCCTGATCGCAGAATCCAGACCGCTTTGGACAAGGGTCTGCCCGACCGCCTTGAAGACCATGTCGGCCGCCAGGGTGATCATCTCACCGGTCCCGGTCAGGCTGCCATCTTCGCTCGTTGCCGTGCGCTCCAGTTCGATGGCCGCAATGTGCCCGTCTTGTGTCTTGAGCGTGTGCGGCTGCGCGTTGGTGAGAATTTTCACCCCGGATGTTTGCGCCAGGTCCTGCTCATAGCGGGAGGCGTTCATGCGCTCCTGTCCCCGCCGGTAGGCGATGGTGACGTCTTCGGCCCCGAGCAGCCGGGTCTGCACGGCAATGTCGACGGCGGTCATGCCGCCGCCAATGACGACGATGCGGCGGCCAACGGGCAATCCGGACAGGTCGTTACTCTGGCGCAGATCCGAAATGTAGTCGACGGCACTCAGAACGCCGTCGGCAGTCTCGTTGTCCATGTCAAGGGCGTTCACACCGTCGAGCCCGATGCCGAGAAACACCGCGTCGTAGGTGGTCCGCAGACCGGCAAGATCCAGATTGTCGCCAAGGCGCATGCCGGTCTTTAGCTCAATGCCGCCGATGGACAGAATGAAATCCACTTCGCGAGCCGCAAAATTATCGACTGACTTGTAGGACGCGATGCCGAATTCATTCAGCCCGCCGGGCTTTTCGCGGGCATCGAACAGGGTCACGTCATGGCCGTGGACGGCCAGCCGGTGGGCGCAGGACAGTCCAGCCGGTCCGGCGCCGACAACAGCGATCTTCCGGCCCGTCGAGGCTGAGCGGGTGAATGGGGTCGTGTCATGCCCGGCCATGTAGTGATCGGTCGCGTAGCGCTGCAGCTGGCCGATCTTGATCGGCTTGCCTTCGGCGGTTTCCCGCACGCAGACCTGTTCACACAGGGTTTCGGTCGGGCAGACGCGGGCGCACATGCCACCCAGAATGTTCTGCTCGAAAATCGTCTTGGCCGATCCGTCCGGGTTGCCGGTCGAAATCTGGCGGATGAACTGGGGAATGTCGATGCTTGTCGGACAGGCCTGCATGCAGGGTGCGTCGTAGCAGAAATAGCAGCGGTCGGCTTCCACCTGAGCCTCATGAGGCTCCAGCAGCGGGTGCAGGTCGCTGAAGTTCTCCGCATAGGCTTCCTCGGGCAGACGTCCGGGCGCGATGTCCGGGCCGGCTTTGGTCTGGGTCATGGAGATCTCCGGAAGGTTGGCGATCAATTTCGAGGTGGCCCGCTTCGTTTTGTGAGCAGGCTCAATGACCCTATTGGGCAAAAATTTGAACAGTTAGTCAAATATTTTTGGAATGATTAAAAACTTGAGCCAAAAAATCAGCAATAAAATTACTGAAATCCCAAGACTTTAGGTCAAAAAGCAGGCTTGACTAAATTTTCGCCAGACGCGACGACCACGCACTGCGGGCCATCAGACTTGCCGGTCGCCGCCTGAAATCAAAGATCTCAAGGTCAAAGATCCAACGCTTTTAATTGGATGAGCGCCGCATGTTCCATTCCCTGGAACATGCGGCATTCCGTGGCTTGGCGCGGATCCTGTCTACGGACTGCCGCGGCAATCAGCGCGCTGTCTCGGGAGGGTCAGCAGCTTCCGTAGGGCAGGCCGCCCACAAGGCTGCGCGACCGGGTGCGGGACCCCGCCAGCCGGGCGAAAACCGCGACGAGGGAGAGCACAACCAGGGCCACCGGCCAGAAGACGGAGATCAGAAAGACAAGCGCCAGACGGGAAGGTGTGCTGGTACAGCTTTCCAGTAGCTCTGCCGATGACAAAATCAAAAACACCAGAGTGACGGCGCCATAAAGTATGGCTCCGGCCAAAATCCCCACAAACATGATACTGCCCACCTTCAGTTACGCGGCGTCACTCCGGGACCCCATGCCCAACAGCCCGTAAGCGCCAACACAGACTAAATTTACGAGGGTAAGTGTACCGAAGTTTGCGGGCACAGCACGTCAGGGCGTGCCGTCAAGCCGTGTCGTTTGGAGATATACCCAGAAAAGGCAGAAATGTTTCAGGACGATCTTTGCCAGCCGGGCCGAAGAAACATGCAAGGCTAATGCGGATACCAGAGCCTGGCCTTTTCCGCGCCGCGCTCGATCAGCACATGCCCATTGGCGAAGACCCGGTAGCTGTGGCTCCAGTCGCCATCGGGCCACCTGATGCGCACATTCGCGCGCTCTGCGACACCCAGCCCGAAATGCACAAATCCCAGCTGGCCGGAGGCATGGCCGCCCCCAACTTGAATATCCTTCACGACGGTCCTGTTGCCGGTTTTCACGCTGATCTTCGCGCCAACCGCCCATTCGTTGGGCTGGCCCGGCTGGCGGATCTCGACGGCGAGCCAGTTGCCGAGCGGCTTGGGCTCCTCTTCGGTGCCCTTGCCGAGATTGCGATAAAGACTGACCGGTGCGGCCCGGTTGACAATCACCAGATCCAGCAGGCCGTCTGCATTGAAATCCGCAAGGCCCGCGCCTCGGCCGCGCCGGTCCAGGGCCAATCCTGCTGCGCCGCCAGCTTCGCTGAACCGGCCGGTCCACTGGCCCAGCAGCAGATTATCCGGGTCATAGGCAGCAAAATCCGGCATCGCCTCCACGTTGCCCTTGGCGATGAAGAGGTCCCACAGCCCGTCATTGTTGACATCCTGAAATTCCGAATGCCAGCCTGTAGAGGGCTTCAGGTCGTTGCCCGTATAGGGGCGGTGCGCGGTCAGGCCGAGGTCAAAGGCGATGTCCGTATAGACCGGAACCGTTTCATCAGTGTCCGCGTCCAGCTTTTGCAGCTTGGTGTCGCCCATGCTGGTCAGCGCATATTCGGGAAAGCCGTCCACATCCAGATCAATGGAGGCAATGCCCATGCCCCAGATCTTCAGATGCTGCCAGCCGTCGCTTTTGCGGTAAGGGCGCGGCGGCCGTCCGGGCGGCACGGCCCACAGCTGTTCTTCGCCGCCCCGGTAATAATGACGATCATTGGAGACCCGCAGGGCCGGTTCCCCGGACCGGTTCCAGTCGGTGAAGAGGATCGACAAGCTGCAATAGCCGGGCGACAGCCGCGTGGCGTTTGAATAGCGCGGGGCGCTGCTGCCTGCTCGGTCTGCAGCATCAGCGGCATCCGGGCGGACCAGAACATTGTCGTGGCAAGTGCCCCAGGGCGCCCCCGGTGCGGACCGGTCAACATAGTTACCGAAGGCGAGGGTCGGAGAGGTTTGATCGTCTTCAAAGGTTGCGGCGAAAGCAGTGGTCCATGCCCGGCCGCCGTCAAAGCCGAGTGCCCGGTTGGCCACCTCAAACCTGCAATTGCCCTTGCCTTTCAAAAGAAGGTTTTCCCCCAGACGCAGGAGCACCAGATCCAGCAATCCGTCATTGTCGATGTCGAGCGGATAGGCTCCCAGCACTTTTGCAAGCTGTTTGCCGCTGACACCGCTGTCCGCCGGCGTGAATGCCAGCGCCCCCCCGGTAGGGCTGGCATTGACAAAGAAGCGGCCAGATCCTTCGCCCCCGGCCAGAAAAAGGTCCGGACGGCGGTCACCATTGCAATCGAAAACCGCAACACCGCCACCGACGAAATATTCCCATGGGCCATCATAAACATGCCGGATCCCGGCAGCCTCGGCCTCCTCCGAAAAATGGGGCACAGGCGCTGGAGCATCCCCTTCGGCAAAGGTGGTGGCCGGTGCGGTGAGCGCGGCGGTAACAACGCCAAACAGGAGAGGCAGAAAAGGGGCGGATAGCCCGCAGCGGGTCATTGGCCAATCTCCAGAGCGCGCAAAAAGGCGATCACCGACTGGCGGTCCGTTTCCGGCAGACTGTCATAGGCTTCGCGGCTGTCCGCCGCCGCGCCGCCATGGGCACGGATGGCCTCGTCAAGTGTCGTCAGGTCGCCCCGGTGGCCATAGGGGGCCGTGCTCGCCAGACCCCAGAGTTCTGCCGTGATGAACATGTCCCGGGGCACGAACCGCTGGGCCAGCAACTCGTTGCCGAATGTGTCGGTCTTCGAATCGGCAATCCGGTGCCGTTTCAGGTCCCCGTAAAGGGGTACCAGAACCCGGCCCTGATCATCTCTCGGCAGAGCGTTGACCCAGTCGAGCGTGGCCAGATCCAGGGCCAGCGGGGCTTCCATGTCGCTTTGGCGCAAGGTGCCAGCCGTGTCAAAGGGGCCGGGATCGTAAAAGACAAGACTGTCCAGCGGCAGACTGGGGATGTGACAGGCCGCACAGCCGATCTGCGAAAACAGCTCTTCTCCCTCTTCTGCGGCGCGGTGCCAGACCTCCGGCAAATCCTTTTTCCGGCCGGGGGCGGGCAGGGTCGCCTGCCAGGCCACCAAAGCGGAGATCTGACCGGGTGACATTTCCCGCTCCACGCCATCGCCGTCAAAATCTGCCGTTCCGGTCCATTCCGGCCCAAAGCGTTCGCTCGCCTGAATGCCGTGATGGGCATTCATGGCGTTGACCGTGAACTGGCGCAGCGAGGCAAATACGCCTTTCTGGCTGAAGGGGCGCAGGGTCAGATCATCGTCAATGCCGTCCAGGGCGCTCACATCAAGGGTTCCGTCGGGATAGGCGGTCAGGCGGCCGAAAGAGACGCCCTTGGTTTCAAGGGCGACGGTTTCCGGCTGACCGCTGCCCCGGGCTGCGGACAGGACGGCCGTCCGCTGGCCGCGCAGGTCATGGGTCATTTCCCGGGCCAGCAGCTCGATCAGTCCGGTGCCCTGGATCGCATTCGTGTTTCGCTCATTGGAAAATTGCGGATCGATGGTATCGAAATCGGCGCTTTCAAAGCCTTCCGACACAAAGACATTGGCCGTAAAGGCGCCCGCGCCGCCTGTCACCGGCTCATTATGGCAGGACGCGCAGGAATTGGCGTCCGGCCCCGCAAGGCGCTGGAAGGACAAGTGAGACCTGCGGCGCACCTTGGTCGGGACAATGGCACCGGTCGCATCCGGCCGGCCCACACCGTCCTGTCGGGTGAATTTTGCGGAAAAGAGCTCTTCGCCCAGAGGCTGAAGCACCTGGATCGGGTCTTTGCCGGATGCTGCAAGCGCCTCCAGATCGACATCGGCGCGAATGGCTTTTTCGCTCCACGGTGGCAAGCCGGGGTCGGCCGCGGTCGCTGCGAGGGGGGCAGCCAGGAGAGCAGACAAAGATCCGGCAAGAGCAACAGCGGCCCCCTGGCCGTAAAGCAGCCTCACGCACGGACCTCCTCGCTTCCCGGATGCCCGCCTTGCCGTTGAGGACGGGTGGCAGTGCCTTGAAAGTCCTTGTCGAGGCGCTCCATGGATTGGGCGATCAGGCCGCTGCGGATGAAATTCTCGTTCCAGGGCATTACGTCCAGGGTGAAATTGTTGCGAAGATCCGCCACAAGTGCTTCCTCAAGCGCTTCCCACATGCCTTTCTCCATGAAGGAAAAGGCGCGCATGGCCGCGCCGGTCAGAACCAGCCGGCCCGGATCGATCATGGCGATCACCCGTGCCATGCCGAAGCCGAGCACTCGTCCGGCATCGTGAAAGGCAGTTTGGGCATCCATGTCGCCGGACCCGGCCCGTTCCAGCAGCCGTTCAAGGCCGTGAACCCCGGCCTCGATGGAGACAGGATCAGTGTCTTCAGGCAGGTGGCTCGCGGCCCGGACCAGGGCGTAATCGGAAAGGTAGGCCTCCAGACAGCCGCGTTTTCCGCAGCGGCAGAGCGCGCCTCCCGGAATGTGATTGGCATGGCCGAATTCAGCCGCCGTGCCACTGCCGCCGGAAAACAACCGGTTGTCCAGATAAAGCCCCATGCCGACGCCATAATCCAGCATGATCACGGCAAAGGTGCCGCTATATCGGGCAGGGTCCGACCAGTGCAGCGCCTCGGTGATCATGTTGGTGTCATTGGAAATGTAGCACTCGGCTCCGAACGCCTCCCGCAAGGGGGCGACAACCGGGATCCGGCGCCCGGCAAAGGCCGGGCTCCAGGCCACCTGCCCGGTCTCTGTCTTGACCACGCCCTGGGCCGCTACGCCGATTTCACGAACCCGGGACGCATCGATCCTGGCGGCGTCAAGAAAGTCTTCAATGGCGTTGACAAGGGTTCTGGGAAAACTGTCCGCATTGGCCGTGGCACTGTCGAACCGGGTGCGGTGATCATGAACAACTTCACCTGAGAAATTCACCAGGGAGAGATCGATCGTGTTGACCGAAAGGCGGACCCCGATGATGAAGGCGGCCTCCGGATTGAGCTTCAGCAGCGTGCGCGGGCGGCCCCTGGACTGGTGCGTTTTCGGTTCCTCGGCTTCCAGGCTGAGAATAAGATCCTGCTCGAGCAGGTCCGAGGTGATTGCCGTTACAGTGGCTGGGCTGAGCCGTGTGATCTGGCCAAGATCAATCCGGGCCATGGGGCCGCTCCGGCGCAGGGCCTGTAGAATAATACTCCGGTTTTGCCGCCTGATCTGGTCCCGGTCCGCCTTGCGTGCCATGCTCCCTCGGCTCTTGGTAAGATGTTTCCTCCGTCCGGGATCTTCCCCGGATTCTCCCTGTTCCTTGTTGTATTTTTGGATAGACGGAACAGAGTTTCGCAAAACCATGTTGACAGGAGCGGCGCTTTCCTGCAACTTTTTTTCGGGCACTAAAAAAAATAACAATAAGCTTGTCCAATATGTGGCACTGCAACATCGTGCCCGATTAGAGACACGCATGGTTCAGGCCCAGCCGATGAGAATGCTGTGCCAACTGGAGGAAACATTATAATGCGCAAGATTACCGTTTTACTGGCGGGCGCCCTTTTGTCCGCGACTGCCCTTTCCGCTGCCAAGGCTGCCGACATCGTCGTCGGCGTGAGCTGGTCCAACTTCCAGGAAGAACGCTGGAAGACAGATGAGGCTGCCATCAAATCTGCCCTGGAAGCTGCAGGCGCGAAATACATCTCGGCCGACGCCCAGAGCTCGTCCGCCAAACAGCTGTCCGACGTGGAAGCCCTGATCGCCCAGGGCGCCAACGCTCTGATCATTCTGGCCCAGGACTCCCAGGCGATCGGCCCGGCTGTTCAGGCCGCTGCCGATGAAGGCATCCCGGTGGTTGGTTATGACCGTCTGATCGACGATTCCCGCGCCTTCTACCTGACCTTCGACAATGTCGAGGTTGGACGCATGCAGGCTGCTGAGGTCCTGGCGGCCGCGCCGAAAGGCAACTACGTCATGATCAAGGGCTCTCCGACCGACCCGAACGCAGATTTCCTGCGCGGCGGTCAGCAGGAAGTGCTGCAGGCAGCCATTGACACCGGCGACATCAAGATTGTCGGCGAAGCCTATACGGATGGCTGGCTTCCGGCCAACGCACAGCGCAACATGGAACAGATCCTCACCGCCAATGACAACAAGGTTGATGCGGTGGTGGCCTCCAATGACGGCACCGCTGGTGGTGTGGTCGCTGCCCTGACCGCCCAGGGCATGGACGGCATTCCGGTGTCGGGCCAGGATGGTGACCATGCGGCTCTGAACAGGGTCGCCAAGGGCACGCAGACTGTCTCCGTGTGGAAAGACGCCCGTGAACTTGGCAAGGCTGCCGGTGAAATCGCGGTTTCCCTGGCAGGCGGCACGGCGATGGGCGACATTGATGGCGCCACCAAGTGGGCGTCTCCGTCCGGCACAGAGCTGACCGCCAAGTTCCTGTCGCCGATGCCGATCACCAAGGACAACCTGACCGCTGTTGTCGATGCGGGCTGGATCTCCAAGGATGATCTGTGCCAGGGCGTCAGCAACGGCCCGGCGCCTTGCAACTGATCTGAAGCAACACGTATGGCTCCGCTGCTGACAGCGGGGCCATTTTTGGGAAGGCCGTTTGCGCGGTTCCCCGGGTGGCCACCCGACGCACAAGCGTAATGGTCTCCAAGCAGGAGTAACCTTGATGTCCGACACCGCTCTGCCCGGCTCCAAAGGCCCGGCAGCCCGCAACATGTTTGCTGCCTTGCAGCTCGACACCCGCCTTCTGGGCATGATCGGGGCGTTCATCGTCCTGTGCCTGGTGTTCAATGTGGTTACGGATGGCCGGTTTCTGACACCGCGCAACATTTTCAACCTGACAATCCAGACCGTGTCGGTCGCCATCATGGCCACTGGCATGGTATTTGTGATCGTAACCCGCCACATCGATCTTTCGGTCGGCTCCCTGCTTGCCACGGTTGCCGCCGTCATGGCGGTGCTGCAGACTGACATTTTGGCCAGCCCGCACGTTCTGGGTGTCGGCCACCCGGCTATCTGGGTGCTGGCGCTTCTTGCCGGGGTCGTTGTCGGGGTGTTGATCGGCGCATTTCAGGGCTGGATGATCGGCTATCTCGGCATTCCGGCTTTTATCGTCACCCTGGGTGGTTTGCTGGTTTGGCGCAATGTGGCCTGGTTCATCACATCCGGGCAGACCATCGGGCCGCTGAACGAGACCTTCACCATGCTGGGGGGCATTGGCGGCACGCTTGGCGAAAGCGCCTCCTGGGTGTTTGGCCTGGTGGCAGCGCTCTTGGTGCTCTGGCTTCAGGTCGCCTCACGCAGGCGCAAGGCGTCCCACGGCTTTCCGGTCAAGCCGGTCTGGGCGGAAATCACCCTCGGCCTGATTACCACCGGCGCGATCCTGGGCTTTGTGGCGGTTTTGAACGCTTATCATATTCCGCCGGCCCGGCTGAAACGGATCTTTGCGGCGGCTGATGAAACCATGCCGGAAGGTCTGGAAGTCGGCTATGGTATTCCCTATTCGGTGGTGTTGCTCATTCTGGTGGCTGTTGCCATGACAGTGACGGCCCAGCGGACCCGGCTCGGACGCTATATCTTTGCCGCTGGCGGCAATCCGGATGCAGCGGAGCTGTCGGGCATCAACACCCGTTTTCTGACGGTCAAGATCTTCGCCATCATGGGCGGCCTGTGTGGCCTGGCTGGGGCCGTTGCCTCCGCCCGTCTCGGGTTTTCCACCAACGACATCGGCACGCTGGATGAGCTGCGGGTGATCGCGGCGGCTGTGATTGGCGGGACCGCGCTGTCCGGCGGCGTCGGCACGATCTATGGAGCCATTCTCGGCGCCCTGATCATGCAGTCGCTCCAGTCGGGTATGGCCATGGTTGGTGTGGATGCGCCGCTGCAGAACATTGTTGTTGGTGTGGTGCTGGTCCTGGCCGTTCTGGTCGACATCATCTACCGCAAGCGCACGGGAGAGTAAGCCATGACAACCCCTCTCGTGGAAATGAAGGACATGTGCATTTCTTTCGGCGGCGTTCATGCGGTCGATCATGTGTCCGTTGATTTGCATCCCGGTGAAGTGGTCGGCCTGCTTGGCCACAATGGCGCTGGAAAATCGACCCTTATCAAGATCCTGTCCGGCGCCTACAAGGCCGACAGCGGCCAGATCCTGATCAATGGTGAGGAAGCGCATATCCACTCGCCGCGCGATGCCCGCGCGCACAATATCGAGACGATCTACCAGACGCTTGCACTGGCCGATAATCTGGATGCAGCCTCCAACCTGTTTCTGGGCCGGGAGCTGACCACATCGCTCGGTTTTGTCGATGACGATGCCATGGAAGCGGAAACCCGCAAGATCATGGGCAAGCTGAACCCGAACTTCAAAAAGTTCCATGCGCCGGTCAAGGCGCTGTCGGGTGGCCAGCGCCAGTCCGTGGCCATTGCCAGGGCGGTTTATTTCAACGCCAAGATCCTGATCATGGATGAGCCGACAGCCGCGCTCGGGGTGCATGAAACCCAGATGGTGGCCGAGCTGATTCAGGAACTGAAAAAGCAGGGTCTTGGGATCTTCCTGATCAGCCACGACATTCACGACGTCTTCCAGCTTTGCGACCGGATTGCGGTGATGAAAAACGGCCAGCTGGTCGGAACCGCGAAAACCACGGATGTGACCGACGACGATGTTCTGGGCATGATCATCCTTGGCAAGTGCCCTCCCGGGGCAACTCCCGGACCGGGGGCCCTTGCCGACGACACTGTCGTCGGCTAACCAGAGCGATGGCCGACGGCACAGTCGTCGGCTAACCAGAGCAATGGCCGACGGCACAGTCGTCGGCTAACCAGAGCAATGGTCGGCGACACTGTCGTCGGCTAACGAGAGCAATGGTCGGCGACACTGTCGTCGGCCAACCAGAGATTTGGCCTGCGGCACTGTCGCCGGCGGATCCGGGAGACGCGCAGCGGCAGCGTTGACGCTCTGTTTGATTGAATGCCTCCGCGCGCGGATCTGTTGAGGGTTTGCACGCAGGGGTCCCTTGCCGGTCCAGCCTGTCCGGCTGCACCTGGCGCAGGGTCAGACCCCGTCGAAGCCTGCCCGCAGGCATCGGCCTTTCTTTTTGCCTGTTTTGAGGAACGCACCTCATGTTTATCGGACTTGATATCGGCACCAGTTCCGTCAAAGCCATTCTGCTGGCCGATAACCAGCAGCTGATTGCCTCTGCGACGGCCCCCTTGAGTGTGAACCGGCCCCATCCGGGCTGGTCTGAGCAGGATCCGGACAGCTGGTGGACGGCGTGTCAGGATGTGCTCGATGCGCTCAAGGCCCAGGCGCCTCTGGAACTGTCCAAAGTGACCGGCATTGGCCTCTCCGGACATATGCATGGGGCAACGCTGCTGGACCGGGACGGGGCGCCTTTGCGGCCCTGCATCTTGTGGAATGACGGCCGGTCCGGCGCACAATGCACGGCGCTGGCTGGAGCGGAGCCGAGATTCATGACCCTTGGCGGCAATCTGGTCATGCCGGGCTTTACCGCGCCGAAGCTGCAATGGGTGCGCGAAAACGAACCGGAGATCTTTGCCCGCACGGCCAAGGTCCTGCTGCCGAAAGACTATGTGCGGTTCAAGCTGACCGGGGATTATGCCAGCGACATGTCGGACAGCGCCGGGACGCTCTGGATGGATGTGGCTGAGCGGGACTGGAGCGACGCGCTTCTGGCGGCAACCGGGCTGACCCGGGACCAGATGCCGCGCCTTGTGGAAGGCACTGAACCCTCAGGAACCCTGGCTAAGGCGCTTTGTGCCCGCTGGGGCTTTGAGAGGGCGCCGGTGGTTGCGGGCGGTGGCGGCGACAATGCGGCTTCGGCCTGCGGTGTTGGCGCTGTGGATCCCGGGTCCGCCTTCGTGTCTCTCGGCACCTCGGGGGTTGTGTTTGTCACCAATGACCGGTTTTCCCCGAATGTAGACGGCGCGGTGCACGCCTTCTGTCATGCGGTGCCGGATACCTGGCACCAGATGGGGGTGATCCTGTCGGCCACTGACAGTCTCAACTGGCTCTCGGGAGTGGTGAAAACGCCGCCCGAAAAGTTGACGGCCGCCCTTGGAGAGGTGACCGGCCCGTCAGGGGCCGCCTTCCTGCCTTATCTCGGCGGGGAGCGGACCCCGCACAATGATGTGGCCATCCGGGCCGGGTTTGCCGGTCTGTCCCATAAGACGGGCACGGAAGATCTGACCCATGCGGTTCTGGATGGGGTGGCCTTTGCCTTGAAGGACTGCATGGAAGCCTTGAGCGTTGCGGGAACCAAGGCTGGCCGCCTGCTGGCTGTCGGTGGGGGGTCGCGCTCTATCGTCTGGCTGCAAATTATCGCCAGCGTGCTTGAAGTGCCGGTGGATGTGCCGGTTGATGGCGATTTTGGCGCCTCGCTCGGGGCGGCCCGGCTTGCCCAGGCGGCGGCAACGGGCACAACGGCGGGTGTCTTTGGCAAGCCGGACGTGAAAACCACGATCGATCCGGTGCCTGCCCTGATCGCCCCCTATGGCGAAGCCTATGCCCGCTGGCGCACACTTTATCCGGCGCTCAAACAGGCCGGATACTGAAAAAGACTGATTTGACAACCGATTGCCTTTGACCTGTTCCCCAGAGTTCTGGGGGCAGGGGCGATCCAGGGAGATGATGACATGAGCACTGGTTTTTTTGGCGACCTGCAGCCGATCCCCTATGCCGGTCCGGAAAGCCGCGACCCGCTAACCTACCGCCATTACAACAAGGACGAAATCGTCCTGGGCAAGCGGATGGAAGATCATTTGCGCCTGGCGGTATGCTACTGGCACAGCTTCTGCTGGCCGGGCACAGACCCGTTTGGCGGGGAAACTTTCCAGCGCAGCTGGATGGCGGCCGGGGGCGATCCGATGGCCCAGGCCCGGCTGAAGGCAGATGTTGCCTTCGAAATGTACCAGATCCTGGGCATGCCGTATTTCACCTTCCACGACCGGGACATTGCCCCGGAGGGCAAGACGCTTGCGGAAAGCAATGCCAATGTGAATGCCATTGCCGATCTCTTTGAAGGCAAAATGGCTGACACCGGCGTGAAGCTGCTGTGGGGGACCGCCAATCTCTTCTCCAACCGCCGTTTCATGGCCGGTGCCGCCACGAACCCGGACCCGGATATCTTTGCCTATGCGGCGGCCCAGGTGAAAAACGCCATGGATGCGACCTACCGCCTGAAGGGTGAAAACTATGTTCTGTGGGGCGGGCGTGAAGGCTATGAAACCCTTCTGAATACCAATGCCAAACAGGAACTGGACCAGCTGGGCCGGTTTCTCAACATGGTGGTGGAGTATAAGCACAAGATCGGCTTCAAGGGTACGATCCTGATCGAGCCCAAACCCCAGGAACCGAGCAAGCATCAATATGACTATGATGTCGGCACGGTCTATGGCTTCCTTCAGGCCTATGGTCTGGAGAGTGAGGTGAAAATGAACATCGAGCAGGGGCATGCGATCCTGGCCGGGCACTCCTTCGAGCATGAACTGCATATGGCCCGCTCCTTCGGCATTCTCGGGTCTGTCGACATGAACCGGAACGATTACCAGTGCGGCTGGGATACGGATCACTTCGGCATGAACGTGCCGGAACTGGCGCTTGCCTATTACGAGATCCTGATGGATGGCGGTTTCACGACCGGAGGCACGAATTTCGATGCCAAGCTGCGCCGCCAGTCGCTCGATCCGCTGGATCTGATCCAGGCCCATGTGGGGTCTGCCGATGCCATCGCCCGGGGGCTGAAGGCCGCAGCGGCGATGATCGAGGATGGCCGTCTGAAAGGCTTTGTCGAGGACCGCTATGCGGGCTGGAAGGCACCGGAAAACGCGGCTATCCTGAATGGCGGGTCTTCCCTGGAGGCGCTGGCGGAGCGGGTGCATGGAGCGGATCTGGAGCCCCAGCCCAAATCGGGACGGCAGGAATATCTGGAAAGCCTGGCCAATCTTTTCGTCTGACCGGCTTCGGTTTTTCTCTTTCAAGGGCCGCGGGTTTCCGCGGCCTTTTTGTTGGTCCTTGTGGCGTCGCCTCTTGGGGGCTTTTCTGTGAAACTCCATCTTTGGGCTCAGGAGAGTGGCCGCCGGAATTACGCTGTGTATAAGACCCTTGGCTTGTGACGCGATCAAATTTTTTGACGCAAGTGGCAGAGGGGACTTGCTGGCAAGGGCGGTCTTTCCGGTTCTCGAAATTTGTTGGAACCCGGCAAAAAAACATGATTTGCCGTAGAGTTTTTGAAGGAAAATTCACGAGCGAATCCGGAAATCGCACCTAAAGATTTCATGTCTTGTTGATGAGAGCACAATGAAAGAAAAGCAGTAATTAAATAATTTATTATGTATTTTCAAATAAAATAAATTAAATATTACAATTATGATTGCTCAGAAAAAGAAAGAAACAATATTTTCGTATGCATTAAATAATAAAATTATATTATATTAACGATTTATTATATTAGTTTTTGGAATTACGTGTGAAATTACGTGTGAAATTACTCGTAAAAGTTCTCGCATGACTGTAAAGCAGAAAACCCTCTTGGGCTGCGGTGGTTGGAGCCTGGAGCTTGAAAAGTCTCGTGTCCGTGGAAAAAGACATCGCAAAAGTGGAAGGCATGAATAGAGATGCGTTTCTGGCAGCGGAAATGAACGCGGTGATGGCAAAGGTTGTGGTGCATACCAACCAGTTCATTCTGCCCCGTTCCTGGAAGCCTGTTGCCGCAACCCACGACTACATTGCCCGCATGGAGCACTGAATCCAGCAAGTGGAAGATATGCGATCAGCCAGCGGGTCGTTTCTGCTGGATGTGAAGGCAGCCTAATGAAACCGCAGGCTTTTTCTTGGGGCGTGGACATGGGCGCTGCGGCCGCGCATCTCTTTGTTGCGGACTTACAAATATTATTGTCGAGATGAAGAAAACTGCTGAAATCTTATCGCAGCAGTTATGAGGACGGTTTGGGAGGTCAAAGTGCAGAGTGAAGCTTGTGGAAGAAATATCCGCTATTGAACGTCGGGCGCTCCAAGTGGCGCAATATGAAGCTTTCGGCCGTGCGTCAACGCCATGTGTTGCAGTTGCGACTATCGCCATCCTTGGAAATATCTTCATCTATAGCGAAGAATTCGATTGGAGGATTTCGATCCTTCTTCAATTTTTATTTATTTTGATCGCATTTCTTCATGGATTGTTTTGGTATTGCCTTAAAAGTAATAAAACTATATTGAGCAATCACATTGAAAGTGTGATTTCCTATGAAGCAATTTTTTGGGTTTCCGCGTCATCGATTGTCTGTGCGGTGAATATGTATTTCTACCTGCGGGCAGATGAAGTCGGGAAGTATTATGTATTCATAGCTCAAACTGCGGTCGGTTTCCTAACCTACCTTACACTCTATTACATGAAAACGACGGCCCGGCTCGTAGGCGCGATCGTCTTTGTGCCGTTGTCGGTGGTGCATATCTGGCTGGGAGACACTGCCGATGTGTTTGCCGGTCTTGTGATCATCGGAGTTTTTGCTGCCGTCGTCGTTCATTCGCAGCTGTTTCTGGAAGACTTCCGGTCCCTTTTGAAATCCAAGTTCGACATCATCAATCTGAGCGAGGACAAAGCCCGTCTCGCCAGCCTGGACATGTTGACCGGACTGCCCAACCGCCGACACTATTTCCAGATCCTGAAATCGACCTTGAATGCGTCCCGGACCGACGACAGCCAGGTGTTTACCGGAGTCGTGGATCTGGATGGTTTCAAACCGGTCAATGACACCTATGGCCATGTTGTGGGTGATGAGGTTTTACGGGTCGCGTCCCAGCGGCTCCTGACCGCCAGCGAGCACATCTTTTCCCTGTGCCGGATCGGAGGGGACGAATTCGGGTTCTTCGTGCACGGCGAGAAGAGCGACAATGATCTGATCCGGATCGGGGCAAGTCTGATGGACGTGCTGCGGGAACCGATCGAAGTCGGCACCATCTCCATCTCCGTCGGCTGTTCTGTCGGTATTGCCCGGTACAGTGCGGGGCTGGAAGAGTTTGAGGACGAGGCTGATTTTGCACCTGAAGAGCTTTATGAGCAGGCGGATATTGCGCTTTATCAGGCCAAGCGAAGCGGCAAGTCGCAAACGGTCATCTTCTCAAATGAGCACAAGAAGCATCAGCTGCGCACCGGCAAGATCATTCAGGGCCTGAAATCGGACCACCTAGAAAACGAACTCTATCTCGTCTTCCATCCGATGGTGAATCTGGAAAGTGGCCGGGCCCATACTTTTGAAGCCCTGGCCCGGTGGAAAAGCGCAGAACTTGGCTTCGTGTCTCCGGCCGAGTTCATCCCGATTGCCGAGCAAACCGGCTTCATGAAAGTGATTACGCCGATGCTTCTCAAACGCTGTCTGAAGCAGATGAAGGACTGGCCGGTGGATGTTCGCCTGTCCTTCAACCTCTCCGGCCAGGACCTGTGCAGTCCCGATACGATCCTGCAAATTCTGCAGATGCTCGAAGCAGATACCGCAAGTGCTGCCCGGCTCTCGTTTGAAGTCACCGAAAGCTCGATGATCCAGGACTACGAGATGGCGTTGGCGCATATCCGCATCCTGAAGGCGTGCGGCGCGCATATCGCCCTGGATGACTTCGGCACGGGCTTCTCGTCGCTCGCCTATGTCAATGGTCTGCCACTGGACAAGCTGAAGGTCGACAAGTCCTTTGTGGAGAATATCGATCAGGATGAGTCCAGCCGGAACATCGTGCGTCTGGTGATTTCCCTGTGCAGGGATCTCAATCTGGAATGTGTCGTTGAAGGTGTGGAAACCCGGGAACAACTGGACGCGCTCGTCTTGCTCGGCTGCACCAACATCCAGGGCTATTACTTCTCCAAGCCCTTGAACGCTGAGGACGTGCCGGCTTTTCTGGAAAAGAAGCAGCATCACGCCGGGACCAAGACGGCCGGGCGGGCTGTCCTCTAGAACATCGTCGTTGGATGCGGTCCAGGGCAGTGTCTCTTGTGCGGGATTTTCTGCCGTTCGGCATAGTCGGGTCAACGGCTGGTTTGGCAAAGGGCAGAGACCAGCGATATGACTGGTCTCCGAGATTTGTTAGACTTGTGTCAGAACGATGCTTGTAGGGGGCACCGCAAGCATCTGTTCAAGACCAGCCCACTCGCCAGATTCGACCAGACGATTGATGTGAACCGCATGCTTGTCTGAGCTTTCCCAATCCTCAATCAACATGAATACTGACGGGTCGTCTTGATGAGCCATGACACGAACGGCTTTGCACCCGTCCACACAAGGCAACTCGATTTTGACAGATTGCATGGCGCCTGCAAAGGCTTCGAGATGTAAGGGCTTAGGTTTAAAAGTCACCATGACGATATGGTCTTTTGTCATTTAAATGATGTCCCTTGTTATCTTGTCATATTTTGTGAAAGCGGCCCAAAAGCCTTGGTTAGCTGAATCTTTGCCTAGTTTACGTTGGTCACCATTCCGTCTCTACCTCAGTATCTGAAATATGACTTTCAAAAACAAAAGTAACCACCCGGTTGCCACCGCCTGCCTGAATTGAGCCCTTTATTGTAAGAGACGTGCATAACGACGTCGTTTGCGACGTATCTTATGCGGGGTTGTCGATGCGTGGTGAAATCCTTGGACTTGAGCGGCGAAGGCGGTGGCGAGATGAGGACAAGCTCGGGATCGTGATGTCTGTCGGGATTGAGGGTGCAACGGTGACCCAGGTTGCGCAGCGCCACGATGTGACCCGACAGCAGATCTATACGTGGCGGCGTGAGCTGAAGAAGAAAGGGCTGTGGTCGCCGGACGGCGGCGCGCTGTTCTTTCCGGTGGAGCTTTCATCTGCGCAGGGAATTCCGGAGGTTCGTCCGGCGATCCGTGAGGAGTCGGTCAATTCGGATCCAGTTCCGGTTGAATTGCGCCTGAGCAACGGGCGTTGCCTGCGTTTCGACGGCCGCCTGGATGCGAGCACGCTGACGCAGCTGATCCGGGCGGTCGAAGCGGCATGATTGGCCCGGGGACTGGTGTTCGGGTCTATCTCGCCTGCGGTGCCACCGATATGCGCAAGGGCATAGGAGGTCTGGCGTCGCTTGCACAGGATGTGCTTCGTCAGAAGCCAACGAGTGGAGCAGTGTTTGCCTTCCGTGGCCGGGGGGGTGATCGGCTGAAACTTTTATATTGGGATGGCCAGGGCTTCTGTCTTTACTACAAGGTCTTGGAGCGGGGCTGCTTCCCCTGGCCTTCGGTTGCCGACGGCACGGCTCGTCTGACTTCGGCGCAGCTGGCGATGCTGTGGGAAGGCATCGACTGGCGCAGGCCGGACTGGGGTTCGCCGCCGGCTCGGGTGGGTTGAATTATCTAACTGATTTGCTTTGTTTTTTTGGCATATCCATTGGATCTGTGGTAAGTCAGGATCATGTCTGTCGATGCCGCAAATCTTCCTGACGATCCCGCCATCCTGAAGGCGAAAATCGCCGCTTTGCAGGCGGAAAACGCGAAGATGTCGGCAACGCTTCGGGCCCATGGCCAATTGGTTCAGGCCCTGCGGCTTCGGATCGCCAAACTCCAGAAACAGGCCTTCGGTAAGTCCTCGGAAAAGATCGAGCGTGAGATCGAACAGCTGGAACTGGCGCTGGAAGATCTGCTGGTTGCGGTCACCGAGAACGCCGGCGCGCCGATCGACGATGATCAAGGCGAGGACGAGCCCGCAGCTGCTGTCAACGGCACGCGCGAGCACAAGCCGCGGCGGCGTCCGGGTGTGTCGGCAGCGACCCCGCGCGAGCGCCGGGAACTGGACCCCGGCACATGCTGTCCCGATTGCGGCGGCGATCTGCGTGTCGTGGGCGAGGACGTCAGCGACATCCTCGACATGATCGCGGCGCAGCTGAAGGTCATCCAGATCGCCCGGCTCAAGAAATCCTGCCGCCGGTGCGAGAAGATGGTGCAGTTGCCTGCGCCGAGCCGGCCGATCCCGGGCTCAATGGCAGGTGCGGGCCTGTTGGCTTACATCCTGGTCTCCAAGTTTGATGACCACCTGCCGCTGTATCGCCTCAACGAGATCTTCGGCCGAATGGGCGCCGACATCCCCGACAGCACGCTGGTGGATTGGTGCGGCCGCGCCATGCGGGTGCTTCAGCCTTTGATCGACCGGATCGAGGCCGAGGTCATGGGCAGTGATCTGCTGCATGCCGATGACACTCCGATCCGGGTTCTGGATCGATCCTTGCGGGACAAAGGGTCTGGCGGGGGCCTTGGCAAGGGCGTGAAGAAGGGCCGGATCTGGACCTACGTTCGCGATCAGCGTCCATGGTCCGGTGCCGCGCCACCCGGAGCGGTCTATTACTTCGCCCCTGACTGGAAGGAGGGGCACGTCCAGCACCATCTCAGGCACGCAAGCGGCATTCTCCAGGCCGATGGCTATAAGGGCTTTGCGAAGCTCTATGAGCCCGGGCTGGACGGAACCTGCCGGTTCCGCGAGGCTGCATGCTGGGCACATCTGCGCCGGGATTTCCACGATGTCTGGAGCGCAACCAAATCCGAGATCGCCCGCGAGGCGCTCGACCGGATCGGAGCCCTCTACGACATCGAGCGTGAGATCTCGGGCCAGCCTGCCGACATCCGCTGTGCCGCGCGCCAGGCGCGAGCCAAGCCGAAGGTCGACGACTTCAAGGTCTGGGCCGAGCGGCAACTGACACGCTTGCCCGGCAAGAGCGAACTTGCCAAGGCGTTCCGCTATGGCCTCAGCCGCTGGCCCTCCTTCTGCCTGTTCCTTGAAGATGGCCGCGTGGCGATAGACAACAATGCCGCTGAACGCGCCCTGCGTCCGATTGGAATCGGCCGAAAAAATTGGTTATTCGCCGGCGCCGACACCGGTGCCGAGACACTCGCGCGTGCCATGACGGTCATCGAAACCGTCAAGATGAACGGGCTCGATCCACAGGCCTATCTGACCGATGTTCTCGATCGCATCCACGATCACAAGATCAACCGTCTCGACGATCTGCTTCCCTGGAACTGGAAACCCATGCCGGTCTCCTGCGCAGAGGCTGCCTGATGGCCGCCGTCACTCATGTCACCACACTCGAGTGTGTCGCGCAGTTGCTCGGAGAAGACCTCGAACTCCTGGAGGCCATCGTCGAAAACGATGACAACCTGACCTACGGCAGCATCGTCAGCGTCCAAACTGGTCAGGACGACTATGTTACAGCGCTTACTGACGACGGCATCTGCGAACTGAAAGACATGCTGGCGAACGCCCGAAGCTCAACCGAAAACTGGCACAGCTTCCTCGAAGACTTCGTCTCTGATCCCAACGTCATTGCCCGCGTCAAGGCCCAATCGCCGCGGTAACAATCGGCCGGTTACAAACAAAACGCCGAATTGGGATGATCTACGGCTTTTTCCAGCCCTCGTTAAAGAACGCGGATTGGCGGGGGCTGCTGCCGTTTCAGACTCAAGGTCACCGACTTTGAGCCGCCGCATGCGACACTTGGAGGAGACAATAGATGTGAAGTTCTTTGACCGAAACCCGACGTGACACGGCCTGGCTTTTCGTGGATGCGAAGTTCTTCGCATGGGTCATGATCAACTACGCTTGGTATGACATCCGATAGCGCGGCGATCACATAATCATAGGGGATTGGGACGAGCTGAACGCCTTATGTATTGGTTGGCCGCACCTTTGGCACGTCAGAATTGTGTATCTGTGGTTCCTCCGCGCAAGCCAGATGAACATCGCCATGACGGCCCCCAAACACGGTTTCCTCTATCGGTGAGTTTCTCCGACTGCCGGCTTGAAAAATGTTCCAGTGAGAACGGGCGGGCAGGGGTATCTGTAACTTAGAGGAAATGAACTGAAGTGACGCAACGGTTTCAGCTGTTTCTGGAAAAATAAGGCTGTAAGATATTGAAGTATCTGCACAAAATAAAAAATAAAATTTATAGTTACTTAATGGAATCATGCAATCAAATGCGCATCTGACTTAATTCGGGCGCCGAAAAAATGCTTCTCGACAAATTCAAAATCAGTTTCAAAATCTGGATTCCGGTCATGAGTCTGGCCGTGTTTACCCTAGCACTTGTGGGCTATGATCTGTGGTCGCTCCGGTCCATTCTCTACGGAGAAAGAACGGAAAAAACTCAGACAGTTGTCGAAATCACCAATTCCGTTCTGAAATATTTCCATGAACTGGAAGCCTCCGGCCAGATGAGCCGGGCGGAGGCACAGGAGTGGGCCCGCAACGTGGTGCGGGCCATTCATTTTGATGGCAATAATTATGCCTTTATTTTTGACGAGGCCGGAAACCGGATCGTGAGTGCCAAAAAGTCGAGCGAAGGCAAAAGCGCCTGGGATTCGCGCGACAAGACTGGAAAATACCACGTGCGGGAAATGATCCGGGTTGCCCAGAATGGCGGCGGCGTCAGCTCCTATATGTGGAACAGGAAGGGCCAAACGGAGCCTCTGCCAAAATCCACCTGGTCGGAAACCTTCAAACCCTGGGGCTGGGTGACGGCGACTGGCGTTTATGTGGATGATGTGTCTGCCGCATTCTGGTCCAAGGCCAGCGCGCTGCTTGGCTTCCTGATGATCGGCGGTCTCATTGCTGCCTTCGTGGCGGTGGCTGCCATCCGCAACATCTCCGTGCCGCTGAAGAAGCTGACATCAGGCATGAAGCAACTGGCAGACGGTAATACGGATGTGGCCGTTGAAGGCGCCGGGCGCGGGGACGAAATCGGCGAAATGGCCGGTGCCATGGAGACCTTTGTAGCGAATGAAAATACCCGCCGCGATCTGGAAGACCGCCAGCATGCGCGGCAGGAACAGGATCTGGAGCGCTCGCGCAATATTCAGCATCTGTCCTCCGAATTCGAAATTCAGGTCTCCGGTTTGCTGCAAACAATCGGGGCGTCTGTCGACAGTCTGCAGCATGCCTCGACCAACCTGAATTCCGGGGCCCTGCAGACCACCAACCAGAGCGAAGCTGTGGCAGCGGCAGCGTCTGCGGCGTCCTCCAACACGGAAACGGTTGCCGCGGCCGCCGATGAACTGGCCGCTTCCGTTTCGGAAATCAGCCGCCAGGTGACTGCATCCAGTGAGATTGCCTCGCAGGCGACCGTGCAGGCGTCGGAGACCAACCAGCGGATTCAGGGCCTGTCCGAAGCCGCAGCCAAGATCGGTGAGGTGGTTACGCTGATCCAGGCGATTGCCGAGCAGACCAATCTTCTGGCGTTGAATGCCACCATTGAAGCGGCCCGGGCCGGAGAAGCCGGCAAGGGGTTTGCAGTTGTGGCTGCCGAAGTGAAGGAACTGGCAACCCAGACCTCCAAAGCGACGGAGGAAATCTCCACGCAGATTTCCAGCATTCAGGGGGAAACCAGCCAGGCGGTGGATGCGATCCGGATCATCACCGACACGATCGGCAAGATCAACGAGATCACGTCCGGCATTTCGGCAGCTGTGGAACAGCAGGGCGCCGCCACAAATGACATTGCCAAGAACATCCAGCAGGCGGCCTCCGGCACCCAACAGGTCTCCGACAACATCGGCGGGGTCTCTCAGGCGGCAGGCGTTACGAATGAAGCCGCGGAGATGGTCCATGCAGCGGCCAACAGCCTTGAGCGGGAAGCCCAGGAATTGCGGGAAAATGTCGGGGCGTTTCTCGATGACGTGAAGGCCAACGCATCTGCCGAAGCTGCCTGACCGGAAAGACCGGACAGGCGTAGCCTGAAAGGGCGGCGCAAGGCATATGAAACGAATAGACGGGATCCGGCCGGGCCGGGTCCCGTTTTTGCTGGCGGTTTTCTAAAGGCCTTCGAAAGAGGCTCGTCCGTCAGGGTCTTGCAGATCGTGCAGCCGGTTGGCCGCATGGCGGCCAAAGCGCAAGGTCACGGCCTTGCGGGTCGCGGCGGACAGTTTGTGCTCAGGGGCCTCGCGCAGGATCTCAGCACCAAATCCGTCAGACAGAATAAGCCCAGCCTCTTCGGGAAACGCCTCCAGGGGCACGTCGGGAAGGGTGGCAAAATAAAGCCGGTCGCAATGCTGGCGGTAGTCCGGCCATTTGCTGTCGGCGCGCAGGTCCGCAAGGGAGGATTTCACTTCCACGATCCAGAGCTGGTGGCGGGGCCCGAGGGCGAGCAAATCCGCGCGGCGGGACGAGGCCAGGGTGACTTCCGGCAGGCAGGCAAAATCAAGCTGCCGCAGCAGCCGGGCCGCGCCGCGCCAAACTCTCAGCGCTCGCTCCGATTGCCGCCCGTCCGCCAGCGGATCATGGATCTGAAGGCGGCCTGCGGTGAGACGATCATCCTGTGTCATCTGATATTTGTTCCATTTTTGTTCACTTTCTGCAAGCATGTTTCGCAGCGGAAAGGACTGTCTCGCCTTTTGGCGTGTTTCGCGATATGCAAATGACATGCGATTTTGTGCAGATCCGGGAGGGGATATGCGTTTAGGACTTTTGACATGTGCATTGCTTGGGGGGCTTGCCGTTTGCGCTGTCCCTGGACCCGCCTCGGCGGCCAAAGGGGATCTGAAGGTCAAGATCCCGAAATCCGCACCGCTTCTCAAAGGCCGGACCCTGGATTTGCGGTTTGCTGATTTTGCGCAAGGGATCTGGGTGCGGGATCTCAAGAATTGTCCGGCTGACAGCATTGACCGGACCCCGCCCGGAAGCACTTTGGCAATCTACCGGGGGCTTTGGGAAATGCCGGACCGGATCTGCCAGGTCTATGGGGCGGAGCTCGGGCGCATGGACACCCAGAGAGCGGCCATCAATTGTCTTCTCGACAGTGGTGCGGAAGCCATTGAGCTGGTGACGGTCCAGCCTCGGGGCGAAAACACCCTGCTGGTGCAGGAAGGAGAAGGACGGCCGGTGCAATTCCGCTTTTGTGAGGCGATCCAGCCGGTTCTGAAAGCGGAGGGCGCCGAGTGACGGCGCCTTTCCGGCAATAGAATTCCGGTTTTTCACACGAGATTGGTTGGGCGCGCGTCGCGTGCATCCGGACTGAAACTGCTGTGTCTTTTACGTTGACCTTCTGTGATGTCGGGCAGCGAAAGATAAATCCGATCAAACGCGGTTTGCTCTAAATATCCGGTCCGGACCAGATATCAGACTGCGCGTTTTTCTTCGGGGTCCGGGATTCGGAAATATGCGCTGTCAGCGGGTCCAGCCGGCAGAGCGCTTCATACTGGCTTAAAAACACCTCGCCGGTCAGGTGCTCCAGAAAGTCGGTCCGTTTCAGGCGGTCCATGACCGGCCCCTTGACCTCTGACAGGTGGAAGGCAACGCTTGAATCCGACAGGCGGTGATTGATCTCCTCCAGGCTTTCCAGCGCGCTGGCGTCGATCTCGTTGACCGCAGGGCACATCAGGACCACATGCTCGATCTCCGGGCGGTCTGCCACCAGTTCGTAGATCCGGTCTTCCAGAAATCTGGAATTGGCGAAAAACAGGCTCTCATCTACGCGCAATGTCAGAACCCGGTCTCCGGTCACAACCTTGTGCCGGTCCACATTGCGGAAATGCTCGGTGCCTGGAACAATGCCGACAATGGCCATGTGGGGCCGGCTGCTGCGGTAAAGATAAAGAGCGACAGACAAGCCGACCCCTGTGACCACCCCGGGCTCGACCCCGAAAAAGAGGGTGATCAGGATGGTTGCCGCCATGGCGGCAAAATCGCTTCGGGAATAGGCGAAGGTGCGTTTCACAGCACCGAAATCCACCAGGGACAGGACCGCAACGATGATGGTCGCTGCTAAGGTGGCCTGCGGCAGATGGGTCAGCAGCGGCGTCAGAAACAAGGTGGCAAGGGCAATGCCGATGGCCGTGAAGGCCCCCGCGGCCGGGGTTGCCGCGCCTGCATCGAAATTGACAACCGAGCGGGCAAACCCGCCTGTGACCGGATATCCGCCAGAGAGGGCGGAGGCGATGTTGGAGGCGCCAAGGCCGATCAGTTCCTGATCCGGCTCGATCCGCTGGCGTTTCTTGGCCGCCAGGGTCTGGGCGACAGAGACCGATTCCACAAAGCCGATGACGGAAATGAGCAGTGCGGGCCCGGCAAGCGCAAGCCACAGCTCACTGTCAAAGGCAGGCAGATGCGGGATGGGCAAGCCGGAGGGGATGTCACCGACGACCCGCACCCCGGCATCGGACAAATGAAAAAGAGCAGAGGCAAGGGTGGTTACGGCGACGGCCGCCACCGGCCCGGCCTTTGCCAGCAGATCGGCGGGAAAGGCGGGAAGGCCCAGGCCGAGCAGAAGGGGTTTCAAGCCCTTGCGCACCCAGAACAAGAACAAGGTGGCGGATGCCCCGATGGTCAGGGTGATCCCGTTGACCGCGTCCAGATGCTTCAGGATCGACAGGAGAATCTCGTAGAGCGTGTGCCCATGCGCCGGGACCCCCAGAATGTGCTTCAGCTGGCTGGCCGCAATCAGCAATCCGGACGCGGTGATGAAGCCGGAAATGACCGGGTGGCTGAGCAGATTGGCCAGAAACCCGAGCCGGAAAAAGCCCATGGCCGTCAGCATCAAGCCGGACAGCAGGGCCAGCACAATCGCTGCACCAAGATATTCCGGCGTCCCCTGAGTGGCAAATTCACCGACGGCGGAGGCTGTCATCAGGGAGACAACGGCCACGGGGCCGACCGCCAGCGCCCGGCTGGTGCCGAACACCGCATAGGCCACAAGCGGCAGGATCGAGGCATATAGACCGACTTCAGGCGGCAGGCCCGCCAGGAGCGCATAGGCAAGTGACTGGGGGATCAGCATGATCGTCACGATCACGGCGGCCACCAGATCGCTGGTCGCGGTTGTCTTGTTGTAGCTTTTGCCCCAGTCGAGAATGGGCAGGAAACGCTTGAGCGCAGTCATGTGATCTTTCTAAGGCATCTCAAGGCGCCGGAGGGCCAGAAAATGCGTTTGCGGCGCGGGAGGGCCGTGCCGGAACGGGGAGGCCGGTGAACATGGGACAGCTTGCGGGCGGGTGCACTCCGGGGCTGTCTCGAACAGGATCCGGGCCAGTGTCCCGGCCCGGGAAAGCAATTCAGAGCGGTGGCTGGGCGGTCAGGACGCAGAGACTTTTTCCGGTTTGGCCAGCCATTCCTTGCCGCGCAGCATGGCCTTCCAATAGACCGGAGGCAGGATGCGTTCCTTCAAGAGCCAGGCGGTCCGGGTCGGTTTGGTGCCGTCCACCAGCCAGCGCGGGAAGCTTGGCAGCAAGGTGCCGCCATAGCCGAACTCGGCCAGCACGATCTTGCCGCGCTCCACGGTGAGCGGGCAGGAGCCGTAGCCATCATATTGGGCCGTTGCACTGCCGCCCCTGATGTCGGAGACGATATTCTCCGCCACCACTGGGGCCTGTTTGCGGGCGGCGGCGGCCGTCTTTGCATTTGGGGCGTTCATCACATCACCGAGTGACCAGATATTGTCATAGGTGGTGTGGCGCAGAGTTGCCTGATCCACATCCACCCAGCCTGCCGCATCTGCCAATGGCGACACTCTTATGAAGTCCGGTGCCGTCTGGGGAGGTGTTACGTGGATCATGTCAAAACCGGCCTCAATCCGCTTCACGGGCTGGTCCGGCTGGGAGACCTCGAACGTGGCCGTCTTGCCCGGACCGTCAATGGCAACCAGATTGTGAAAGAAATTCAGCTGCACACCATAGCGCTTCACATAGTCCATCAGGGCAGGCACGTAATCCTTGACCCCGAACAGAACCCCGCCCGCATTCATGAACTGGATGTCCATATTGCCCAGACGGGCGGTGCGGACCCAGTGATCCGCCGACAGGTACATCGCCTTTTGCGGCGCGCCCGCACATTTGATCGGCATTGGGGGCTGGGTGAATAGCGCCCTGCCAGCCTGCATCTCCTGCACCAGTTTCCAGGTATAGGGGGCGAGGTCATAGCGGTAATTGGAGGTCACCCCGTTCTTGCCAAGAGTGTCCACCAGGCCCTCCACCCGGTGCCAGTCCAGTTTAAGGCCCGGGCAGACCACCAGGCGGCCGTATTTGATCACCCGGCAGCCGTCCAGAACCACCGCATTGTCTTTCGGTTCAAAGGCAGCCACCGCCGACTTGATCCAGTGAACGCCCCTGGGAATGAGCGAACCCATGGTCTTTGCCGTGTCTGCGGCCTGAAAGATGCCGCCGCCGACCATGGTCCAGCCGGGCTGATAATAATGTACATCGGCCGGGTCGATCACGGCGACCTCAAGATCTGATGTGCGGGACAGAAGGCTGGAGGCCACAGAGATGCCTGCCGCGCCACCGCCAACAATGACGACATCGAAACGGGCATCTTCTGCGGTTTCTGTCGGTGTCCTGCCGCCGTTCACGATCCGTCTGGCGACGCCGGCCATATCGTATCCGGCCGCCTTGGTCCGCTCCAGGATTTCAGCCAGCGGCAAGGTCCCGGCCTGAGACAGGGACCACAGGGTGGCCGACCGGGTTCCGGTCCGGCAATAGGCTAGGGTTGGCTTGGGCAGGCCTTCCAGCAAACGGCCGAAGGCGTCCGCATCCCCATCTCCGACCTTGCCCGCAACGATGGGCAGATAGCGGGTTTCGATCCCGAACTTTCCGGCGGTGGCCTCAATCTCCTCAAAAGCCGGCTGGTCGGCGCCTTCACCGTCCGGCCGGTTGCAGATTACCGACCGGATACCGGCCTGGGCAAGTTCGGCCAGATCCTCGGGCCGGATTTGCGGCGACACATAGATTTGGTCCGTTATCGATTTCAGTGTCACAGCGGTCCCTCCCGAGTGTTTGTTGCGGTTCATTGGGTCAAAGCGCGTTGACGGGGACCTTCAGGAAGGTCTTGCCGCTCTCGTCCTTTGGCGGCAGTTGACCGGCGCGCATGTTGACCTGAAGCGACGGGATGATCAGCTTCGGCATGTCGAGCACCGCATCGCGTTCGGTCCGGAACTTGACGAACTCCTCCCGGGTCTTGCCGGCGCCCACATGAATGTTGTGGGCCTTTTCGTCTCCCACCGTTGTCTCCCACTGAATATCCCGGCCGTTCGGCCCGTAATCGTGGCACATGAACAGGCGCAGCTCATCGGGCAGGGCGAGCACCTTCTGGATGGAATCGTAGAGCGTGGCCGCATCGCCACCGGGAAAATCGGCCCTGGCAGAGCCGCCATCGGGCATGAACAGGGTGTCGCCGACAAAGGCCGCGTTGCCCATCACATGCACCATGCAGGCGGGCGTGTGGCCCGGCGTATACATGGCAAAGGCGGTCAGGGAGCCGATCTTGTAGGTATCACCATCCTTGAAAAGACGGTCGAACTGGCTGCCGTCCCGCTGAAACTCCGTGCCCTCGTTGAACACTTTGCCGAAGGTTTCCTGAACAACGGTGATCTTGTCGCCAATGCCGAGCTTGCCGCCGAGCTGCTGCTGGATATAGGGCGCCCCCGACAGATGGTCCGCATGCACATGGGTCTCGATCAGCCATTCCAGCTCAAGATCATGTTCCTTGATATGGGCAATGATCTGGTCCGCATGGTCATAGGTTATGCGCCCGGCCGCATAGTCGATATCCATGACACTGTCGACAACCGCGCATGCTTTGGAGGCCGGATCCTTTACCACATAGCTGATCGTGTTGGTTGCGGGATCGAAGAAGGCCGTCACCTCAGGGATGACCGTCATATCGACCGGGTAGTTTGAAGCGAACATCTGGTGTCTCCTTGAACGAAAGGCTGAAAGGGACGGGCGTTGCCGCGGTCAGGCGCGGGCCGGCTGGTCCTTGAAGGTCAATCGGGTCACCCCTCTGGCGGCAAGAATGCCAGCCAGAAGGGCGGCGGCGGTGAGAAGCGCATCCTGGCCTGCGAAACCAAGCACCGGGATCAAGCCGCCCGGGCAGAAACCGGCAAGGCCCCAGCCAATCCCGAAGATCGCCGATCCGGTGATGAGCCGCCGGTCCAGATCCTGCCGGGCTGGCAGGCTGAAGGCCGCAGCCAGAAGCGGACGGGGCCACCGGAACACAAGCCGGTATCCAGCGGCGGTCACGAGCAGGGCACCTCCCATCACAAAGGCGAGGCTCGGGTCCCAGCTGCCGAAAACATCGAAGAAGTTGAGTACCTTCGCCGGGTTGCCCATTCCGGAGATCAGAATACCGCATCCGAACACGAGGCCAATGGCAAAAGCGGAAAGAAGTTTGAGCATGTCACCCTCCAAACATATGACGGCTGAGGAATACGGTCACGGCGGCTGTGGCCATGAAGGTGAGGGTTGCCACGAGGGAGCGGGCCGATAGGCGCGCAAGTCCGCAGACCCCGTGGCCACTGGTGCAGCCTGATCCCAGCGATGTGCCAAGGCCGATCAGGAATCCACCTGCCACAAGCAGGACAGGGGGGGAGGACACCTGAATGTCGGGCAACTGGCCACTTGCAGCCAGCAGCACGAGCGGACTGGCAATCATGCCGGCGAGAAAGGCCGCCCGCCACGCCCAGTCCCGGCCGATATTAAATGTGAGCAGGCCATTGACGATGCCGTTGATCCCGGCAATGCGGCCATGAGCTGCCATCAGAAAGACGGCTGCAACACCGATGAGCAATCCGCCCGCGAAACTGGTGAAGGGTGTAAAATCTGTCATGATGGGCCTCAAACTACAATATATTCGAATTTATGAATATAAGTAATTGAACGCAAGCCCCGAGAGCGGCCTGCGGCATCTTGAACCAGTGTGACGGCGCAGGAAAATGTGAGGATCAAGCCTGAAAGAGGCAGGAAACAGAGGGAAAAGAAGGACCGGACAAAGTGCAGGAGGCACAACTGGAATTGGAACCGGGTTGGGGGGAAGGTGGGACCAGGTCTCAGTTCTCGGCCAGCGAGGCTGAGGGCAGGCTCAGCACCACATCTGTCCCGTCTGCGCGTTTTCGGGACATGGCGCCTGGCAGGAGCAGAGCCGGGTTCTCGGACGCAGAGGGAACGTGAAGATCGGTCCGGGGGCCGGAAAATTCGCCCATGGGCCGCAAGATATCCTCATGCACCACGCTGCCGAGATATAGCGGATGATCCTGGCCATTTTCCTCGACCTGATACCGGCTCGGCCACAGCCGGAGTACCCAGCGGCCTTCCTTGTCCGTGCCAGCGTCTTTGCGGATCAGCACCAGATCCGGCTGCCGGCCGCTTTGGCTGCGGGGCAGGATCGGCAGAGAATCGGGTGGGGTCTTGCCTTCCACGAAACCACCGGCGGAAGTGAGGGACCATTTCGGCGGGCGTTGCCAGCCGGCCTTTACAGCCTGCTGCGCAAAGTGTTCCAGGGACCCCGCATACTGGATCACCAGGGGCTCTTCCAGATCACCGTTGAGTTCGATCCGCCGGTCTGGAAGGGAGCGCCAGCCGCCATCAAACCAGTCTTGTGCGGTCAGGGTCTCGGTCTCGGCCTTTGGCTGGTAGGTCACCAGGGCCGTGTCGAAGGAAGAGGTGATATGCCAGCCGCCAAAAAGGGCCAGAGTGGCGGCCACAAGAGCGGCCAGGGTAACCCGGCCGATCTTCTCGTTGTGGATCGGGCCGAACACAAAGGCAAAGGCGGCAACCATCGCGGTACCGAACAACAGACCGGCCAGAACATCGGACATCCAGTGGGCGCCCAGATAGACCCGGGAAAAGCCGATGGTGATCACGAGGGCGGCAGTCACCGTGAAGATGCTGGCCTTGGCCCAACGGGTTAGTTCATGGGCGATCAGAACCGCGCAGATCCCGAAGAGGACGGCGGTCAGCGTCGCGTGGCCGCTGGGAAAGCTGTAGGCATGGGCGCCAGTGTAAAGGTCCAGCGGGCGCGAGCGGTGCAGCAGCAGCTTGAAGAGCGGCACAAAGGCGGCGGTGCCGGCCATGGCGATGATAAAGCCGGTTCCGCGCCGCCAGGCCTTTTTCGCAAACAGATAAAGGGTAACCACAACTGCAATCGCCGTAACGACAATCCCGTCCCCGAGCATGGTGAAAAACACCATGATCCTGTCCCCGGCCGGCGTGCGCAGGCTGTCGAAGAGATTGAGGATCGACAGATCTGCCAGCACCAGCGGTTCCCCCGGCGCGACCTCGCCGACGATCCAGAAAAAGGCGGGCACGGAGACCAGCAGTAACAGCGCGGAGGCCAGCATGCCGACCGAGCGGGGATGGGCCGGGTCAAAGGTGCGGGCAATCCACTTGGAGATCCGGTCCGGCCGGCGCGCGAACCAGGCAACAATGAGCGCATGGGCATTTGGAAACAGCGGCAGAATGATCAGAATGAGCCAGCGTCCGAGCATGACAATCAGGAAGATGACCACCAGAAGCGCGCCCAGCACCATGGCCAGCCGGCCGCTGATCTGTCCCAGAGCGTTTAGCGCGGACCCGGCCAGAATGCCCGGCCCCAGATGGGCGATGGTCCAGGCAATGGCGGAGGTCACATTGACCACGGAGAAGCGGCTGAAATTCATACCGGCCATTCCGGCAATGCCCGGAACCACCGATTTGACACCGGGCACGAAGCGGCCGAAAAACACGCTCTTGCCGCCGTGTTTTTCGAAAAACCGCTCGCCGCTTTCAACCATGTGGCTGTATTTGTTCAAAGGCCAGTTGTTCTTGAGCTGGTCCTTGAAGCGGTAGCCTACCCAATAGGAAATGGCATCTCCGGCCGTCGCACCGAGCGTGGTCCAGATCACGATGGGCAGCGCGTCCAGTTTGCCAAGGCCGATCAGGGTGCCTGCACCGACCAGAACCACGGTGGAAGGCACGAACAGGCCGACCAGAAACAGCGCCTCGCCCATGGCGGCCAGAAAGCAGATCAACCCGGCCAGCGAAGGGTTTTCCGCGATAAAGGTCAGGATGGGATCAAGAAAGTCGGTCACGGACGTGTGTCAGCCTGACGGTAAATCAAATTTTGAGAACCTGACTTCCGAAGCGGAAGAACAGGCTGAGATACGGGATACAGCTTCATATATGGGGCGATCCTGACAACCAAAAGCGAAAATTTTGTTTCTCACGCATTCCCTGATCTTTGATCTGCGCCATGGTTTTTTAAGGGCGGCTGCGACAAGATGCACTCAGATCGCTTTTTCAGGAGCCATTGATGTTTGAATCCGCCCGTTTGCCGCAAAAGATGACCAAGAAGGACTTCAAGAAACTTGAACCTGAATTGCGCGAGGCGCTTTTGTCTGCCCAGCTTCCGGTCATTGAGAAAAAGCCGTTTTCGACCCTCATCCTCGTGGATGGTCTGGACGGGGCGGGCAAGGGCGAGGCAGTCGCCCGGCTTTATGGCTGGATGGATGCGCGCCATCTGGTGTGCAATGCCTATGGCGACCCGACGGACGAAGCCCGGTCACGGCCGCCGCTGTGGCGCTATTGGCGGGACCTGCCGGCCAAGGGCGAAACCGCCATTGTGTTCGGCAGTTGGTATCAGTCGGTGCTGCGAGACTGGATCTACAAGAAGATCGATGAGGATGCGTTTGAAAAGGCGTTGGTGCGCATTCGCCGCTTTGAGGAAATGCTGGCCAATGAGGATGTATTGATCCTCAAGTTCTGGTTCTTCCTGCCGAAGGACATTCAGGAAAAGCGCCTGAAAAAGATTGAGAAGAAACAAGCCGCCCGCCATGTTCTGGCCGATTGGGCGGCCCTCAATCACCACAAACGGGCGAGCGAGGCGGGCGAGAAGATCGTTCTGGAAACCAGCAAGGGCTATGCCCCCTGGTTTGTCATTCCCTCCCAGGATGCCGAATACCGGGATGCGGCCCTGGCCCAGACAGTGGCCCGCTCCATGAGCCTCAAACTGGAAAATGGCGAAGCCCGCTCCATTGCCGCCCCGCCGGTTGTCGGTGGCTTGCAGCGGGAAACGGCGGTCGATACGATTGACCTGAGCGAAAAGCTGGACAAGGCGGCTTACGAAAAGCAGCGGGAGGCCTATCAGGAGATCCTGTCGGATCTGTCCGACAGCAAGGCGATGTCCAAGACCGGTGTGGTGCTGGTGTTTCAGGGCAATGATGCGGCAGGCAAGGGCGGGGCGATCCGCAGGGTCATCCGCCCGCTCGACCCCCGGCTTTACAAGGTTCATCCGATTTCGGCGCCCTCGGATGAGGAAAAGGCGCGCCCGTATCTGTGGCGTTTCTGGCGGCGGGTGCCGCGCAAGGGACATTTCGCGATTTTCGACCGGTCCTGGTATGAGCGTGTCCTCGTCGAACGGGTCGAAGGCTTTGCCGGTCATGACGACTGGCTGCGCGCCTATAACGAGATCAACGAGTTCGAAGAGGAGCTGACGGATTTCGGCTTCGTCATCTGCAAGTTCTGGCTTGCCATTTCCGAAGAGGAACAGCTGCGCCGCTTCAAGGCCCGCGAGGACACGGCCTATAAGCAGCACAAGATCACCGATGAGGATTGGCGCAACCGCCTGAAATGGGACCAGTATGCGATAGCGGCCGGCGATATGGTCGACCGCACCTCGACCCATTATGCCCCCTGGACTCTTGTCTCTTCTGAAGACAAGCGCCATGCGCGGGTCAAGGTTCTCAAGACAATCTGCGACCGCCTGAAGGAGCGTCTTTGAACACAGGCCCCACAAGGCCGTCCCCTATGAGGGAAGGCTGTGGAAGGTGCCGTAAAGGGTGCGGGCCACCTTCACCAGATCCCGGCTCATGTGTTTGGAGATGGAGCTGGCATTGATCAAGGTTGCCCCTTCGCCCGGGGTGATCTGCTGTTTTCGGATCAGGTCGTCCACTTCCTGAAACACGTGATCATCATGTTGGGCGGCCGCTTTGCGCAAGGCCTTGAACGCGGCCGGTGTGCGCTGGTCCGGCTCTTTGGAAAACAGGGCAAACAGCTCCCGCAGCAAATGGGCAATGACTTGGCGGATGGAATTGATCTCCGCCAGGAAGGCTGCATTGGGGGCGTCCACATCCCGGGTGGCGATCCGGTTCAACACAGCACTGTTTTTTAAAATATCCAGCATCCGCCGGCATGCCAGACGAATTGTCTGGACCTGGTCGGCCTGTTCTTTGGACAGATCGTCCTGGGCGAGAATTTTGGAGGAATAGGTGAGCATGTCCTCAAACAGCGGTTCGATGCGCCGCAGAAACAGCGTCTGGGTGTCATAAGGCTGCATCGGCCCGGCCTGATTGACAACTTCAGCCAGCGGAATTTCGGCCTGAATCTGGCTGCGCGACAGGGTCAGCCCGTGCGCGACCCCTTCAAACAGCGCATTGTTATAAAGCCGCCGCGCTTCTTTCAAAAAGGCATCAATCGCCGTTTCCGGATAGTTGGCGGACGAGGCCGTCAGATATTTCGGGAGCGCAAATTCCAGTTCCGGATCCGGCTGCTCGGGCAGAGCCCGGGTGACCAGCCTGGCAAGGGGCCCGACAAACCCGATCTGTAGCGTGATGTTCAAAATATTGAAGCAGCTATGGAAGAGGGCGAGGCCTAAGGGCACGGCCGCCATGTCGGCCAGGGGCGAGCCGGCACCCGTAAAAAGCGCGATTTCGCTGACCAGGGCAACAAGCGGTCCAAGCAGCACCAGCGCCCAGGTCACCCCGAACAGATTGACAAACAGATGGGCGAGGGCCGCCCGTTTGGCATTGGTGTTGGCGACCAGTGCCGCGAGATTGGCGGTAATTGTCGTCCCGACATTCTCCCCCAGAATAATGGCCGCCGCAGCCTCGAAAGGCAGCCAGCCCTGGCTTGCAGCCACAATGGTGATGGCCATGGTCGCGCTGGAAGATTGCAGCACGACAGTGAGCGCGGTTCCGATCAGCAGGAACAGCAGCGTGGAGGCGAAGCCATAGCCCGAGGCCTGTTCGATAAACGTGAAGACCGCCGGATTGTTCTGCAGATCCGGCACACTGTCTTTCATGAAGTCCAGGCCGATGAACAGCAGGCCAAAGCCGAGAATGACGCCACCCCATTTGCGCGCCTGTGCCGACGATAGCGAAAACAGCACAAAGCCGACGGCCATCAGCGGGATGGCAATTGCCGTCATGGAGACGCCAAAGCCCAGAAGGGCGATGAGCCAGGCGGTGAAGGTGGTGCCGATATTGGCGCCCATGATCACCGGAATGGCCCCTTTAAGGGTCAGCAGCCCGGCATTGACGAAGCTGACCACCATGAGGGTGGTGGCGGACGAAGACTGAATGACGCAGGTGATGAACACCCCGGTCAGCACGCCCTTGCCCCGGTTGGACGTAAGTTTGCCCAGGGTGGTTCTCAGGCGCCGCCCGGCAAGCTCGGACAGGGCTTCGCTCATGACCTTCATGCCATACAGAAACAGGCCGAGCGCCCCGGCAAGGTTCAGCAGGATGATCATGGTCAGCTCCCCTTTTTCAGGTCTTCATCCGGGCCTTTGGTCTTATTCTTGCGCAGGCTCCCCCGAATTTCAGAGCGCCTGCGCCAGATAGTCAATGGCCGCCTGGACGCCACCCTTGCCAAAGGGAATGTCCAGCTTTTCCAGTCCAAGTTCGATGGCCGATAGCGTGCCCAGCAGCATGACCGCATTGACATGGCCCATATGGGCGATCCGGACGCCTTGTCCTGACAGCGACCCGATCGCGCCGCCAATGGTCACGCCGCAGACATCTTTTGTGAAGGCGCGCAACTCGGCCGCCCTGCCATTGTCAATCCGCACGACCGTCACGCTGTTGGACCGGGCATGGGGCTCGGCGATGTTGAAATGCAGGGCGCCGCCGCGGGCCCACTCGGCAACCGCGCGGCGGGTGGCTTCTGCCAGGAGGGCATGGCGGTGCCAGGCCTGTTCCAGGCCTTCTTCAAAGATAAGCTCCAGGCCTTTTTCAAAGGCGTAGAGCAGATGCTCGGGCGGTGTGCCGCAATATTTCTGATAGTGTTCCGGCCCTTGGCGGAACGTCCAGTCGGTGTAGTTGGTGCGCAAGGTGGCGGTTTCGTGGGCCCTGTCCGCCTTTGGGCTGGCGGCCACAAAAGAAAGGCCCGGCGGACACATGAGGCCCTTCTGGGACCCGGTCAGAGCCACATCAACGCCCCAGGCGTCCATTTCAAAGGGCATGCAGCCGAGGGAGGCAATGGTGTCAACCATGAACAGGGCCGGATGCCCGGCTGCGTCAATCGCCTTGCGCAGGGCGGCTATATCGTTCCATACGCCTGAAGCCGTATCCACCTGTACCACAAGAATGGCTGCGATCTCATGGCTGCTGTCCTGTTTCAGCCGCGCTTCGAGGGCGGCCGGGTCGACAGCCTTGTCCCAGGCGCCTTCCAGAACGTCTACTTCAAGTCCGGTGACCTGCGCAGCCTCGCCCCAGCCAAGGGCAAAGCGGCCGGATTCCAGCGCCAGAACCTTGTCGCCCCGCTTCAATGTGTTGCACAGCGCAGCATCCCAGGCCCCATGGCCATTGGCGGCGTAGATGTAGGTTTTGCCTTCGGTCCGGAACAGGCGCTTCAAACCTGCAAGGCAGGTGCCGGTGGCCTCCAGAAGCGGGCCTTCATAGATATCGACGGCGGGCTTGTGCATGGCCCGCAGGACTTCTTCCGGCACATTTGTCGGTCCGGGAATCATCAGGAATTCTTTGCCGTGGCGAAGAGGCATGGGCGATCCTTTGTCGAGGAGCAGGGTCTCAGGAGAGGTTGAAAACGGGCCGCGACCCAGCTTGGGAGAGTTCAGCCAGCCAAGGTCGCCTGCAATCGGAACAAGGTCAAGCGAACTTAACGCACCTTTGCAACATCTTGGGTGAGTGTAGAAAAGTATAAGACACGTACTGCGGGATTTTGCTTGGCAAAACGAACAAGGTGCAGGAAACTGTGAGTGTGCTCAAATCGGCCTTGGAAACGGGGCTGATATGGCGTAACACTATGAATTACAAGACATATGAGCGTGGTGCATGCATTCACCATGTGCGCAAATGACTCATGCTTGAAAAGAAAATGTCTTGTTTCCGTTAAGTAATAGCATCAATCTGATGCCGTTCCGGATTGTCGGTCAGGCGCTGCAACATGATTTTGGTCGAAGAAGGACAGAGCCCTCTTATCCTGTGCCTGCCCCATAGCGGCACGGACGTGCCCAAACCTGTGGCCGGACGGCTGAATGCAACGGGCCGGCTGCAGGCGGATCTGGCCTGGCGCCTGGAGCGTGTCTTTGAAATCCACCGGGAACTGGATGCAACGGTCCTGAGATCATCGATTTCAAGATATGTAGTCGATCCGGACAAGGAGCCCGGACCCGAAAATGGAGCGCCGGGCGGCACAGAGGCCGGTCTTTGCCCGTTGGAAACCCTGGACGAGAAGCGGATCTATCTGGAGGGGGAAGACCCGGGCCCGACAGAGATTGAACAGCGGGTTCTTCTGTTTCACGCGCCGTTTCACAGGGCTCTGCGCCAGCAGGTTGACCGGCTGCTGCGCAAACACAGGCGGGTCATTCTTCTCGACTGCCAGTCCATGCGCTCCCAGATCAAGGGCGTGACGGGCAGTGGTCTGCCTCTGGTCAATATCGGCACCCAAGAAGGCGCGTCCTGCGACACAGGATTGCGGGATGTTTTTGTCAGCGGGTTTGCCGGTGTCGACGGTTTCACGGTTGCCATTGACGAACACACCCAAGGCGGGTTTATCACGCGCTCATACGGGCGGCCGGAGCGCGGGTTGAACTGCCTCACGCTTCTTCTGGCCCAGCGGGCCTATCTTCGCCACGAGTCGCCGCCCTTTGAGCCTGACAAGACCCGGCTGGCACGATTGCAGACGATTCTGTCCGACAGCCTGTCACGGATGATCGACTGGTGCAGCATTCAGGACCCGGTCTCAGGTCCATCGGACCAGGACGAGATCTTTGAACCGGAGGAGGCCGCAGACCCGGCGCCTGAGGCTTCTCAGGCGGTGGAAGATGGCGGTGCAGATAAGCTGCAGCCGGATTTTGAAGCCGCTTTTGAAGAAGCTGTCAGGCTGGAGGTCGCCGAATAGGTCTTGTGTAGCGGTCTGCGCAGCCGTCAGACCACATTTTTTTCCGAAATCGGAGCCTTTGCGGCCAGCCGGTCGAAGGAGAGCGGTGACAAGTCCAGAGACTGATAGGCGCCGGTCGCGATCAGTTCGGCGAGCCCGCGGCCAATGGCCGGGGCCTGCTGCAGGCCGTGTCCGGAAAACCCGAGCGCCATGAAAAAACCGTCCAGCCCGGCTGCCGGACCCACAAAGGCATTGTGATCAAAGAGGTTCATGTCATAGGTCCCGGCCCAGGATGGACCGGGCCGGATCGCCTCAAAGGCCGGGACGCGTTCAGCCAGAACCGGCCAGATATGCTCCTCAAACAGAGTATGGTCGACGTCGAAATCCGTGCAGTCCGGGTCCTGACCGGCAGGCGGTGCGGAGCCGCAGATAAAGCCGGTGCCCTCCGGGCGCACATAAGTGCCGGTCGGGTCGATCAGCAGGGGAAAGCCGGAGAGGGTGTCCCGGCATTCAAAAGTGAAGACGCAGCGCTTGCGCGGGACGATGGGAACGGAAAGACCGGCCTGGGCGCAAATTTCGGCCCCGCCGGAGGCCCCGGCGCAATTGACCACCACCGGTGTGGACAAGGTGTCCCCGGTGGACAGGGACACGGTCCAGCCGCCGCCCGTGCGGGGGGCAATACCGGCTTTGGCAGCCAGGTAGTCAACGCCAAGGGAGCGGGCCTTCTTGCGGAAGGCCTGCATCAGGCCGTAGCCGTCAAACCAGCCCTCGCCAGTCAGGCCGTGGCAGCCGGCGGCCAGGTCTGAGACCGTGAGCCAGGGAAAGCGTGCCTTGAGCCCGTCCGCATCGAACAGGGCAATATCTGCCCCAAGTTCCTGCTGCAGGGCATGGTTTCCCCTCAGAATGTCCGCCTTTCCGGGCGTGGCAAGGAAGAGATAGCCGCCTTCCTGCAGGCCGATTTCCGGGGCCTCGCCATCGACCGCCAGTTTGGCGCCGATGTCGCGCAGGAAGCGGATGCCATAGAGGGAGATCTCGATATTGATGGCCGTCGAAAACTGCTGGCGGATCGAGGCTGCAGAACGGGCGGAGGCACAGATCTCATAGGCGGGATCGGCTTCTACAACCGCAATCCGCCCGGAAAAATCGTCGCGCATTGCCAGGTGGCAGGCAACGGCCGATCCGACGGCGGCCCCGCCGATGATGACCACATCCGCAGTCTGTTGTGTCATGCTGGTGTCCCGGTTGGATTGGAACGCATCGCGTTCATATCAGTTCAAACCATTTTGTCTTTTGCGTTGAAATCTCTGATTTCAGGCAGCGAAAGGCAAATCCGATGAGACGCGATTTGCCTCAAGACAAAACGGCGCGGATCAAATGCCGCGCCGCCATTTGGGAAGGCCGCTGTGCTCAGAAAAAGGCCTGCAGGCCGGTCTGGGCGCGGCCCAGGATCAGCGCGTGCACGTCATGGGTGCCTTCATAGGTGTTGACCGTTTCCAGATTCTGGGCGTGGCGCATGATATGGTATTCTTCCTGAATACCATTGCCGCCATGCATGTCGCGGGACTGGCGGGCGATCTCCAGGGCCTTGCCGCAATTGTTCCGCTTGATCAGGGAGATCATTTCCGGCGACACCTTGCCCGCATCAAACAGCTGGCCGACCCGGAGCGCGGCCTGAAGGCCAAGGGTAATTTCGGTCTGCATGTCCGCCAGCTTTTTCTGGAACAGCTGGGTCTGGGCCAGTGGGCGGCCGAACTGTTCCCGGTCGAGGCCATATTGACGCGCACGGGTCCAGCAGTCTTCAGCTGCGCCCATGGAGCCCCAGGCAATGCCGTAACGCGCACGGTTCAGACAGCCGAACGGGCCTTTCAGGCCGGAGACATTCGGCAGCAGCGCCTCTTCGCCCACTTCCACCCCGTCCATGACAATCTCGCCGGTGATGGAGGCGCGCAGGGACAGCTTGCCGCCGATTTTCGGGGCCGAAAGACCCTTCAGGCCTTTGTCCAGAACAAAGCCGCGGATGGCGCCGTCATGGGCTTCCGATTTGGCCCAGACCACAAAAACATCGGCGATCGGCGAATTGGAGATCCACATTTTCGAACCGGTCAGCTTGTAGCCGCCGTCAATCTTTTCCGCTCGGGTGCGCATACCGGCCGGATCGGAGCCCGCATCCGGTTCGGTCAGGCCGAAACAGCCGACAAACTCGCCGGTGGCCAGCTTCGGCAGGTATTTCCGGTGCTGTTCTTCCGAGCCATAAGCATAGATCGGATACATGACCAGCGAGGACTGCACGCTCATCATGGAGCGGTATCCGGAATCCACCCGCTCGACCTCCCGGGCCACCAGGCCATAGGCGACGTAAGAGGCCCCGGCACAGCCATATTCTTCCGGTAGGGTGACACCGAGCAGGCCCAGTTCGCCCATCTCGTTGAAGATGCCACGCTCGGTGGTTTCTTCCCGGTAGGCGTCGATTACCCGTGGAAGCAGCTTTTCCTGGGCATAGGCACGGGCCGTTTCCTGAATCAGCTGCTCGTCTTCGGCCAGCTGCTCGCGCAGGTGAAACGGGTCTTGCCAGTCGAAAGTGCCGCCGCCGGATGGGGAGGACTTGACGTTGACGGGTGCATTCATGGCTCTACTCCGGTGACAGGCCGCTGAGAAACGGACCCGGTATGATACATGGCCGGCTTGTTGAACGGCCGATGGGGACATAGCTTGCAAGGACGCGAAAAAGCGGCTGTTCGCACCATACCCTCTACCTGACTTCATTCTGATTGAGCGAGTTTGGACGAGAATTCAGTTGCAGAAAAGCGAATGCTGGTCCATCGTTCATGACAAATTGGAATGAATTCGGCAAAAGACCATGCGACGCGCCTTTATCCCTTCGGCAGATACGCTGATTGCCTTTGAATGCGCGGCCCGGCATCTGAGCTTCACACGCGCGGCGGAAGAATTGCACCTGACCCAGGGGGCTGTGTCAAAACAGGTCCGCCATCTGGAAGACCGGTTGGGGGTTGAATTGTTCCGCCGGGTGCGCCAGCGCATTGTTCTGACCGATGCCGGGCGCTTGTACCTTCATGACATTCGCGGCGCGCTGGAGCAGATGACGGCGGCTACCCGCCAGGTCATGTCCTATGCGGGCAGCGCGGATGTCTTGAACCTGGCGGTGCTGCCCACCTTCGGCACCCGCTGGCTGGCGCCAAGGCTGGCAGAGTTTGGCCGCCGCTATCCGGATGCGGGGCTGAACCTGAGCGTGCGTTTGCAGCCGTTTGATTTTGACGAGGAACCCTTTGACGGAGCCATCCACCATGGCGACCCGGTCTGGGCAGGAGCGATCACCGAGCGGCTCTTTGCCGAAGAGGTGATCCCTGTGGCCTCCCGGGTGTTCCGGGACCGGCATGGCATCCGCAGCCCGGAAGATTTGGTCCGGGTGCCACGCCTGCAGCTGGCCACCCGGCCGCTTGCCTGGCGGCAATGGTTTGATCTGGCCGGGGTGGAAACGGAAACGGCCTTTCAAGGGGCCCGTTTCGAACAATTTGTCATGATATCGGAGGCCGCGATCCATCATGCAGGGGCGGCCCTGATTCCACGGTTTTTCGTGGAGGCGGAACTGGCCTCGGGCCGGCTGGTGCGCCTGTTCGACTTGTCGCTGGACCAGCAGACGGCCTATCACTTTGTCTATCCGGAAGGGCGCACTATGCGCCCGGTCGTCAAGGCGTTCCGGCAATGGCTGACGGAAGAAGCCAGAACCGCCCGGGTCAAACGTGAAACCATGCTGCCGGAGTGAACGGACATGTGGAAAAACAGTCAGGGGATGTTAGGCGGTTGAGCAAGACAGACACACAGCATCTCAGGCTCATCCTCAATGGCAAGTCGGCCGGCCGCAGTGATGTGCGTGCGGCAGTGTCGGCGGTGCGGGAGAGGGGCCATGAGGTGTCCGTGCGTGTGACCTATGAAGCGGGCGATACCCAGCGGCTGGCCCTTGAGGCCCTGCGCGATCACGAAGAGATGCCGATCAGTACGCTGGTGAGCGGCGGCGGTGATGGCACGCTCCATGAAATCGTCGACGCGGTGCTGCGCCGGACGCCCCCAGATCACAAGCCGCCCTTTGCCTTCGCGGTTCTGCCGCTCGGTACGGCCAATGATTTCGCCCGCCATATCCGCCTGGATCCGGCCGATGTGACCGCCTGCCTGCGCTTTGCGGTGCGGGCCAGCGCCAAGCCAACGGATGTGGGCGAGATCAATGGCAGTTTTTTTGTCAACATGGCGACCGGCGGGTTCGGCACGCAGGTTACCTCCCAGACCGACCCGAAATTGAAACGGGTGTTGGGCGGAGCCGCCTATCTGTTTACCGGGCTCAACCGATTTTCTGAACTGGCCGCCTGCGAGGGGCGGATCGAGGCGGAAGACTTTTCCTGGGAGGGGGCGTTCCTGGCGCTTGCCATCGGCAATGGCCGCCGGGCGGGTGGCGGCATCCGCCTGTGCCCGCGCGCCAAACTGGATGACGGGTTTCTGGACCTGACCCTCTTGCCTGTTCCAAAGGGTGGCGGTGTCACAGATCTGCTGTCGGTGCTGCTGGAAAGCGGGGTAGACGGCCTGCCCTCCGCGCTGATCCAGCGCAAGGCCCGTTCAGTTTCCATCCAGACGGACAAACCCGTCCAGTTCAACCTGGACGGCGAACCGATGAATGGACAGGACTTCCAGATTGGGATAAGGCACCACCAGATTAATGTGCGGCGCTAGCGGCTGTTCGCCCGCTGACATGCCGTTTCCAAAAGACAGATTGAAGTTCCTGCCCTGATGGATGAATACCAGCTCAAGAATTTTTTGAAATTTGCCCCGGCGCGCCTGGGGCTGGTTCGCAAGAAGCACTTGCTGGTGCATATTCCGAAAAATGGGGGCATGGCGATACGTCATGCCCCCGAACTTCAGGATCGGGTCATTCTTGCCCATCGAAGGCGGCTGAAAAGCAAGGCTTATGCTGATGGTCTGAAACAGCATATGCAGAAAAAGGGCGGCCAGCCTAGCTATGAACATGCACGCTATCGAGATGTCGATATTTCTGTTCGCAAGGCAACAACTGCATTTTCTGTCGTCCGAAACCCGTGGTCCAGAACAGTCTCACGTTTCAAGTTTGCCTTACAGACCCGTGTCAATGAAACGGAAGGAAGCAAGCGGTTCGATCGGACCGGCTTTGAGACGTTTCTGAACGAGCGACATATGTGGGGCGGGGAAGATTATTTCTGGCATCGCGCAATTAGGGGCTGGTATCCGCAGTTGGATTACCTTGTGGACGAGAACAGCCGGGTTCCGGTTAACGTGCTGCGTCAGGAGCACCTGACGGAAGAGATAGGAAAATACTTTCTGCTAAAGGGAGATTTGAAGCGTCGAAATGTTAGTAAGATATCAGATGAGAACTATCGAGATATTTACACTAATAAGACAATACAAATAATTGCGGACTGGTATGCTGTAGACATCGATCGGTTCGGCTTTGATTTTGATACGCCAGCGTCGAAGAATACTTACTTTACGGAGGATCGCGGCTGGGAGGAACTGGCCAATGATTGAGGGCTCTATTGAGACCCGTCTGAACGCTGCCTTTGCGTCACCGGACATTCACCGCGTCACTGTTCCGGATGAGGGGGTGGTGGCTGTCATCCTCGCTTATAATGAAGCGCTGCGATTTCCTTATTTTCTGGAACATCACCGAAAACTTGGTGTCGCCCACTTCATTGTTGTCGAAAACAATTCTAGCGATGATACCTCCACGCTTCTGGCAAACTATTCTGATGTGAGCGTTGTTCGAACCGACAGACCTTACCGGGACCATAAGTCAGTCTGGCGCCAATTGGTTTGTGAGCGGTACCTGCAGAACCGCTGGGTGATCTTTCCCGACGTCGATGAGCTTTTTGTCTATCCGGGCTGGCCCGAGCGGTCGATTGATGAACTTGTGAATTCCCTTGATGCAGGGCAACACCGGGCGTTGTTTTGTCCCATGGTTGACATGTACCCAAAGGGTCCGCTGATGGAGCTGAATTACAGGGCAGGCGACAGTTTTTTGGATGCCAGTCCTTTTTTCGACGGAAACGGGTACCGATACTGTCCGCTTAAGGGGAGCCATCGGAAACGATACAAGTCGCCGTCCCGTCATTTGTTTGGTGGAACGCGAGAACGGCTGTTTCACCAGAATGCCAAACGCCCGGCAAGCTTTCTGGACAGGGCACTGCTCGACCGGATTTTTTCAATTCGCTCGCGTGCTCCCGAGACGGCTATCGGACGGATCGTCGATCATTTGCTGTTCAAGCTGGTGAAGGACGCACTTCCGGACACCGCCGCCGTGCAGAGCAAGATTCCCCTGATAAAATGGCGAAGCGACTTCAAGTTCTCCGGAGGTGTGCATGGCATCGACAAGCAGATCAGCGTCGCACCCGACTGGGGCGCGTTGTTGCACTTCAAGTATCTCGACGACTTTCAAAGCAAGGTAACCGAGGCGATCGCCCGCAAACAGCACACCGGCGATGCGGGGCATTATCGCGACTACGATGCGCAAATGGCCCGGCTGATGGAGCAGGGACTTTCTGATGACTGTAGCGTTAAGTTCACGGGAACTAAAGCCCTGCTGGCATGTGGTTTGATGAGAAGTGTTGAGGGAAGCGGATAGGCGACCATCTGTCTCTAAAAAATTGACGACGGACAGTGACTCCTTAGGCTTCCCAAGCGCCTTCGAATTTGGTTCAGAATGGCAAACACAAGGAGTTTGCCTTGGGTGGTGTGACCTTGCAGGTTATCTGGGATTGGGTCCTGCGGTTTAATGCCAAGGGCCCAGACGGATTGATTGACGTGAAAAATGCGGGGTGTCGCAAGAAGCTTGATAACACGCAGCGCAGGCTGCTGATCGAGCGTGTCGAGCGCGGCCCCTATCCCTCGGTGGACGGTGTTGTGCGTTGGCGCCTTAAGGACCTTGCGGTTTGGATCGTGTCAGAGTTCGGCATTTGCGTTGAAGAGCGCACAGTGTCGCGGGAGTTGAAGCGCGCTGGCTGCCGGCGTTTGACCGCCCCTCCGCTGCATCCGGCGCAGAACGAATTTGCCGTTGAGGCTTTCAAAAAAACGTCCCCGGCGTGTTGGCGGAAATCCGAGAGCGGCTTGCAGGGGGAACCCAAAGAGAAGTCTGGTTTCAGGATGAGGCGCGGGTCGGCCAAAAGACCAAGATCACACGGCGATGGGCCAAACGTGGAACACGACCACGTGTCGCCAAAGACCAGCGGACGAAATCAACTTGGATCTTTGGCGCCATCTGTCCAGCACGCGGTGTCGGCGCGGCCCGGATTTGGCGCGCGCATGGACAAGGCCCCCTGCGGAGTATGACTTCATCCTGTCGCCTGCGGTCACGGTCCCGGCCTTTGAGGCGGGCCTGGAAGTTCCGGCCGGCTCCGGCCTGAGCCGCT
>NZ_JBSWYH010000023.1:0-112432 GCF_056161025.1 Roseibium sp. AWQ4_254
GCGTCTGCGATAGACGCAGTCACGCCCTCAGAGGCAAGAAACTACTTCGCTGCCGCAGGATATGAGCCGGAGTAAGCGGGAAACGCTCTAGATACACTTTCCGGGAAAATCGAGAATTACATCGAACCTCGTAAACTCACTGAAGAGCAACGAGAAGCGTTGATAGAATACCTATTGCCGCGCCCAAAAGGGACGGTAGCAGTGTGTTGCTTAGTCGGCGATGAAGAAGCGACGGCTTACGGAGTTCAACTACGCTCTGCGCTCATTGAGGGCGGCTGGAAGGCATCTTGGCACCAAAAAGCGGAACGGACCCCACGCGGCCTACAGATAACCGATGGACTTCGTACGCACCACTGGAGGGCCCAAGGCGAAGGCCCACGAAGCCTCTTGGCATCAGCCTTGACAAAAGCAAACATCAGAACAAGTGGCGGCGGTAGCCATCCTACAAACGAAGAGGCCTGTGAGTACGAACTTGTAGTGGGTAGAAGGCATCTAAGGTTGGACAAGATGGACGGCGTTTAAACAAACCCTTTCGCATAAAAACGCGAACTAAAACTGGCGAAAACTGGATGCCAAGTGAAGTTGCGCGTTTTGCCAAATGAAGTTGCGCGCTACAACAGACAGCCCCACCAAAATCACTTGGTTCACCGGCGAAATCAAAACTGACACGAAAAGAAAACTGGCTGGGGTGGCTGGATTCGAACCAGCGCATGGCGGTACCAAAAACCGCTGCCTTACCGCTTGGCTACACCCCAAGGCCGTGGGGATGCTGTATAGCGAGGTCGTTTCGGAAGCGCAAGCCTTGCCGCCCCCATTCTCTCCGGCGCACAGCCTAGTTTTCCCCAGATCTGCCTGACGGCATCATGTCTGTTGTCAAAAGTCCTGTCTTTTCCGGGACAATACGGGCCGCCGGACAAGCTATGCGGCTGGTCTTGTTCACAGTTTCAAAAAAATGGCGGGCGGACCGGCAAATCGCTTGCGGGATGAGATGAGCTTTGCTAAATGACCCTCCACACAGCGAGGCCTTGCCCGCTGTTCCCGATGGATTGAGCTAAAATCCAAACAGCAAGTCGGAGTGTAGCGCAGCCTGGTAGCGCACCTCGTTCGGGACGAGGGGGTCGGAGGTTCGAATCCTCTCACTCCGACCATTTTCTTCTCTTTGACACCCCTACTTTTAATGCGCGTTTGCGGTCTGGCGGACCCAGACCTGCCCCTTTGAGGCGGCCAGCAGACTGCTGAGATCGGACGCAGACATGGGCTGTCCGAAGTGGTGGCCCTGCAGCAGATCGCATCCCATATCCGATGCGAATTGCGCATGGCGTTCGGTTTCAATCCCTTCCGCGACGATGGTCATTCCGAGGCTCTTGCCGATCCCGATGATCGAGGCCACCAGCGCCCGGGCGGTTGTGTCGCCGACAATGGGCTGAATGAACTGGCGGTCGATTTTCAAAACGGACGGGCGGATCTTCAAGAGCCCCTGTACGGACGCGTGCCCCGTTCCGAAATCATCAAGCGCGATGGTCACGCCCAGCTCCCGGAGTTCGCCCAGGGTCCAGTGAACCACGTCGCCAATGCGCTCCAGATAGACCGATTCCAGAATCTCGATGGCGAGCCTCTTCGGAACGATACCCGAATTCTTCAGATCATGGATCAAGGTCGGGTCGGCCAGCCGCCCAGCAGACACATTGATCGAGATATTGGGCAGGTCCACGCCTGAACTGTCCAGAATCTTGAGCCCGTCCGGCAGCGCCCGGAACACGAGTTCATCAATACGCTTCAAGATGCCCACGCTGGCAGCCGTTTCCAGAAACGCACCGGGGGACAGCAGCCCCAGGCGGGGATGGTCCCAGCGCACCAGAACTTCAGCGCCGGTAACACAGCCGGTCTCGGCCTCCACAAAGGGTTGAAAATACGGCACGAACTCGTTCTTCTCGCAGGCGAGCAAAAGCTCGGTCACAAGCCGCTTGCTGGCCAGAGCCTCCGCATGCATGTCTTCGGTGAAAAACGACCACCGCCCCCGCCCATTTGTCTTGGCGTGATAAAGAGCCGTGTCCGCATCCGCGACAACCTGCTCCGGGCTTGCCATATGGGCATTGGCAATCGCAACGCCGACACTTGCACTGCAAAAGGTCGACTTGCCCTCAAAGGCAAAGGGGGCGTGCATTTCCTGCACGATCGCATCGGCCAGCCTGCTGATGTCCAGCGCACTTTTGCTGAGCGGCCTTAAAATGATGAATTCATCGCCGCCGATGCGGGCAACAAAGTCGCCATCCTTGGTCAGGCGCCGGAACATCTGGGCGACCGAGACCAGCAGCCGGTCCCCGGCATCATGGCCAAGCGTATCGTTCACGGATTTGAACCGGTCGAGATCAACATAGAATACAGCAAATTCCGGTCCGCCCTGCTGTAGAGCTCCGATCCAGGACTTCAGCTCGACTTCAAAATGCCGCCGGTTGGACAGCCCCGTCAACGCGTCTTCCTTGGATTCGCGTGTCACCGTTTTTGCAAGCTCATGCAGGCGCGCGTTTTCCCGCTCCAGCTGCTCAATGCGCTCCCTGCAGTCCAGCAGCTCCCGGTCGGCGGCACGGGCTCTGCCGGATGGTGCCACAGAGGCGAGAGGCTCAGCCCCGGGCAATGCTGGCGTCTCGTCCAGTTCAATCAGCGAACACAGCCACCACCGGCTGCCGCTGTCCGGATCCGACAAGGGGGTCCAGCTCATCTTCTGCCAGTATGTTTCGCCCGTCTTGCGGTTGTTGTGGGTCTTGATGGAGAAGCGCTCCCAATTCATCAGCTTTTCGATGATGAGGAGATGGTTGCCCTGCTCCGTGCTTGCGCCGATCAGCAAAGTGCCCCGTGCACCTATGACCTCTTCGCGCTCATATCCGGTGATCTGGGTGAATGTGCTGTTGCACCATTGCAGATACATCACGGCGCCGTCGTCGTCCGACGCCAGAGCCAGTGCCAGGCCTTCAACGCATTTGTCCGAGACCTGGTTCAGGATATGAGGTGGTATCGCGGGTAAGCCCTTCATCTCCCGGCAGTAAAAAGACCCTGCCGAGTTTAGGCAATTGTCAAATTCACCATGCCCAGGCGTTTCAAGGTGGAAATCGGGGACTGTGCGCTAGATCCCAGACCGTGGCCAGCGCGTGTCGGCTTGAACACCTCTCAAAAACTATCCGTTCTCGATCACCAGACCCTAGACGCCCGGTCTTGTTCCGCAAACGCGCCGCCGGAACGTTCAGACAGCGCCCTGCCACCCCTCGCTTTTTCGTCTCCCAGAACCAGCACATTTTGGTCTTATCAAAGCAGATTTCTGGCCCTATAGCCCCTCCCCGCGCGCCGGATAGGGTGCTAGTCTGACCAGTTACGGTGGAGGACCCTTTTCATGATCACCCCTTTGACGCTTCCGGCAACGCCGGACGCCGTGTTCGAAACCTATCGGCAAGTGCATTTGATCGGCGGTGGACGGGTCCGCGCCGAAGCGTCACTCGATGTCAGAAACCCTGCAACCGGCAAGGTCCTTGGACAGGCGGCAGCCGGAACCGAAACAGACGTGGCAGCGGCAGTTGCTTCGGCAAAGGAAGCCCAGCTGTCTTGGGCGCAGATGCCTGCGCGCGCGCGCGGCAAATGCGTTTCCGCCGCAGCCCGGGCCCTCTCCGAGCAGGCCGAGCTGATCGCCCAGGTTCTGGCCCGGGAAACAGGCAAGGCGATCCGCACGGAATGCCGGGGAGAAATCGCCGTTGCTGCCGATATCATCGACTTTTACGGAAATCTTGGCTCCGAGCTGAAGGGTCAGACCATCCCCTATGACCCGCGCATGCTCACCATGACCACCCGAGAGCCATTGGGTGTTGTGGCGGCGATTGTGCCCTGGAATGTGCCTTTGGTGCTGTTTGCCCTGAAGGTCGGCCCGGCCCTTGTGGCGGGCAATGCGGTGGTCGTGAAATCCTCCGAAGAGGCGCCCTTTGCAACCTATCTGCTGGCAGACATCCTGCGTCAGCACCTGCCGGAGGGGGTGCTGAATGTGGTGAACGGCACCGGTTCAGACTGCGGCGCAGCCCTGACCCGGCACAAGGATATTGCCAAGATCACCTTCACGGGCTCGGAGGCCGTTGGCGAGACAATCTACAAAATCGGCGCCAGCCGCATCATTCCTGTCTCCCTGGAACTGGGTGGAAAATCCGCCATGATTGTCTGCGAAGACGCCGATCTGGAAAAATCTGTCGCAGGCGCCATTTCAGGAATGCGTTTCACCCGTCAGGGCCAAAGCTGCACCGCCGCCAGCCGAATCTACGTTCATGACAGCCTGCTGGAGGCTTTTCTGGACCGGCTGGGAGAAGAACTCGACAGGCTGAAAATCGGAGATCCTCTGGACGAGGCAACCGATGTCGGCACCATTATCAATGCGCGGCAGGCCAACACCATCAGGAGCTATATTGCCCAGGCCGAGGCAACAGGCGGAGCGACGGTCAGACGCTTCAGCCGGTTGCCAGACAGTCCGGATCTTTCGCCGGGCCTCTTTCTCCAGCCAACCCTTCTGACCGGCTTGCCCGACGATCACCCCTGTGTTCTGGAGGAAATCTTCGGACCCGTCGCGGTGGTGAAAGGCTGGAGCGACTATGAAACGGTTATCGGCCTTGCCAACAGCACCCATTACGGCCTCGCCGCCTCGGTCTGGACAACAAGCCTGTCGACGGCGCTCGACAGCACGTCCCGGCTGAATGCGGGCTATGTGCAGGTCAATCAGAACCTGACCATTCAGCCCAATGTGTCCTATGGCGGGTTCGGGCGCTCCGGCCTGGGCAAGGAAGCCTCTCTAGAGGCCATGGTGGAGCATTTCACCCGGTCGAAAACCATCGTCATGAATTTCGACTGATGGAGATCTTTGCAGGTTTGGCTGCGGCCACATTCTCGGCCGGGTTTTTGCGCGGGATCACCGGGTTCGGTTTTGCCCTTGCTGCGGTGCCGCTGTTCAGCCTCAGCATCTCGCCGGTCCACGCGGTCATTCTGGCCCAGATCCTGCAAATTGCCGCCGCCCCCCTGGATCTCTACCGCCACCACAACAGCCTGGACCGCAGTGCTCTTATGCCACTGTGCGCGGGCGCGGTCCTGTTGACGCCCATTGGCGCGGTTTGCGCCACGCAGCTTGCGCCGGATGTGATGCGTCTGGCGATTGCCCTTGTGGTGCTGTTTGGTTTGGCGGCGCTTCTGTTCAACCTCCGGATTCCGGTGGGCCGGGGACCTGCGGTGGCCGCAGGTGCGATGGCCGGGCTTTTGGGCGGTCTGGCCGCCATGCCCGGCCCGCCAGCCGTCGCCTATTTTCTCGGTCGCGGCCTTGATAAATCCACCAGCCGCGCGTCGCTGCTGCTGTTTTTTGCCTTTACGGCAGCGCTGGCGCTGCTTTCCATTGCCGCCGGATCCGACCTTCTGGACTGGCCCCTCTTGGTGAAGGGGACGCTCTGCTATCCGGCCCTTCTGGCCGGGACCGCGCTTGGAGGGCTCGTCTTTCAGCGTCTTGGCGAAGGGCATTACAGAATGGCCGCGCTTGGCGTCCTGTTCCTGTCTGCTCTTGTCACCGGCCTCAAGGGACTTACCGGTCTTCTCTGAACGGCCCTCTTCTCAACCCCAAGGTTTTGCGCGAAATGAGGCCCGATTGATTTGGCTTCTGACGTTGCCCACGCAACAAAATAAGACGCCGCCCGAAACGGGCAGCGCCCTTGGACCGGCGCCAGCGGACAGAACAGTCAGCTCACGGGGTCAGGAACGCCCTTGCCAGGGCACCAGCACCTTTTCCAGCTTGCGCATGAGGATATCGATGCCAAAGCCGATCAGGCCAATCAACACAATGCCCATGATCACAATGTCTGTTGCCTGAAATTTGGAGGCGGCCACAATCATCTTTCCGGCGCCCTTTTCTGCAGCCACCAGTTCTGCCGCAACCACTGTCCCCCAACACACGCCCATCGCCACACGTGCGCCTGTGAAGATCTCCGGCAGCGAGTTCGGCACGATGACGTGGCGCAGCACCTGCCATTTGGAAGCGCCAAGCGAATAGGCCGCATGAACCTTGGTGATATTCACCCCTGACACACCCGCCCGGGCCGAGATGATCATGACCCAAAGGGCCGCCAGAAAGAGCAGCACGATCTTGCCGTTCTCACCAATTCCGAACCAGATGATCACAAGTGGAATGAGGGCCAGCGGGGGAACAGGGCGCATGAATTCGACAATGGGGTCGAACCAGCCCCGAGCCCAGCCCCACAGCCCCATGGCATAGCCAAGCGGAATGCCGATCAGCGACCCCAGAACAAACCCGGCCAGCACCCGCCACAAGGACCAGCCGACATGATCCAGCAGCGCGACATTCTGATAGCCTTCGCGCGCGATCTGCACCAGCTGGCTGACAACAGCTTCCGGCGGCGGCATCCAGATCGCTTCCATCTGCAGGCCCTTGTCAGGTGAGAAATTCAACGAGCCCTTTCGTGTCATTGTAACCGATCCGTGGGGAACACTTACCGTCTCGCCGGGAACAATCGGCTTGCCTTCAACGGCAATGACCTTGGCCCCGTCTCCATCATTGCGCTTCGCCCGGATCAGAACCGAGCGCCATGCGGCGACCGTGGCGCTGTCACTTTCAGCAAAGCCAGTTGCAGGCTTCGGCGCCGGCTGCTCGACATCCGCACCCATCTCATGAACCAGAACGGTGACTGTGGCCTCTGCCGTCTTGCCATCGGGAGCCTCTGCCTCATAGATGAAGGACGTTGTGCCCGTGAAAGGGCCCGGAACGTGAAACGGCACCAGTTTGGAGCCCGTGAAAGCCCCCCAAACCAGAAACACCACAATGATCGAGAGCACCGAGGCGGCCCGGTCGGCGGAGACCGCGCTTTCGTCCCCAAACGTGACCGTCTTCAGCGACGTGAAATCCGTCACCTTGTTCATGGACGAGCGGACGAGCCGCAGGGCCAGATAGGCGCCGAAGAACAGGACGGCATAGACCGCGAGAATAACCAGACCCGTCATGTTATGCCTCAGCTCCGCTCATGATTTCCTCTTCCATCTCCCAGATCATGCCGAGAATTTCCTTCTTGGTGTCCCCAAAGGCCGGGTCTTCCTTCACGCTGCGCAGATCAGCGCCGACCGCGCGCTCCGCAAAGGGAAGCCTGTATTCCTTGTGGATGCGCCCGGGCCGCGGCGCCATGACAAGCAGGCGCTCTCCAAGAAGCAGGGCCTCATCCACCGAGTGGGTGATCAGGATGATCGTCTTGCCGGTCTTTTTCCAAAGGTCGAGCACCAGACCCTGCATCTTCTCGCGGGTCAGCGCATCCAGCGCACCAAGCGGCTCGTCCATCAAGATGACATCCGGCTCGTTTGCCAGGCAGCGCGCCAGGGCAACACGCTGTTGCATGCCACCGGACAGCTCGTAAACCGCCTTGTTCCTGAAGGAGCGCAGACCCACCGTGTCGAGAAGGTTCTCAACAATCGTATTGCGATCTGCCTCCGGCACGCCTTTCATGCGCGGCCCAAACTCGACATTCCGGCGCACATTCATCCACTCAAACAGCGCCCCTTTCTGAAACACCATGCCCCGTTCCGCTCCAGGTCCGGTCACCGGGGCCCCGTTCAGCGTGACAGTCCCCTCGGTAGGAGCCAGAAAGCCGGCAAGGATATTTAGCAAGGTCGACTTGCCACAGCCTGACGGACCCAGGACCGACAGCAACTCGCCCTTTTGAATGTCCAGAGAGACATCCTTGAGCGCCTGCACATGCCCACCGTCCGGAAGGTCAAACCGCATGGAAAGGTTTTCAATGCTCAATGAGCCCATGGTGCTGATACCCGTCTGAGTGATGAGAAAAAGGCGGGTTTGCACCCGCCTTTGAAAACCGGTCTCACTGTGCGGCTGCGAGCGGACCTGAGTTCACGCTGTCCTCGTAGCTGTCGAGCGCGCTTTCGATGCTGCCCGCCTCAACGAAGACATCAGCGACACCTTTCATGAATGCCTGTGCATTGCCGCCCAGCCATTTTTCTGACAACTGTTCTTCAATCGTCGGGAACGTGAAGGTTGAAATGGAGGCCTTGGTGGCGTCAAGATCCATGCCGGATTCCTTGGCGATCTTCTCCAGCATCTCAGGCGGCTGACTGGCGGCCCATTCCGCATTTGCCGCAGCCGTCACGGCCAGGAATTTCGAAACCAGCTCCGAGTTCTCAACCGCGAAGTCGGCTGGCGCGGAGGTCACATCAAACACCAGAATACCCAACTCTTCCTTCTCGGCCCCGCTCAAAAGAACATTGCCATGTTCCTTCATCCGCGACAGCCCTCCGCCCCAACCACAGGCAAAATCAACCTCGCCCTGAGCCAAGGCGGCCGCGCCATCCGTCGGCGCCATGTCAACAACAGTCAAGGAAGACACATCGACCCCGAAATGCTCCATCTGACGCAGGAACCCGTAATGGGCGGCCGTCCCGATCGGAACGGCAACCTTCTTGCCAGCAAGCTCCGAAGCGCTGTCCTTGTCGATCTCCAAATCGGCCGCGACGACGCAATTGTCATTTTCAGAATAGCTCACCGCCACATCGAGCACTTGAAGCGCCTGACCGGCAGACGCTGCCACGACAAAGGGAGGCACCCCCTGGGAGACAGAAATCTGCACATCTCCGGACGCCATGGCGGCCGACATGGCAGTGCCGGTCTCAAAACTCACCCACTTAACCGGCATGCCGAGGGCCTTTGCATAGGCGCCGTCGGCTTTGGCTGCCAGAAATGGCATCGGCCATTCCAGGAAGTAGCCGACTGTCAGCTCTTCGGCGGCGGCGGCTTGCGCGCTGAACAAAAGCGCCCCACCGGCCAGAAGTTTCGCAATCATCTTCATCCCATTCTCCTTCGATAATCCCGCCGGACGGGCTGGTCCGATCGGCTCCGCCCATTCGTCAGATCCGTGCAACCTTTTTCTTGAAACGCTGCAGCCCTTGTCATGAAGATCAGTATTTCGCTGGCTTTCAATAGAATTGGAACACTGGTCTTAAGACTTGAGCCGATCTGGCTCTACTCGCGCTGAATTTTTGAGCAGAAAGTTTAGGCAACTGCACCGAAAAGAACCTCTCCTTTCGCGGTTGGATCCTTGTGCCCCTCGAGCACGCCTTACGGAGCGATACCAGTGACTTTCTCTGCCCCAGCCAATCATCTTGACGATGTTATCCGCGCGGACCGCGCCCATGTCTGGCACCATCTGACCCAGCACAAGGCCTATGAGACGAGCGATCCGCGCGTCATGGTCGAGGGCAAGGGGATGCGGGTGTGGGATGCATCCGGCCGGGAGCATCTGGATGCCGTGTCTGGCGGTGTCTGGACGGTAAATGTCGGCTATGGCCGCAAGAGCATCGCGGACGCTGTCAGTGAACAGATCACGCGGCTCAATTATTTTGCCCAAAGCGCCGGGTCCATTCCTGGCGCACTTTTCGCCGAGAAGCTGATCGAACGCATGCCGGGCATGAGCAGGGTTTATTTCGTCAATTCCGGCTCCGAGGCAAACGAGAAAGCCTTCAAGATGGTGCGCCAGATTGCGCATAAGCGCTATGGCGGCAAAAAGCACAAGATCCTGTTTCGCGAACGGGACTATCACGGCTCGACCATCGCAACCATGTCGGCGGGTGGCCAGCCGGAACGCAACGCCCAGTATGGTCCCTATACGCCCGGTTTCGTAGAAGTGCCGCACTGCCTTGAATACCGCGCCCAATGGGACACGGAGACCTATGGCGAGCGGGCGGCCCGGGCGATAGAAGAGGTCATCCTGCGCGAAGGCCCCGACACCATTGGCGCCCTGTGCCTTGAAACGGTGACAGCCGGTGGCGGCGTCATCACTCCGCCCTCAGGATACTGGGACCATGTCCAGCATATCTGCCGCAAATACGACATTCTGCTGCATCTTGATGAGGTTGTCTGCGGTGTCGGCCGGACCGGAACCTGGTTTGGCTACCAGCATTATGGCATCCAGCCGGACATGGTGACCATGGCAAAGGGGGTTGCCTCGGGCTATGCGGCAATTGCCTGTCTGGTGACACGCGAAGAGGTCTTTGACATGTTCAAGGACGATGCATCCGATCCAATGAGCCACTTCCGGGACATCTCAACGTTCGGCGGCTGCACCGCCGGTCCGGCTGCGGCGCTGGAGAACATGAGGATCATCGAGGACGAAGGTCTTCTGGAAAATACGCTGGCCATGGGAGCCCGACTGATGGACAACCTCGGTGCCTTGAAGGAAAAACATGCAGCCGCGGGCGACGTGCGCGGCCTTGGCCTGTTCTGCGGTCTGGAACTGGTTACCGACCGCTCAGACAAAACACCGGCAACGGAAGCCCAGGTTCAGGCTGTGATCGCAGACTGTATGAAACAGGGGGTCATTATTGGCGCGACCGCACGGGCATTGCCGGGGCTGAACAACACGCTGTGTCTCGCCCCCGCCCTTATTGCGACGGCCGATGATATTGACGCGATCACTGAAGCGATTGACGGCGCCCTGACGCGCGTTTTTGGTTGAGGGCCTTAGACAATCTTCAAACAGCCGTCCGGCCGGGAGTGGTGTCGAGAGCGTACGGCCCTGCGCTGGCCAGGGAAGTGAGGGCTGCGGATCTTTCCCGCCTGAAGATTGCGCCAGGAACCGGTTGGACATAGCCTAAGGCAAACGAAATCGGGTGACAGGTTACGGAATTTGGCTATTCCTCCGGAAATCTTTCTGCTTCCCCAAAACAGCAATGCGACCTTACAGCAACAAATTCATCAAATGGTTGCTGAAGCTATTGTGTCCGGCCATTGCGCGGCGAATGAGAAAATGCCGTCGTCCCGCAGGCTGGCCGAGCATCTGAGCCTGTCCCGGACAACCGTGACGCTGGCCTATGCGGAGCTGGTCTCCAATGGCTATCTGGAATCCCGGGACCGGTCCGGCTATTTCGTTGCCAGCTCAGCGCCGACGCTGCCAGTCTTCACCGCCACGCAAATCCCGGAGACAGCCGGTGTTGACTGGGATCTCAAGCTCGCCCAGCGCCCGCAATCGCGCAGCGACATTCTGAGGCCGCCCAACTGGTCCGATTACCGCTTCCCGTTCATCTACGGACAGTCAGACCCGGATCTTTTTGATCATCTGAACTGGAGAACCTGCGCCTTGCGCGCAGTCGGCCGCAAGGATTTCGACACGCTCACCCATGATCATTACCAGAATGATGATCCGATGCTGGTGGAGTACATTCTGCGTTACATTCTTCCGCGCAGGGGCATTCGCGCGCATCCCGATGAACTCCTTATCACCCTGGGCGGGCAAAATGCGCTTTGGATGATCGCGCAACTGCTGCTGTCGGACGGCCAGAACGCCATCGTCGAGAACCCGTGTTATCCGGGGCTTCGCAAGATTTTCGACCAGATGCGCTATGTCGCCACGTCCATCGATGTCGACCAGGACGGCTTGCCGGCGGATCTGATTCCCACCGGTGCGGACGTCGTCTTCACCACGCCCAGCCATCATGCGCCCACAAACGTCACCATGCCACTTGAGCGGCGGCAGGCCGTGCTGAAACGGGCGGAACAGGATGGCTTCGTGATTGTCGAGGACGATTACGAGTTCGAAATGACCTATACGAGCCCGCCCGCCCCTGCCCTGAAATCCATGGATGAGATTGGCCGTGTGATCTATGTCGGTTCCTTTTCCAAATCCATCTTTCCCGGGCTGCGGCTTGGGTATGTTGTCGCCGCAAAGCCCCTGATCCGGGCAATGCGGGAGCTTCGAAGTGTCGTTTTCCGGCATCCCCCCAGTCATATCCAGCGCACCACAGCTTATTTTCTGTCCCTCGGCCACTATGACAGCCAGATCACTCGCATGGCCCGCGTATTCGGGAAACGGCGTGCGATCATGGAACAGTGTATCCGGGACTTCGGCCTGACCCCGGATGTGCGGAACGTGAACGGCGGCTCCTCCTTCTGGATGCGCGCACCCGACGGTGTCGACACCACACAGCTTGCCGTTGACCTTCGGAAAAAGAGCGTTCTCATCGAACCGGGCAATGCCTTCTTCGCCCATCGCTCTCCCGATAAATCTCATTACAGGCTGGCCTATTCCTCCATCCATGCCAATCTCATCCGGGACGGCATTGCCCTGGTCGCCGACGCGATTGAAGAGGCGTGCAAAGCCACCTGACCCGCCGGACCGTCAAACACACTGCACCGCTCCGGCAATCTTGATAGCGCGTGCTGCGGGTTTTGATTGCCAGTTTCTGTTTGCCGTGCAAGGTCTCTCGCCGGGACCGGCCAGCAAAACGATTTTGGAGTGCGGGAAGACAAATGCCAGAGATTGAGACGATGCGCGCGGCGGATTATGTGGCCCGGCGCCTTTATGAAGCCGGGTGCCGGTTTGCATTCGGAATGCCCGGCGGCGAGGTTCTGACGATCGTGGACGCGCTGGAGCGGGCCGGAATCAGGTTTATCCTGTGCAAACATGAAAACAATGCGGGCTTCATGGCCGAGGGCGTGATGCACCGCACCGGCGCTCCGGCCATCCTTGTGGGAACGGTCGGTCCCGGTGTCGTCAATGGGTATAATGTGGTGGCCAACGCCTTTCAGGACCGGGTGCCGCTGATTGTCCTGACCGGCTGCGTTGATGCCCATGAGGCGGAAATGTACACTCATCAGGTGCTGGACCACCGGGCCGCCTTTGCCGAGGTCACCAAAGCCACCTTCACCCTGACAGCCAAAGCCGCCGATGTGATTGCCGACAAGGCGGTCGGCATTGCAAGCGACGGCCGCGCAGGGCCGGTGCTGATTGATGTACCGATTTCCGTTGCCGATGAGAGGATCGCCCTGCCCCCACGGCGGCGCCCGAAGGCGAGCCCGAGCGCTCCGGCCGGGACTGATCTGGAAACCGCCCGGGGCTGGCTGGCGCAGGCAGAACGCCCCGTCATGGTGATCGGGCTGGATGCGGTGGCCGATCAGGCCGGGCCGCAAATCCAGGCGTTTTGCGAAACCTTCCAGGTGCCCTTTGTCACCACCTACAAGGCCAAGGGCCTTGTGCCGGAAACCCACCCACTCTGTCTTGGCGCGGGCGGCCTGTCGCCCAAGGCCGATGCGCTGCTCCTGCCCTTCCTGCAATCTGCAGATCTGATCCTTTGCGCGGGTTATGACCCGATTGAAATGCGCATCGGCTGGCAGGAAATCTGGGACCCGGCCCGGATCAATGTCATCGACATCACCGCCGAGCCCAACAGCCATTACATGCATCAGGCCACGCTGAATTTCGTGGCCCACACGGGCGCTGCCCTTACCGCCCTTGGCGGCGGCCTGACGGGCCGCAAGACCTGGGGGGGGGGTGAGATTGCACAGCTGCAAAAGGCCCTTGGCGAAGCTTTTGCGGATGGCGGCACCTGGGGACCGGCGGCAGTCATAGATGAAGTTCGCAAGGCCTTGCCCGATGCGGCACTGGCAACGGCCGACAGCGGCGCCCACCGGATTCTGCTCTCCCAGCAATGGACCTGCCATGAGCCGAGAGGCCTGATCCAGTCCACCGGCTTGTGCACCATGGGCTGTGCCATCCCCATGGCGATCGGCCTGAAACTCGCCTCCCCGGACCGGCCGGTCGTGTCCTTTTCCGGAGATGCCGGCGCCCTGATGGTGATTGGTGAACTGTCAACCGCCCAGGAACTGGGTGTTGCGCCCATCTTCGTGGTGTTTGTCGATTCGTGCCTCTCCCTGATTGAACTTAAACAGCGCTCGCGCCAGCTGACCCGCAAGGGGGTCGATTTCGGCCGCCATGATTTTGCAGCCCTTGGCCGCGCCTTTGGTGGAGAAGGACATATGGTTGCAAATCGCGCCGAGTTGCGGGCAGCGCTGGATCTGGCCCAGACAGTAGACACATTCACCGTGATTGCCGCCGTGATCGGCGAACACGCCTATGACGGCGTGATCTGAACCGCTACTGGCCAACCTCTGCTTGCCTCCGTTCAGGTGCTGCCGGGGGCTGGTCGGGCCGCACGGGCCCGGCTGAGATTCATCAGGCCAAACAGGGCCCCTAATCTGAGCAGTGACAGGCTCGCCAGCACCATTTTCGGGCCTGCGGCGACCAGCAATCCGGCCAGCGCGGGCGCGGCCAAGGCATTGATCAGATTCATGGGCAAAGCAATGGCAGACATGGCTGCCGCATAATCCGCCTTTCGATAAAACACCAGCGGCATTGTTGCCCGGGCCACTGCAAAGGCCCCGCTGCCAGTACCGAACAGGAACAGAAAAGCCCCCATGGGGGCCCAGCCAGGGCCGAAAAACGCCAGCATGCAAAGCCCCAAGGGAAGTGCGGCCCCTGATACCAGCGCCGTTGACAATCCGTCCCAGCTCCTGCCCCCGGCAAGGTCGATCACCCGGCCGCCCAGTTTGAAGACACCGAGCAAAGACGCAATCGTGACGGCCAAAGCGGTTTCATTGCCAAGCGCCTTGAAAAGCTCAATACCGACCGCTTCAATCCCGAAGGTCACGAAACTGTTCAGCGTGACCACACTCACAATCAGCCAGAACACCTTGTCCTGGCCTAGGGAGGCAGGCGGTGTGGCCGCTTCACCTAGATCCGTGTGATTATGCGTTTCCGGCAGAGCGAACAGCACCAGGGGGCTGACAAAGAAGATCATGGCTGCAGCATAGACCAGCACTGTGCAGCGCCAGCCGGAAAGTTCCTGCAAATTGGCCGTCACGGGCCAGAACACGCTGCCTGCAAGACTGGTGACCAGCATCAAGGTGCCGATCTGTCCCCTGGCCTTGTCTCCGGCAAAATCGGAGAGATAAACATAGGCAGCCGTAGTCAGAAACAGCGCTCCGCCAATGCCGGTCACACTCCAGCTGCCTAGAAAGACAATCAGGCTATTGGACGCTGACACAGCAAAGAGACCGGCGCCGATCAGCGCAGCTCCGGCGGTCATGACTTTGCGGGCGCCAAAACGTCGGAACCCGCGCCCGGCAAACGAGGCAGATAGGGCCATGGCCACGAACAACATTGATGTGCCCAGAAAGACAGATGGCAGGTCACGGTTCAAATCGCGGGCAATGGCTGAAGCCAGCACCGCCAGGCACCCGGTGGCGCCCCAGCCTATAATCTGCGTGATAGCAAGCGTAAGGAAAACAAGAACGGAACGTCTCATTTTCCTTGTCTAATCTTGCGCGATGACGTTTTAGCGACAGTGGACGGATGAGAGGATCAGGATGAAACTCCGGAAGCTGCTTCACTGAGGAAAAACGCACTGATTTCATCGGCCAGACGGGCATTGCCGTTGGCTTTTTCCGGGTTTGCACTGATCCGTGCCTTGACATCTTCCGGCAGGAGCGCGCCGCGCACTTGCAAGAGCCCTTCGATAAAGGACCCGTCATATTCGGGATGGGGCTGCCAGGTCAGGATCTGATCGCCATAGGCAAGGGCGGCGAATTTGCAGCCCTCGGCGGTGGCCAGGACCTCTGCCCCCTCCGGAAGTTCGACAATCTGGTCCTGATGCCAGGCATTCAGCACCACGTCTTCCCCCCCTGTGCGGTAGCGTGTTGCGCCGATCATCCAGCCTTCCTTGGCTTTTGCCACCTTACCGCCAAGCGCCTGGGCGATGATCTGATGACCAAAGCAAATCCCGAGCAGTTTCTGCCCAGCCGCTGAAATCCGGCGGATCAGATCTTCCAGAGGCGCGATCCAGGGGTGGTCTTCATAGACCCCGAATTTGGACCCGGTTATGATCCAGCCGTCCTGTTCGGTGACCGACGCGGGAAACTCCCCGTCCAGGACCCGGTAGGTGGTGAATTCAAATCCGTGCCCGTCCAGCAATACGCGGAATCTTGCATCATAGTCGCTATGGTCAGCCGCAAGCTCTTGCGGGACTTCACCGGTTTGGAGAATTCCGATCTTCAAGGGTCACTCATTCATGTTGGCCCGGGTGCCGGTCTCAGAACCACTGCCCGGGAAAAGACTATCTGGCCGCGTTCAAGATGGCGAGCGCCGACGCCTTGTCAAGCAAAACCGGCGTGCCGCTTGCGCACATATCGCCCGCAGCCGCCCCCACAAGGTCCTCAAGAACCCGTCCCGCACGGCAAACAAGAGCAGTATTTCTGAAATTTTTCACACCCGGGCGACTCCCTTCCAGATCTGATTGATCCGATTGCCAAAAGCCCTGGCCACAAAGGAGCTGAGAGCGCTACAGCGGAAAAATCCGCAGCGACATCTTGATCCTGCGCACCGCTTGCGTTAAATAAGAACAAAATATGAACATTTGAGATCAGCGATGCAGTTTGTCAGCCCGTTACAAGAGCAGCTTTCCGTGATGCGCGCGTCTTTGCCGAAAGCCCCCCGCGCCGTCACGGCGACTGAAGTGACGGCCCAGGATGTGCGTCAGATGATCCTTTATTTGCGCAAGGCCCGCGACCGGGCCGAGGCCATCCGCGAGCGGGCGCCCGCAGGCAGCTATATGGAAAATGTGCTGGCGCGGACCATTGACGGCATCACGCTTGAATTGTCCCAGCTGGACTATCTGCTCGCCCGCACTTCCGCTCCTAAAGCGCAGGGCGCCTCGCACAGTCGGGCGCCCGGCCGCATGCACCCTGCAATCTGACCACCAGCCTTGCAAGAAGCCGTGCTTCAACGGTATTTGGCGGCGGTGATGAATTCCCCGAAAGCCTCGCACCACACAAGCACTGTCGTATAGTCTTCAAGGCGAACGCCCTCCGGAAGATCGACGACGAAGCCGTCGAAAGTCTTGATATCCCCCAGGCGGAGCGCGGTGTCCTTCACCTCTTCAAATCCGGCCTCATCCTCCACAAAGGATTTCAGCAGATAGAGCTTGTAATCCGGGCCCGGCGCAAGCGCGCCCTCATGGGTGATCCGGGTTCGCGAGAGACTGACTTTGCCCTCGCCCCAATGGAGAAAGTCACTGCCTTCAAGATCCCGGCTGAACGTGGCCTGATAGCGCGCCTCCCCCGCCGCGGCGGCCAAAAGGGCTGCATCCGGCCCCTTGGGGGCCGTCAGAATGGGCAGCATATAAACGCCGAGGGCAAAGCCGAAGCCGAGCACTGCCCCATGGGAAAACAGAAGAATGATCAGCCGCCGCATCGGCACCTCTTTTTGCCCAACCAGAGCCGGTCGCATGTCACCGGTTTGAAGCCAGATGAACGCCGCACACTCTTGAGTCCCCAAAAGATACGCAGGCCGAAAGCATGATCAACACATCTTGCATAACATCTGTGTCAGGCTTTGTTGATGGCCTGGCCGCGTCAGGCGGCAGCCTCATCACCGGGGGCGGTCTGCCAGCCAAGATCGGTCAGCGTGACAATCCGGTTGCCGCGCAGATCCGTCGCGCAGACCAGGAAGCCGCGCTCTTCCATATGGCTCAAAAGCCAGCGGGCCCGGCCCGGAGAGCGCGTGCCATAGGCAGTGGCAATCTCGATATTTCCCGGACACGGCGCCTTGGCCAGGGCGGCCTTGGCCAAAAGCAGATAGACACCGCGCATATCTTCCGGCAGTTCGGCCGCAATCAGTTCGGCCTGCGCCCAGGCGCCGTCATCCATCTCGCCCTTTTCCACCCCGGCCCGGGCGACCGAGAGCTTTTCCCGGAAGGTCTGAAGGTCAGGGGTTCCGCCAGCCAGTTTGGCAATCCGGCAGCGCACCTGAAAATCCTGGTAAAGGGTGGCAATCGGCTGAAAGGCCGCTTCGTCATCCTCCAGAATCCCGGCGATGATCTCAGAGATCTTTTCTTCGCGCTCACCGAAATCCAAAAGGCTTTCGGCAGGCGGCTCTGCCGCTTCATTCGCCCGTTCGGCACTTGTGAGCTGATCCAGCACCTCTCCCGTGGAAACAACCGGCTCCACAAACCTCTGGCGCGCCGGCGGCATCTCGTCGGCAGACGGCGTGAAAATGAGATCCTTGGCGTCTTCCTTGGGCTGTTCGGGCAACGGCATCAGTTTCGGGCTGCCACCGCGCCCCATGGTTTCCACCGGTCCGATCTTGATAGGCACGGGACGCCGGAACAGGGCGGGTCCAAGTGCGATGAAATTGCCCCGGTCCAGATTGCGGAAACTCTCCGCCTGACGCCGCTCCATGCCCAGAAGATCGGCAGCGCGGGCCATGTCGATGTCCAGAAAGGTGCGGCCCATGAGAAAATTCGAGGCTTCAGCGGCCACATTCTTGGCCAGCTTTGCCAATCGCTGGGTGGCAATGATCCCGGCCAGTCCGCGCTTGCGGCCCCGGCACATCAGGTTGGTCATGGCCCCAAGGGACCGTCTGCGGGCCTCTTCGGTCACCTCTCCGGCCGCAGCAGGCGCGAACAGCTGGGCTTCGTCGACCACCACAATCATCGGATACCAGAGATCCCGGTCCGCATCGAAAAGGCCGTCCAGAAACGTGGCGGCGGCCTTCATCTGCCTGTCCGCATCCAGTCCCTCAAGATTGAGAATGACCGAAACCCGGTGCTGGCGCACCCGCCCGGCAATCATCTGCAGGTCCTTTTCCGTGCCAACCGCATCGACCACCACATGGCCGAATTTTTCGGCAAGAGAAACAAAATCCCCTTCCGGATCAATGATGGCCTGCTGCACCCAGCTGGCCGATTGTTCCAGAAGGCGGCGCAGCAGGTGGGATTTTCCCGAACCGGAATTGCCCTGAACAAGAAGACGCGTTGCCAGCAACTCTTCCAAGTCGAGTGCGGCGCGCGATCCCCCCGTCATTTCCCCGATATCGATCTCAACCGTCATGCGTTCCTGGCCGACACTTTATGAGCACGTTGCGTTTCATCGGACCTGCCAACTGCTTTTTGAAATCAAAGACTTCACCACAAGCGGCAGATCAAGTTGACCCTTCAGAAACGCGGCACACGCCCGGGCGCCGTGGCAACTCCACCTCATCTTGCATCTTCAGACCCGCAGTCAGCACGATTCCGCAGCCAATGCAAAGTCTGCAGCGCCGTTTGCCGTCGTTTTCCCTGAATTCCACGGGCTTTTCCAGCCCGCTTATATGCGCTTGGCCGTCGCAGTTTCAAGCGCTGCGCACACCGTTCCCAATCCGGCTTTCCGACGCGCCCGTTTCGTTTGGGGCACCGCTTTCGACCATCCGGATGCCGTTTGGGTAAAAAACGCCTTATCCCCTTCAAAACGGGTCCGGCCGCGCCATTTAGTGAAGGAAAGGAGGAGCGGGAGAGACATCATGCAGATTCACGCGGACCTGACAAAAAGAGTCCATGTCGACAGCGCCACTCTGGACTGGGTGCCCTCGCCCATGGCCGGCGTTGAACGGCGCATGCTGGAGCGGGACGGTGCGGAAGTTGCCCGCGCCACCAGTCTGGTGCGCTATGCGCCCGGCTCAGCCTTTTCCGCCCATTCCCACGATATGGGCGAGGAATTTCTGGTGCTTGACGGTGTCTTTTCCGACGAAAGCGGTGACTTTCCCAAGGGCATGTATGTGCGCAACCCGCCCGGCTCCCGCCATGTGCCGTCCAGCGATCCGGGTGCGGTCATCCTGGTGAAGCTGCGCCAGATGCAGCCTGAGGATGACAGTTTCGTGCGGGTCAACACGCTTGACCCGTCCGGCTGGCAATCCGGCCGCCCCGGCGAAACAATCCTGCCTCTTTTTGTGCGTCCAGAGGAGGAAGTCGTCATGCTGGACTGGGAGCGTGGCTCGAAATTCTCAAAACAGACCTTTCCGGGCGGCGCGGAATATTTCGTACTGGAAGGCAGTTTCGAAGACGATGACGGCCGCTATGACCAGGGCACCTGGCTGCGCCTGCCCGCCGGCAGCACACAATCGGTCCGCACCACCCAGGGCACACGCGTCTGGCGCAAGACCGGGCACCTTCTGACCTGATCACGCGGCTTTGGAAAGGTCAAGCTCCTGCCGGACCGCGTTGTCCAGAACGGCAGAGGCAATCAGTTTGTGAAATGGCAGGATCGTGGCCAGATAGGCGCGGCCGAACAGGTTGTGGCGCTTGCAGCAGGTTGACACATAAAGACGCGGCACCGTTCCCCCGGTCCTGAACACCGACAGGCGGAAATCCTGATGCCAGTCATCCTCTCCAAGGATGATTTCGTTCTGATCAATCTGGTAAATCTTGAAGAAACCGACCCGGTCGCCCGGTTGCCTGTCATGAAGCGGCAAGCCGGATTGCTCCTTTGCGAGCGTTGCCGTTGTTTTCAGACCAAGCGGGCCGGTGATCTTGTCACGGAGGCAAAGCAGTGTGTTCATCCAGCCTAAATCCGCCATCAGAATATGGTCGGCCAGCACACTCATATCAGCGCGTTCCAGATCCGGCCGGCCGTCAATCGGTACGGAAAAGACGTCCAAATAATCGCCGGGCGCGTGGTAGCTGTTGAGGCGGCTTGCGGCGGGCAGACTGTCGGACTGGCTCATGGGGCTCCCCTTGTGACCATTGAAGCAACCGAACCCTACCCGCTTTCACCAAGCCCCGCCCTGCGCAGATTGACACAGCCTGCGCCTTGGACGGGCCCTTCAGAACGCGGCCAGCCAAAGCCTCCGCCCCGGCTGGCCAGGTCTCGTATCAGCGCCAGCTGCCCGGAAAGGCGATCTCGTCCAGGGGCATGCGGCCGCTCGGGGCTTCACGCTCCTGCAGGCTTTCCGGCAAGCGGCTGGCCTCTCCGCGAATTCCGATGGCAAAGGCGATTTCCGCCTTGAACCGGGCCGGTACGCCAAGGCGGTCATGAATTTCGTCTTTCAGAATACCGGCCATACCATGGGTGTGATAGCCGAGTTCGGTCGCCTGAAGCGCCGCATTGGCCCAGGCTGCCCCCGCATCGAAAGAATGATAGCTGCTTGGCCGGTTGGGTTTGCCGTCGGTGCCGTCCACTTCGGTATCGGAAAAGAGATAGACCAGCGCGGACGCATGCTGAGCCCAGTCCAGATTGAACGGATTGAGCAGGTTCACCAGCGTTTCCCAGGCTGCGTCGCTGCGGCGGGCATAGACAAAGCGCCAGGGCTGGATATTGAACGCGGAGGGCGCCCAGCGGGCGGCTTCCAAGATGGTCCTAAGGTCGGCTTCCGGCATATCCGACCCGTCAAAGGCACGGGGTGACCAGCGGTCGACAAAAAGTTCTTTCACCGGATGGTCCGGGGTACGGGCTGTCATAAAGTATCTCCAAAGCTCTCCCGGGAGGCCGTCCACCCGGGCGGTTTGGACATAGAAAGGATCGACCCTGATATCCAGATCGTTTTTGGAAAATGACTGTTTATTCAGCAGGAACGGCTTGTCTACCGCTGCGGCGGTCCAGGTCCGCCGGCGGTTTAAGCGCCGGAGCGACCAGGATCGCGGTGACCACCATCAGCGCACAAAGCAGCTCCACCCGTCCGAAGGCTTCCCCAAAGACAAACCATCCCACCAGAAACATGGTCGGCAGCTCAAAACTGCCCGCCGCCGCCGTACGCATAGGGCCGATTTTCTGGCATGAGACCGTATAAAGCACCTGCGGGATCAGAGCCGTGACCAGACCCATCAGGCCAATCACCCAAAGCAGGTCGAGAGATGCTGGCACGATCGATCCGCCCCCCTCTTTGAGGGCGAGCGGCAACAGCCCGATGACGGATCCGGCAAGGGTGCTGACCGTGCGCTCCAAGGAGGACAGGCCACCGGACAGACCTGTCAGAAGAACAATCAGAAATCCGAAGGCAACCGGCGCCGGGATGGCCCAGATCAGGGCGGAAAAGACCTCATGCGCCAGCACCGACGGGTCGAGCAAAAGGAGAGCGGCCCCGAGCACCAGCGCAATGGCTGCCAGACTGCGCGCGCCCGGAGCCTGACGCAACAGGACCCAGGCGAACAGGGCTGCGAAGGCCGGGTAGGACATATATACCACCCCAACGGCCGCCAGCGGAGCTGCCTTGATGGCTTCCAGATACCCGATCAGGCTGAGACCAACAGCGGCCCCGGCCCCGGCAAACAGCAGCGCCCTGCCGCGTTTGTGTTTTTCAATGGGCAGAAACGGCAGCAGGACAATCACCGACAAGCCATAGCGGTAGAGCGCAATTGTAGCCGGACCGGTTCCATAGCCCTGAAGCTCCCGCACAAAAACAGGCGCCAGGCCAAAACAGACCGCAGTCACAACAATCGTGAGCGTGGCTGCGGCAGGTGTGGAGACGAAAGGAAGGAAGGAACGTCTGGACATGCCCCTGAAACTACAGCCCCTGATTTCAGAAATAAAATTCCTAGTTTTCATTCTTTGCATGAAATGTTTTCATACAGCTCATGATCCCGAAACTCGCCCTCCACCACCTGACACTTCTCTGCGCCCTTCAGGAGACCGGAAGCATGACCCTGTCCGCCACCCGGCTCGGCATCAGCCAGTCGGCGGCCTCCCACCGGCTGCGGGAGGCGGAACGACGTCTTGGAGTGCCCCTGGTGTTGAAGGCGGAAACCGGCCTACAGCTGACACCGGAGGGAGAGCGGCTCAAGACATTGGGGGAGCGGTTCATCTCCGAACTGGCCCGCCTTGAGCAGGACCTGGAAGCCAGCGCCCAGAACAAACGCCAGCTGGTCCGGCTGGGCCAGGCCACCTACAGCCGCTATCATTGGCTGCCCGCGTTCCTAAGCTATCTGGAAAACAAAGCCCCGCAGCTCGCCGTAGACCTGTCGGGCAGTGCAACGGCCCGCCCTCTGGCCTCCTTGAGTGACGGTTCGGTGGATCTGTCCCTGGTCTTCGGGCGGCAGCCGGTTCTGTCCCGCTTCAAATCCGTGAAGCTGGGGTCAGACCCCATTGTTGCGGTGATGGCCAAAACCCATCCGCTGGCCGGGGAGGCGGTGGTCAACAGCGTCAACATGGGCGATGAGCGCTTTTTCGTCTATCCGCTGGCCGCCGAACCCGGCTTTGAATGGACCACGCTTTTGGGCAACCCCACGGTCCCGTTCCGCCGCCTCACCGCCATGCCCACACCGGAAGCGGTAATCGACCTCGTCAGGGCCAGTTTCGGCGTTGCCCTGTTCAGCCAATGGGCCATCGAACCGGAACTGGCCGACGGCACGCTGGTGGCCCGCCCCATCAGCGATGAGGGCATTTATCTGGACTGGTGGTGCGTGCGCAGGGCGTCCGATCCAGACGACAGCCCGGCCGCCCGGCTTGCCGCCGCATTGGTCGCCTGGAGCGGCCGCTCCGACCGGGCTCTGTCCACCCTCGCCTTCGGAACGGAGTGAGCCGGGCGAGGCCCGGAACGGTCATTTCAATTTGCGCTCTCAATCTCTGCTTTTTCAGCCAGAGCAGCGATCTGCTCTTTCAAGGGACTTGTGTCCTTTTCGGCATAAAGCGGGCGCAGCGCCGCGCGGGCCTGGTCCCCCTGCCCGGCCTGCAAAGAGACTTCTACAAAATGCAGGACGATTTCCGGCGATCGCCCCTGAGCCGCAGCCACCGCCTGCTTCAACAGATCCAGAGCTTCCTCCAGATCCCCGCGCTTATAGGCGGCCCACCCAAGCGTATCCAGAATGGCGGCGTTGCCAGGTTTCAATTCCAAAGCCGCTGCCGCCAGCTTCCTGCCTTCCGTCAAAGCCGCTGCATCACCGCGGCGGCTGACCAGAAACCAGGCCAGCTGATTCAGGGCAATATAGTTCTTCGGAGCAATCTGCGCGAAGTGCCGCAATGCGGCTTCGGCCGTATCCAGCTCGCCGATCTGTTCTGCCAGAACGCCGGTCCGCAGCAGAGTTTGCGGTTCAGGCAGAATACCAGCCGCCGTACCATAGGATTTCAAGGCCGCCTTGAAGTCCCCCTGCTGCAAAGCGATATCCGCGCGAAGCAAATGCGCCGCCAGAAAGCGCTCGTTGCGGGAGAGCCCATTGTCCAGCGCGTTCAAGGCTCCCGGAACATCTTTCGCCTCGGACAAAAGCGCCTCCGCCTGTAAAAAGCTAATCACTGCTGAAGAAGAGTGGTCTTTCGACAGGTCATCCAACATCTCCGCGATGCGCCCACGGGTAGAGGTCATTTGCAGGAAAAGCGGGATGGCCAGCGCCCGTGCGGCTTGCGGTGGTATGTCTTCGAACAGGTCCTTGTCTGTCAGTCCAACACTCCGGAACCGGTTCAAGGCCCCCTCGCCCTGCGCAAAAGCCTTCCGCACGGCCTCCGGGTCCGGCGCTCCTGCCGCCAGTAGCGATAAACCCTGATAGAGAGCATCCACGTTTTTAAATTTCCCGCCGGAGGCCGGGCCGGCAGCCTGCCTGCCTTGGGAAAGTGCCAGCGCGTAAGCGCCCACTCTGGCAACAGGGTCAGCCGGATTAAGCTCCAAGGCCCGTTGAAGAGCCCCTTCCGCAAGATGACTTTCACCAAGAGCGAGGTTCAGACGTGCTTTTGCCCGTTGCACCTTCAAGCTGTCCTGATTGGCCACAAGGCCAATTTCTCTTTGTACCCGGGCCAGGTCTCCTTCCCGGAGCCCGATTTCGACCGACAGCAGATCTGCGTCTTTGAGCACGGTCCGGTGCCTGTCTACAGCCTGCCTTGCTTCCTCAATCCGGCCGGTCTCCAGAAGCGCATCAACAAGGCCCGTTGCCGCTTCTTCGTTTTCCGGTTCACGCTGCAGACAAGCCTTGTAGCGCTCTGCGGCGGACGCTGGATTGCCTTCACCACTTTCAATGGACGCAAGGGCCAGGAGGGTCGGACAGGCTGGCGGCGCCAGATCAACCGCATGGGCCAGCGCCTTGTGCCCCGCTTGCCTTTGCCCGGTCTCGATCAAAACCGCCGCCAGGTTCGACCAATAAGTTGCTCCTTTCGGACCAGCCTCGGCAGCGGCCGTAAAATAGGGCAAGGCGGCTTCGGCCCCGTTCATCCGGTACGTTATCGTCCCCCTCAAGTTCTGGGCATAGGCGTGATCCGGATCCTTGTTCAGCACACTGTCCACTAGGCCGGCCGCCTCGGACAGCTGCTGGCGCTCCCTGTAGATCAGCGCTTGTGCGATGGCCCTTTCCTGATTGGGCAAATCTGTGCGTCCTGAAGCCAGAAGCGCGCTTTCCGCCTTCAGCAGCTCTCCGTCGAGCGCGTATCTGATGGCTGCAAGCGCAGCGGCCAACGGCCCTTCCCCGGCCCTGAAACCTTCCAATGCGCCGATATGAGCTTGCTGGCGCAAAAGCCTGCTTGCGGCCGGGGCCTCCAAACTGCGCCCCCCTCCGTCACCCGGGCCGCCAAGTTTCGGCGACCAATTCGCCTCCGGAGACAAAACAACAGCCGCTTTGAGAGGGCTGGAAAGAAAAGACAGGCAAATCAGCAGAGCCGGAATGGTGGCCCACCGAGCGCTTGAAACGCTGTAAAACATCATCAAAAACCTGGATTATTCTCTAAAAAGACGGCTCGGGGGTGTCCCCGAGCCGAATGTTTGAACCTCGCGTCTGCCTCATGAGACAGAGCGCCCGGCTTCAGTTCTTTTTACGGCGGAAGCGCGCAGCCCCCAGGCCACCGACTGCGGCAATCAGGAGCAGACCGGACGCTGGAAGCGGAACCGGCGTCGTGCCGCCGCCAGCCGTTCCGTAAAGCGTCAAAGACGCCGTGGCCGTTGAGCTATCAGTAAAGGTTGCCAGGGCAGTCCAGGTGTTCGCACCCGCCTTGAGGTTGAAGCCGGGGACGGTAAAGTTGCCAAGGGCATCCACCACAGCAGCAAACGTGTTTCCGTCCGGATCAGTGATCTGCACATCGGAAACACCGACAAGAACACCGCCGACGGAACCGCTGAAGACATCAACAATGTCCTGCGGATTGTCAGAGAAGTTCACGAATGTGCCCCCGCCGGCATTTGCGATGGCTTCCATGGTGCTTGTAGAGCTGCCCGGGAAGCTGACGGTGTTCACGGTATACCCATCTGCCAGCGCATTTGCGGCAGCTGTTTCAGCAGCAGAAACCGATGACCCCCCATCCGAGATCACAAGAATCTGCTTGGAGGTGCCACTCCGGCCGTTGGCGTCCAGCTGATTGTCAGCAGCGACGATCCCATCACGGATATCCGTTGTGCCTGACGCATCGACACTGTTGATGGCCGCCTCCACAGCAGCGGTGCCGCCTGGAAGGGTTGTGAGCGGCTGGACCACGTTGGCGTTGCTGTCAAATTCGACAATGCTAACCGCCGTTCCAGTCGGAAGGCTCCCGACCAGGCCCAGAGCGGCCTGCTGCTGCACTTCGCGGCGCGTCGGACTACCAAGAATTGGAACGCTGCTCCTCATGGATCCGGACGAATCCATAACGATCACAAGATCCAAGCCGCCTCCGACAGACCCGGACGCATTGGCTTGCCCTGTCGGCGACACCAGTGTTCCAACCGGATAGGCACTCCCGTCAGCCGGGCTCAGCCACGCGACCGAGCCAGCGGCTTGAGCAGCCCCAGCCCAGCCAAGAGCGCCAATAGCAATGACACCCGCCTTGGTTATTTTGGTAAAGTAGGACATGAATAAAAACCCCATTTCAAAACAAAACGCACGTTAGGTTCGTGCGGCGCGATATCGTTAAAAATTCACAAACGACATGTCAAGATACTGAATTCATCAGATTTAATCAAAATTTAATTCAATTTTTTTGATATTATTTTTCAAATAACAAAACTATACACCAACATTGAAATAATCAATCTACAAACTTTAGGTAAATTTAATTTATCCGTCCAAGTGATTGATATTTCGTCCAAAAGTATCTTCAGCCTCTCGCCTTCCTCGACGAATGCCCGAATGCGCTACATCCTGAAAGGGCGCCCGCAAAACCTGTTAGACACTGCTGCAGCGTCGCCCTCGACAGGCAAGAGGGGCACGAAAATTCTGGATGCCAGAGACAGAGTTTAACCTGTGAGACAGCTCATCAACGGCTCACGCAGTCTTGAAGGGCTGCCGCAAAAAGGTCTGAGCGGCACTCAGGAAGGTGACCTATGCTGGGCGGGAAGCAATTTGCCGAATGGGCTCGTAGCAAGCGCGATTGATGATGACCTATTTGACCGCACTCAGGGGACATCGGACGATGTCGCACGTCTGGCCAGATCCCCAGCCGGGCAAAAGCAGCGTGACACAGCCCGGCGGGTCTCATGACCGCCGCAGCTGGCGCCTATGCATCTTTCGCCCTTGAACGGAACGCCCATGCCAGACCGGGAGCAAACATATGGCTGATCTCCGCCCGCAGACGCTTGCCGAACTGATCGCCGATGGTGCCGTGCATGTGACCGGGATCTGTCTTGGCCTGACCGCCTGCATCATCCTCGCTGTCAGTCTTTGGCATGCGGACGATCCGGCCCGGCAGGTGACCGTCATGATTTATGCGGCCTGCTTGATGGCCATGTTGATCTGCTCCGCGCTCTACAACATGCTCGCACGGGACCAGCGCTCGGGTATTTTGCGGCGGCTGGACCACGCGGCCATCTTCCTGATGATCGCCGGAACCTATACGCCGCTGGCCGGAGTGATCATCGGCGGCTGGACCGGTGGAATTCTGCTGGCCGTGGTCTGGACCGGCGCGGTCTCGGGCGCTGTTGTGAAGTTATTCCACCTGACCGGCCTGGACCGGCTGACGGTGCCCATCTATCTGGGGCTCGGCTGGGTGGTTGTCTTTGCCGCAGGCCCGCTGATCGAACGAGCCTCCCCTTTCGGCTTTTTCATGATCCTGGGCGGCGGCCTGCTCTACACGGTGGGCACCGTGTTTTACGCCTGGAAACAGTTGCCGTTCCAGAATGCGATCTGGCACGGCTTTGTGCTGGCGGCCGCCATTTGCCACTTTGGCGCCGTGCTGCATGATGTTGCGATGATCTGACACCATATATCAACCAGCGCTGGCCCGCCGCAGCTGCCGGTGTCTCAGGCTTCCCCGTCAGGGTCCTCGCTGAGTACCACAACCTTGGTGCGCAAGGGCACCCGGTTGAACAGGTCAATCACGTCCTGCTGCCACATGCGGATGCAGCCCGAGGACACGCTTTTGCCGATGGAGGACGGTTTGTTGGTGCCGTGGATGCGGAATAATGTGTCCCTCGAACCTTGCCACAGATCCATGGCCCTGGCCCCGAGCGGGTTTTTGAGCCCGGGCGGATAGCCCTTTTCCCAATAGCGCTCCAGGGACGGTTTGCGGGCAATCATTTCCCGTGGAGGGCGCCAGATCGGGTGTTCCCGTTTCACCCGGATCAACGCCTCGCCGGACCAGGCAAATCCCGCCCGGCCAACACCAATCCCATAACGCAGGGCCTTTTTGTTGCCCAGCGTCCAATACAGGAAGTTGTTATAGGGATCGACAATGATCGTGCCTGGCCGTTCCCGTGTCTTGTAATCCACCACCTGGCGCCAATATGTTCGGTCAAAGGCCTTGTAGTTGATCGCAGGCCAAGTGAAATCCCCGTCCGGCAAGGCGGCATAGGCCGACGCATAATCAAAGGTTTCATCCGGCAGGTCTGCCTGATCCGGCAATCCGACCACGGTCTGGCATCCGGCCAGGGCGCTTCCAACCAGAAACACCCCCCCTGCCAGAAGCACACGCCTGGAGACCGGGGCAGCCTCCTCCGGGTTCACCTTGATCCGGTGCGGCACATCATGCGTCATGGAACCTCCAAAAAACTGGACCTCTTCTTGCGTCAGCTTTTCAGGTGTTGCAAGTCACATTCGCAAAAGCCGCCTTACAATCTCCGTGACAGTGTTTAAATAGAGACGGACCGGTCTGCATCGGCCCATCTCTTCCCCGCTTTGCCAAGGACCCTTTATGCCCACCGCTCCTGCCACCTGCCCCTTCCCTGTCTTTGATGGTCATAACGACACGCTGCTGAAGCTTGAAACCAGTGCCTTGAAAGGGGAGCCGCGCTCCTTCTTCGACCGCTCTGACAACGGCCATATCGATCTGGAGCGCTCTAAGGAAGCCGGGTTTTCCGGGGGGCTTTTTGCCATGTTTGTGCCCTCCAATCCCGAACAGGACTTCGCAAAGCCGTTCGATCCCCGTGATCCGGCCAATTTTCAGGAGGTGCCCCAGGACGCGGCCCACGCCTTCACCTTGCGCCTTCTGGAGCGCGCCGAGCAGATCGAAGCCGAGGCCGGCGGCGATGTCTGCATCTGCCGCACACCGGAGGAAAACACACAGGCTGTGGAGGCGGGCAAGCTGGCCGTCAGCCTTCACATTGAGGGCGCGGAAGCCATCGATGCCAATTTCTATGCCCTTGAGGAGTTCTACAAGCGCGGCCTGCGCTCCCTCGGGCTGGTTTGGAGCCGTCCCAACGCCTTTGCCGAAGGCGTGCCCATGGCCTATCCGGCCTCCCCCGATACCGGCGCGGGCCTGACCGGGGCCGGACGCGATCTGGTGCGGGCCTGCAACAAGCTGGGTGTGCTTCTGGACGTCTCGCATCTGAACGAAAGAGGGTTCTGGGATCTGGCCCGGATTACCGAACGGCCGATTGTCGCCAGCCATTCCAATGCCCATGCGCTGTGCGCCAACAGCCGCAACCTGACCGACAAGCAGCTTGATGCCATCAAGGAGAGCGACGGTCTGGTCGGCATCAATTTTCATGTGGCCTTCCTGCGCCCGGATGGCACCCATAACCGGGACACGCCTTTGGAGGTCATTGCCGATCATGCCGCCTATCTCGCCGACCGCATAGGAGAAGACCGGGTGGCCCTCGGCTCGGACTTTGACGGCTGCCTTGTGCCTAAGGATCTGGGCGATGTCACTGGCCTTTACCGTCTGTTCGAAGTGCTGGAGAGCCGTGGCTTCTCGGAAGCGGCGATGCGCAAACTGGCGCATCAAAACTGGCTTTCGGCGCTCAAAAAGGCTGCCGCCTAAGATCAAAATTGAGCCAGATCCGGCAGAAATGCGCGTCTTTTTTCTGACTACTCGCAATTTTGTGACCAGATCTGTCAATTTCGCGATTGAAATTCAAGCAGATAGACTAGACTATAGTCTGATAAGTTAAATTGGCAGTCGCTAAATTACCAATCCCGGCGCTGCATCTCACGAGTGTTGATTGGCAGGCCAGCTCCGGCAGACCTCAAATTGACGTGGATGAGATGCAAAAGACCGGAAGGCAGCTGCAAAGGATAGGCGTGCCCCATTGACCGTTTTCCCGGTGCTGTCGGAGAATTCGGAACCCTTGCGCTTCATTCGGGCTCCGTATGCGGACGGAACCTTGCGTTGGGGTATTGAGCGCAAGGCCACTTCGATGTCTGGGACGGGGGAAGGACGTGACGTTAAGTTTTGCTGCCGCTGAAACGGCCCAGACCAACGGTCAGGCTGGCGACAAGCGCCCGCGCAAATCCGCGGCCGTTTTTCAGGACCTGAAACGGAAGATCATCACCGGTGAGCTGACCCCTGAATGCCCGATGACCGAACAGGCCCTGGCCGCAGAATATGGCTGTTCGCAAAGCACGATCCGCGAAGCGTTGATGCTGCTTCAGGAAGGCGGCCTTGTGGTCAGGCGGGGCTATCAGGGCACCTATGTCACCGACCCCAGTCTCAATGAGGCCCTTCTGTTGCTGCGCATGCGGATTGACATTGAAACCGCCGGGGCGGCGGAGGCGGCCCGCAACATGACCCCTTGCATGGCGGAAACCTTACGAGATCTGGACACCCATTTCCAGGAAGCCCGTGAAGGCCGGGACCTGTTTGCCTGTGCGGAAATCGACCGGCATTTTCATCTTCAGATTTTCAGACTGGCGGACATGCCCGCCCTGGAGCCGATCCTCGTGCGCACCTCGATGATGCTCCAGCGGGTGCTGCTGCCCAATCCGATTTCCGACTCGACCTGGAGCAGCAAGAACCGGGTCACCCATGCGCAAATGATCTGCGCCCTGGAGGAGAAAGACGGTCAGAAGCTGGCGAAAATGACGCGCTTCCACATTCTGTCCAGCGCTGTTCAGCTCGCGCCGGATTTTTATGGCTCCAGCGTGGAAGGACTGATGGGCGAAGGCTGACACGGCCGCTAAGCTCATGCAACTGCGACACATCCACCTCTCCGCTCCGTCAGATCATCTTTCACCGGATGAGTGTTGCGCTGCCTGAACTCAGAAATGTCAGCGCACAAGGCAAGCCGGTTCGCATCCATATGAACACGGCACGTCCGAATCCTCTTTAGCCGGTCTCCCTCATCTGCCTTTTGGCCAGCATTGCCGCACCGATCAGTTCCCGCGTATAGGCGGACTGCGGGGCTTCGAAGATGTGTTCAGCCGTTCCCGCCTCCACCACCTTGCCACGCTGCATCACCATGACCGTGTCGGAGAGGGCCCGCACCACCGCCAGATCGTGAGAAATGAACAGATAGGTGAGGTCGTGGGCCTTCTGCAGATCGCGCAGAAGCTCGACCACCTGCTTCTGGATCGTACGGTCGAGGGCTGACGTGGGCTCGTCCAGCACCACCAGTTCCGGCTTCAAAACCATGGTCCGGGCAATCGCGATGCGCTGGCGCTGGCCGCCGGAAAACTCGTGCGGGTAGCGGTTGCGCATCACCGGATCCAGTGACACTTCTTCCAGGGCCAGGCAGGCGCGGGCCTCCCGCTCCCGGGCACTCAGGGACGGTTCATGCACCAGAAGGCCCTCCGCTATGATTTGCCCGACGGTCAGGCGCGGGCTGAGCGATCCGAACGGGTCCTGGAAAATCAGCTGCATGTCCTTGCGCAGCCCGCGCATGGCCGCCCGGTCCAGGCCCGAAATCTGCTGTCCCTGAAACACGACCCGGCCGCCGGCAGGCAGAAGGTTCAACACCGCCCGGCCGAGGGTCGACTTGCCCGATCCGCTTTCCCCGACAATGCCGAGCGTCTGGCCCTTGCGCAGGGAGAAGCTGATATCGTCAACGGCCCGCAAGATGTGCTTTGGCTGCAGAAAGCCCGTATCCAGCTGGAATTCCACGTTGACCTTTTGCGCTTCCATCAGCACAGGGGCATCGTCCGGCACCGCAGGTTTGCGGCCCGATGGCTCCGCATCCAGCAGCATGCGCGTATAGGGATGTTCAGGGGCAGCAAAGATCCTGCCCGTGTCGCCGCACTCCACCACCTCACCGGTTTTCATCACATAGACCCGGTCCGAAATCCGGCGCACGATGCCCAGATCATGGGTAATGAAAATTACCGCCATGCCGAGCCGCTGCTGCAGCTCGCGCAGGAGATCCAGAATCTGGGCCTGGGTGGTTACGTCCAGCGCCGTGGTCGGCTCGTCGGCAATGAGCACATCGGGGTCATTGGCCAGCGCCATGGCAATCATCACACGCTGGCGCTGCCCCCCGGACATCTCATACGGATAGGCTTTGATCTTGCGCTCCGGCTCAGGAATATTCACCAGCTTGAGCAGCTCCAGCGCCTTGGCCTGGGCCGCTTTCCATGACAGGCCGCCATGAACAACCATCGGCTCTGCCAGCTGGCGGCCAATGGTGTAAAGCGGATCGAGCGACGTCATCGGCTCCTGGAAGATCATGGTGATCCTGGCGCCGCGCACCCGGTTCAGCTCCCGGACCGGCAGGCCCAGAAGATTGCGCTCTTCATAGACCACGCTGCCTTCGGTGCGGCCATTGGTGGCCAGAAGCCCCATGGCCGCCATCATGGTCTGGCTTTTGCCCGAGCCGCTTTCACCCACAATCGCGACCGTCTCACCGGCCTTGACGGTGATATCAACACCGCGCACGGCCTCCACCGGGCCGGTGGCCGTGTCAAAGGTGACTTTCAATCCGTTGATGGACAGTACGTCCTGGCTGTTGTCCTGCGTCATGCCCGTCTCCTCACCTGTCTTTCGGATCCAGCGCATCGCGCAGCCCGTCGCCAATGAAGTTCAGCGCGAACAAGGTCGATGTCAGGAAAATGGACGGGAAAATCAGCATCCACGGCGCCCCTTGCAGGTTGCGTGCGCCTTCGGAAATCAGAACGCCCCAGCTGGTCATCGGCTCTTGAACCCCAAGGCCCAGAAAGGACAGGAAGCTCTCCAGCAAGATCACCTTGGGCACCAGCAGCGTCATATAGACAACCACTGGCCCGAGCGTGTTGGGAATGATGTGCCGGCGCAAGATGCCGCCATCGCCAACTCCCATGGCTTCGGCGGCCTGCACATATTCCTGCCGCTTGATAGTCAGGGTCTGGCCGCGCACGATCCGGGCCATATCAAGCCACTCCACCGCCCCGACGGCAATGAACATCAGCACAAAGTTGCGGCCGAAAAACACCACTAGCATGATGACAAAGAAGATGAAGGGCAGCGAATAGAGAATGTCCACCACCCGCATCATCATCTGGTCGATGCGCCCGCCGAGATAACCGGAGGCCGCGCCATAAATCACGCCGATGGAAATGGCCACCACCGTTGCCAGCAGCCCGATGGTCAGCGACACCCGCCCGGCAATGAAGGTGCGGGTCATCATGTCCCGGCCATTGGCGTCCGTGCCGAAGTAAAAATGCTTGTAGTCAATCTCAGCCCGCACAACTGCCGATTTTCCGTCTTCGGACAGATCACTCACCTGCGCATTGTGGAACAGGTCGCTGCGGTCAAAATACCGGCCCGTACGCGGATCGATTTTGCGGCGGGAGGTGACCTTGGCCACCACGCTGCCGCCCTCCAGCGCATAGGTTTCCACCGTGACCCGCGCCCGTTTGGCTGCCGCGCGGAAACCCGGCTCAACCTGATCGGGCTTGGGATAGGCCGAGAGGCTTGCCGGGACTTTCACATAGTCCCGGTAGACGGTCTTGAAGCCATGGGGCGACAGCTCCGGCCCCAGGATCGAGATCAGGGTGATCGCCAGGAGAACCGCCATGCTGGCCACCGCCGCCCGGTTGGCCAGAAGACGGTCGCGGGCATCGTCCCAAAGGGACCGCCCCTTGCCGGGTGCGCCATTGCCGGTTGCAGTCACTGTCATGTCCTGCCTCCCCTCAGTCGTAGCGCACACGCGGATCAAGCAGCGCATAGAGAAGATCCACGATGAGGTTGAACAGGATGACAAAACAGGCGACCACCACAACCGTGCCCATCACCAGCGTATAGTCGCGGTTGAGCGCTCCTTGCACGAAATAGCGGCCAATGCCCGGAATGCCGAAGATCGTCTCCACCACCACGGACCCGGTCAAAAGCGCTGCGGCCGCCGGGCCCAGATAGGAGACAACGGGCAGAATCGCGCCGCGCAGCGCATGCACGACGATGACCAGATAGGAGCTCAGGCCATAAGCCCTGGCGGTGCGCACATGGTTGGAGCGCAGGGCCTCGATCATCGAGCCCCGCGTCAGCCGGGCCACCACAGCCACCTGCGGCAGGGCCAGGGTCACCACCGGCAGGATAACATTGACAAAGGCCCCGCCATTCCAGCCGCCGACCGGCAGCCAGCCAAGCCAGACCCCCAGCACCAGTGTGAGGATCGGCGCAACGACAAAATTGGGAATGGTGACACCGAGCGTCGCGGCCGCCATCACCGTATAGTCGGTCGCCTGGTTCTGCCGGAGTGCGGCAATCACCCCCATGGTCCCGCCCACTACCAGGGCAAGGCACAGTGCGGACAGGCCGAGCTGGATGGAGATCGGCAGACTCGCGGCAAACAACTCGTTGATGGTGAAATCGCGGAAATAGAAACTCGGCCCGAAATCCAGCCGGGAAATGCTGTGCAGGTATAGCAGATACTGGTTCCAGAGCGGCTCGTCGAGGTGATAGATCCTGTTCAGGTTCTCCATCACCTTGGCCTCAAGCGGCCGCTCCAGATCGAACGGCCCGCCGGGCGCGATCCGGATCAGAAAAAACGAGAGTGTGACAATCAAAAAGAGGGTCGGGATTGCGCCAAGCAATCGGCCGAGCACATATCGGTGCATGGAGGTCCCCTGTCATCCTTCCGGCGGTCTTTTGCTGGCCACCTTGAGAGATACCGGCAGGAGGGTCCTGCCGGTTCCGGTGCTCTTATTCGGAAATGCTCATCCAGCGGCTCGGATGGACGTTGAGAAGATTGTCCTCAAATCCGGAGACCTTGTCCGACACCAAGTTCATGGACCCGTAATACATGAGCGGAATGAAAGGCAGATCGCGCATGAACAGCTCTTCGGCCTGTTTCAGCACGGCAGCGCGCTTTTCCAGATCGATGGTCTGGGCAGCCTCATCCATCAGCGCGTCATATTCGGGATTTTCATACCGGGCATAGTTGAAGCCGGTATTGTCGCTTTCTACCATGAACAGGAAGTTCTGCGGATCGGAATAATCACCGATCCAGCCGGCCCGGGCGATGTCGAAATCCCCGCGGTCGCGCAGCATGGCGTAGTGGGTCTTGGTGTCCGTGTTGATCATCGAGATTTCGACCCCCAGCGGGGCCCACATGTCGGCAATGGCAACAGCCGTGTTCTTGTGATTTTCGGACGTGTTGTAGTTGATCGTCAGTTTCAGCGGATTGTCCGGGCCATAGCCGGCCTTTTCCAGAAGTTCAAGCGCCTTGTCCTCCCGGTCGATCTGGGACATGTCCTTGTAATCCGCATAGGCGGGCTCGCCGTAATTGCCGATGCCGGGCGGCACAAAGGAATAGCCGGCCACCATGGTGGAGCCCCAGATCTCGTCTGCCAGGAATTCCCGGTCTATGGACATGGACAGCGCCTGACGCACATCCGGATTGGACAGCGCTTCATCCTCATGGTTCAGCGCGTAATAATAGGTACCGAGATAAGGCGCGACGCGGAACTTGTTGCCCAGTTCCTCGCGCATGAAGGCGACCTGCTCGGTCGGCGCATCATCGTTGGTGTCCAGCTCACCGGCCTGGAACCGGCGCAGGGCCGCGCCCCGGTCTTCCGTCGGATAGAAAAAGACCGTGTCGATCTTCACATTGTCCGCATCATGAAAATAGGGGTTCTTGGTGGCTTTCACGTGAGCGTTCGGGATGAACTCTGCCAAGGTGAACGCGCCATTGGTAACAATATGCTCCGGTTTGACGAAATCCTTGCCATAAGCTTCAACCGTGGCTGGATGCACCGGCAAGCCGGTCTGGTGGGCCAGGAGATCGACAAAATAGGGCGTTGCCGCTTCCAGGGTGATTTCGAGCGTCTGGTCATCAAGGGCCTTGACGCCCAGCGTGTCCGGGTCTGCTCCGCCCTTGTTGATCTTTTCCGCGTTTTTGATCGGATAGAGCACAGTTGCATATTTCGCGCCGGTTTCCGGCGTCATGATCCGTTTCAGGGAATAGACAAAATCTCCCGCGACAACCGGATCACCATTCGACCATTTGGCATCATCACGCAGTTTGAAAGTATAGGCCGTGCCGTCGTCCGACACAGTCCATTCGCTGGCAACACCCGGGATGATCTTGCCGTCAGCACTATAGGCCACCAGGCCTTCATAGAGATCGCGCAGGATATGTGCTTCATAAACTGTAGACGTAATGTGCTGATCCAGCGTTTCCGGATCAGCCGTATTGCCGCGATGATACACTACCTCAGCAAAGGCAGTCAGTGAGGTGGCCGCCATCAAGGCTGCCGCAAGCGCCGTTACACGCATCGACTTCAACATTCTCGCTCTCCCCTCTTGGATTATCTTTGGAGCTACGGAAACGATAGAAAAACAGAATTCCACGCTCCATGCGCGCAATCAACCTTGCCCTTAGGGCATGTTCCTATTTTTGTCGAAGAAAGGCGATATTTTTACACACTTCAGCCTAAATCAGGAAAATTATCCCGCATTTAATGACCCCGCCGCATAAAGATCGGCAGCGTCACGAAATAAAATTACCCAATTAGCGGCAAAAACGATATTTTCCACTGTAAGCCAGATAGGTGCCCGTATTGGGGTTGAAAGATTTGTACTTCCGGGCGCAATAGGCTGCCCATTGGGGCGTGAACGGGGCCAGGCCTGTCTTGGTGTAGGGCACGCGCTGCGGCTGTCCCACATAGGCGCGCGGAGCAACATAACGGCGCGGCGCAATATAGCGTGGGGCCACGTACCGGCGGGGCGCAACGTAGACCCTGGACCGGTAAGGATAGGCCCGCCGGTCATACGGATGATAGTAATAGGGCGGCCCATATGGCAGGAAGGGTGGCCCGGTGAAGTCGCGCGCGCCATAAAAGACACCGCTGCGATAGCCGCCCGTGCCGAAACCGAAGGTTATGCCGCCGCCGCCCACATAAAACCCGTCCGCCTGGGCCCGGTCCGGCAGGGCAAGGCCCGACAGAACGGTCACGGCAAGCGCAAGACCTGCCGCAAGACCAAAGACCCGGCAGGCCGAGAGAGACGAAGTCCTGATCAGATCATACATTTCTGGCTCCTCCCGGCCGCCCGGCGCGCGCGCCCGCATCCGGACTGGCCGGTTTGTGTCCACAGCCCACTGACCCAACGGCAAGCCTACACCAGCCCGGCGCAAAAATCCGCCCGGCCCCGATCAATTTTTCTGCGCGGATGGCGTTGCGCTGCTTGACCGAGCCAGCGGGCCGTCCTCCACACCGCGCCTTGCCTGCAAATTGGAAAATACCATCAGACCGGTTTCTATCAGGTGAGATTGGTATTAAGAGGAGCCGTCCAATTCACCGACGCGTTCAAAGGTTTTCATGGCCCCGCCCCTGCTGACACTGCGAGACATTCATCTGACTTTCGGCGGCACGCCGCTTCTGACCGGTGCCGAGCTGTCCGTCTCGGAAGGAGACCGGATCTGCCTGGTGGGCCGCAACGGGTCCGGCAAGTCGACATTGTTGAAAATCGCGGCTGGACTGGTGGAAATGGACCGGGGCGAACGCTTTTTCCAGCCCGGACGCACCGTGCGCTACCTGCCCCAGGACCCGGATCTGAGCGCCTATGGCTCCACCCTCGACTATGTCAATGAGGGCCTGACCGAAGGGGATGATCCCTATCGCGGCGCCTATCTGCTCAACGTGCTCGGCCTGAGCGGCCAGGAAGACCCCAAGGCGCTGTCCGGCGGTGAGGCCCGGCGCGCAGCGCTCGCCCGCACGCTGGCGCCGGAACCGGACATCCTGCTTCTGGACGAACCCACCAACCATCTGGATCTGCCCGCCATCGAGTGGCTGGAAGAGGAGCTGAAAAGCCTGAAATCCGCCCTCGTTCTGATTTCCCATGACCGGCGTTTTCTGGAAAATCTCTCCCGCGCCACGGTCTGGATCGACCGGGGCACCTCCCGGCGCATGGATCGGGGCTTTGCCCATTTTGAAGCCTGGCGCGACGAGGTGTTCGAGCAGGAAGAGATCGACCAGCAGAAACTGGCCCAGAAGATCAAGCGCGAAGAGCACTGGATGACCTATGGGGTGACCGCACGGCGCAAGCGCAACATGCGCCGGGTGCGGGAACTGGCCGCCCTGCGCCAGCAAAAGCGCGAGCACCGGGGGCCACAAGGCACGGCAAAGCTGGCCGCGAGCGACGCAGAGGTCTCCGGCAAGCTGGTGGCCGAGGCCAAGGGTATTTCCAAGTCCTTCGGCGAGCGGGTCATCGTGAAGGACTTTTCCACCCGCATCCAGCGGGGCGACCGGATCGGCCTTGTGGGGCCGAACGGGGCCGGCAAGACCACCCTTTTGAAAATGTTGACCGGAGAGCTCGCCCCCGATGTGGGCACCACACGGCTCGGCACCAATCTGGAAATGGTGACGCTGGATCAGAAGCGGGAAAACCTGGACCTGAATGACAGTCTGGCCATGGTGCTGACCGGCGGGCGCGGCGACATGGTCATGATCGGCGACGAGAGCAAACACGTCATGTCCTATATGAAGGACTTCCTGTTCTCGCCCGAACAGGCCCGCACCCCGGTCGGGGTCCTGTCCGGGGGCGAGCGCGCCCGCGCCATGCTGGCCCGGGCCCTTGCCAACAAGTCCAACATGATGGTGCTCGACGAGCCGACCAACGATCTCGACCTGGAAACCCTCGACCTCTTGCAGGAGCTTCTGGCCGATTATCCGGGCTCCGCCCTGATCGTCTCCCACGACCGCGATTTCCTCGACCGGGTCGCCACCTCCGTCATCGTTCATGAGGGCGACGGCCTGTGGCGCGAATATGCTGGCGGCTATACGGACATGCTGGCCCAGCGGGGAGAAGGCGTCACCGCCCGCGAGGCGAACAAGGCTGCCCCCCCCAAGCGCGGCAAACAGGCCCCGCCAAAGACCGCCGCCGAGACCCCCAAGGCAAAATCAAAGCTTTCCTTCACCCAGCAGCATCTTCTCAAAACCCTGCCGGAGACAATTGAAAAGATAGACGCCCGGCTGGCCAAGCTGCAGGCGGAGATGAACGACCCGCAACTCTACGCCCAGAACCCGGACAAATTCGCAAAACTCTCGCAGACCATCACGGACCTGACCGCGGAAAAGGATGCGGCAGAAGAACAGTGGCTGGAGCTGGAGATGCTGAACGAGGGGTGATTGCGGGTCGTGTGTGCGGGACAGGCGGCTCCCAATCGCCCTTGCCTTGCCGGACTCCATTGCGAGTAGACCCCCATCGGATCGGGGATGACCTTCTGAGGAGCAGCCGCAACGCTTTTTTCTCGCAGAGCCGCCACCCGCACTCCCTCATCCTGAGGAAGGTCTTCGCGTGGCTGGTGCAGGAGCGAAGTCCCTCACCTGAGGTCCTTGTAAAACACCGTGGTCGGGTCCAGAGATCCGTGGCTGTTATAGGCATAGTTGGGGATGATGCCGGTTTTCTGGTAGCCGCAAGTGGGGTAGAGCTGTTCGGCCCGGTCGCCGGTGACCGTGTCGAGAACCAGAAGCCACCGGTCGAGGGACAGGGCCAGGCCGTCAATGGCCGCCATCAGATTGCGGGCAAGGCCCTTGCGGCGGTGGGCCGGGTGGACCATCAGCTTTGCAACCTCGGCCCGGTGACCGCCATTGTCCTGGGGCGCGAGGGCAAGCATCACAACGCCCGCAAGGCCTTCTTGAGACCGCACGGCCATGAGAAAGGCCTCCCCCGCCTCCAGTTTCGGGATTTGAGAGGCCCAGAAGCGGTCCGCCTTGTCCTGTGACAGGGGCAGAACAAAGCCGATCCCGGCCCCCTCTTCCACACAGACGATTAGCAGATTGGAAAGGTCTGTCAGCGCCTTACGTGCGTCCTCGGCGGACAGAAGGGTGACCGGCGGCGCGGGGCAGAAGAGCGTTGTTGTCATGGGGTGATCACCGTCAGCAGGTAGCGGGCCGGGCCCGGGCCCGGTGCATGGTAGGAATTGGGAGTGTTGAGCTGGAAGCGCAGGCAGTCTCCGGGCTGAAGCGTGTGATGCTCGTCCCCAAGGGTCATCTCCAGCGCCCCTTCCAGCAGCACCAGATGGTGCTCCAGATCCGGAAGCGGCGGCGCCGCATAAGAAAGGGTGGCTCCGGCAGGCAGCTGCCCTTCTATGACGCTGCCGCGAAACCCGCTTGCGGCCGGGGATATGGACCGGCGGCGGAACCCGCTCACCGGGTCCTGCCAGACCAGCTGATTTTCCCGGGCGATCCTGGCCTCCCGCACCGGGGCGCCGAAGCCGAAGAGATCGGCCATTGTCACCTGAAACGCCCTTGCGATCTGGCCGAGCACCACTGCTGTCGGGCTGGTGTCTCCCCGTTCGATGCGCGACAAGGTGGCCCGGCTGACACCGGACTTTTCCGCCAAACGCTCCAGCGGCCAGTCTCGTGCGCGCCGCAGACCGGCAATCCGCCGGCCAATCTCTTGATCCAGACCAGACATGAAAATCCCTAATTTGAGATACATCTCATATATGAGATTTCTCGAACTGCCAAGACCTTTCCTTCAGAGCGGCGGTTCTTCCAGTCTTGCCGCCTCTGCCACAAGACCGGTCTCCGTCGATTGAACCGGGAAGACGCTGTCAGAGCTGGAGCATAAAGGCTTCCAGCCTGAGCAGAGAGGGAAACACCGAAGGTGATGGGACGGGTGAGCGAAGCGGTCCGTTCCCCACCCCACTTACGCGCTTACACCCTTACGCCCTCGAGAACACCGCGCTGGCATTGACCCCGCCGAAGCCGAAGCCGTTGGTGAGGATGTGATCCACCTGCCGGGAGATGGCCTTGCCAGGCACCAGATCAAAACGGGTCATGGCCTCATCAGGCCGGTCCAGATTGCGCGAGGGTGGCAACTGGCCGGACAGGAGCGCCTTGATGCAGGCCACAGCCTCCACCGCCCCGGCAGCGCCGAGCAGGTGCCCGAACATGGATTTGGACGAGGAGACCGCCAGATCCTTGCCACGCCCGGCAAACAGCGTTGTCAGCGCTGCGATCTCGGCGGCATCCCCCACCGGTGTGGAGGTGGAATGGGCGTTGACATAGCCGATATCGTCCGCCTTCAGACCGGCTTGGGCAAGAGCATGGCGCATGGCCCGCAAGCCGCCTTCCCCGTCCGGCGCAGAGGACGTGACATGATAGGCGTCGGATGTGGTGCCATAGCCGGTGAGCTCGGCCAGAACCGGCGCGCCCCTGGCCTCTGCATGGTCCTTGTCTTCCAGCACCAGAATACCGGCGCCCTCCCCCATGATGAAACCGTCCCGGTCCTGATCAAACGGGCGGGAGGCTGCTTCCGGCGTGTCATTACTGCCGGAGGACATGGCCTTGGCGGCACAAAAGCCCGCATAGGAGACCCGGTCGATGCAGGCCTCCGCTCCGCCAGCCACCACGACATCCGCTTCGCCGCCCCGGATCAGCCGGGCCGCGTCTCCAAGGGCCTGCAGGCTCGCGGCACAGGCGGTCACAGGGGCGCCGATAGGCCCTTTCAAACCGTAGCGGATGGCGACCTGCCCGGCTGCCAGATTGGCGAGAAAGGACGGCACCAGAAAGGGCGAAGCCCGGCGCGGGCCCTTCGCGTCCACAAGACGGGTGCCCGCCGTCATGGCCGGAAAGCCACCAACACCAGTACCGATTACCGTGCCGGTGCGCTCCTTCTCCCGGTTTGTTTTCGGCGCCCAGCCCGCGTGGGCCAGCGCTTCCTGAACGGCGCCCATGGCATAGTGGATAAACGTGTCCGAGCGGCGCTGTTCGCGCAGCTCTAGCACCGCATCCACATCAAACCCATGCGGGTCTTCTGCCCGGGTCGGCACTTCGCCTGCGACTTTGCAAGACAGCCCCTCCGGATCAAACCGGCTTATGCTGCGAATGCCATTTGCTCCCTCTGTCACCCGTTTCCAGAATGCCTCCAGGCCGGTTCCCACCGGGGAGACCACCCCAAGCCCGGTAATCACGATACGCCGCATGTTTCACCTTTCTGCCGCTGCAAGTTTGCCCCCTTGCCCGGTCTGTGTATGTCCTGCGCTGTCACCGGCCAGGACTTGAGAGAGTGATTCAACACGGTGCGCCTACATCTCAGAAAGGCGCTTCAACGTCTTGATCGTGTTTAGAAAATCGATATCCGCAAGATGCGTCTTCACATCGTTCTGCGCTTGCCGCCACAGGGGCAAGGCCTTCTGCAGCAGCGCGTCGCCCTCTGCCGTCAGCCGGTAGGTCTTGCTTCTGGCGTTGCCTGAGACGGCGGACACCACAAGGCCCTTCTTTTCCAGAAGCGCCATATTGCGCACAAGCGTGGTACGCTCCATGGACAGGCGCCCGGCCAGTTCGCCCGTTGTCTCCTCGCGCCTCTGATAAACCGCGACCAGAACGGAAAACTGGCCCGCCGTCATGCCCGCTTGCCGGGCCAGCCGGTCATAATAGCGGCTCACCGCCCGGGCCGCCTTGCGCGCATTGTCCAGAACGCAGAGAGAAAAGTCATCTTCAACCATACGCTTAAAGTGTGCATATACACACACCATGTCAAGCCTTTCCTGTACGGCCTGCAACATTCCGCAATGTCATCAGTGCTTTGCCTTTTTCTGCGAAGCAGTTACGGTGCATGAATACCCGAAACGTGAGGAGATCAAGATGTCGGATGCGGTTCAGGCAGTCGAAACCATGAAAGCGAAGATCCAGGAGAATTGGGGCTGGTTCCTGGCACTTGGCATCGCGCTTGTGCTGGGCGGGCTCATCCTGATCGCCGCGCCCTATGCAACCTCGATTGCCGTAACAATCCTGATTGCGGCCGTGCTTGTCGTGGGCGGCCTCGTTCAGATCTACAATGCGTTCAAGACCCAGGGCAGCTCCAGTTTCCTCTGGAACCTGATCACCGGTCTTGTGGCGGTGATCGGCGGCATCCTGATCTATGTGAATCCGATGGTCGGGGCCTTCACGCTGACCCTGCTTCTTGCCGCCGTGTTTGCAGCCCAGGGCATCAGCCAGGTGCTGCTTGCCTTCAAGCTGAAACCCCATGAGGGCTGGATCTGGGTGCTGGTGGCCGGCATCGTCTCGCTTATTGCCGGGGTGATGATCTGGATGGAACTGCCGAGTTCCGCCACCTGGGCACTTGGCCTGATTGCCGGGATTTCGGTTCTGATCAATGGCTGGAGCTATATTGCCATTGCTCTGGCCGCCCGTGCCTCCAGGGGCTGATACCAATCTCCCCTGACAGAGGCCTGCCTATTGGAAAATCCGGGCCTTGGCGTCCTCGCTCAGGCAGATCCAGCTGCCTTCCTCAACGTCCTCCAGTCCCAGCTGACCGATCCGGCAGCGGGCCAGGGCCGTCACATGATTGCCCGTGGCCGCAAACATGCGGCGCACCTGATGGTAGCGGCCTTCATGGAGCGTGAGACGCGCGGATTTTTCGCCCAGAACCTCGAGCTCGGCCGGTTTCAACGGCTTGTCCTCGTTCTCCAGCATCATCTCACCGGAGGCAAACAGCGCGTCTTCTTTCCCGCTCAAGGGCCGGTCCAGCTCAACGTCGTAGATTTTCGGCACGTCGGATTTCGGCGAAATGACCTTGTGCAGAAAGGTGCCGTCATCAGTGAAGAGCAGCAGGCCCGATGTGTCCTTGTCCAGCCGTCCGATGGTCGAGAGTGCCGGTTTGCGCAGGCGGAACCGGTCAGGCAGCAGATCATAGACCAGTCGGCCCTGATCCTTGGCTGAACAGGTGTAGCCAACAGGCTTGTTTAAAAGGATCACCACCCCTTGCGCCGGGTCGAGCGGCTCGTCATCGAACAGAATGTCCTCATGGGGCGTCTTGCTGTCAGCCTTCAGCCGTGTGCCACCGGTGTCCGTCGCCCAGCCATTGCGGATCGCGATCTGCATTTCCTTACGGCTGCCATAGCCGAGATTTGCCAGCAGTTTCACCAGCCGCATGTCAGCGCCCTCCCTTGCCCTTGACCGCCCGGATGACCTTGTAGCCGCCCTCATCCGCCAGCTGGGTCACGTCTGCAAACCCTTCAGAGAGCGTATGCTCATAGGGCAGATGCCGGTTGGCGACCATGTAGAAGGTCCCGCCCGGCCGCAATCCGGCGGATGCCGCCCGGATAAAGCCCTGGCCGACATCGGCCCGGTCTGCCTTGCCCGCCTGGTGGAACGGCGGATTGGAGACGATGAAGTCGTAAGGCCCTTCCAGCCCTTTGGTCACATCACTCCAGATGCCGGTCATGGCGCGTTTGCCCTTGAAGGCGGCAAGGTTCTGCTCCGCCAGATCCAGCGCCCTCTTTTCCGCTTCATATAGGTCCATGCCGGTCACCGCCGGGGCGTTTTCAAAGACGGTGCGGGCCAGATAGCCAAAGCCCGCCCCCAGATCCGCGCCCTTGCCTTTCAAGGACGCAGGCAGATGGCTGGCCAGAAGCCGGGAGGCCGGATCAATCCGGTCCCATGCAAACAGGCCCGGACGGCTGACATAGGCCCCGTCCAGAACCGGGCGCGGCGCATCCAGCGCAGTCCAGGTTGTCAGGAGTTCCTGATTGAGCGTCTCTTTGTGGACAGCGCCCCAGACAACCCGGCACTTGTTTTTGGTCAGCCGCTCAGCCGTGCCCAAAAGGGCCTCAACATCGCTTTCAAGGGTTCTGGCGCCTTCTGAATTGGGAGCACAGGCGATCATCTGCCCGCCATCGCGTGTCTTCAACACCGCATCGGCCAATTGCGCCCGTGCCTCGTGCCGCTGGCGGGTGGGCAGCACAAACACTGCATCTGCAGCGCTTTCCTGCGTTTCGGGCACAACGGTCAGTCCGGTTTTGGCGAGAGCGTCCCGGTCCGGGGCAAAACTCTGGACGCAGGTCACCGTGAAACCGTCCAGGGCCGCCAGCGCCCGGCCGGCCCGTGCCCGTAAAAACAGCACTTTGGCGTTTGACGACATTTCCAGCGCCTCCGTTTCCAGAGGCAGAAACAACGTGTCGAGTGCAGGATCAGACATGAAAGACCTTTGCCGGAGCGTTCCAATTGCAGCGCTCATAGCGCCACAACGCTGATCCGTCAAAAGGTCCCGTCGGATTTGAAGGCCTTGCCGTCGACAAGAAGCTGCAAAGGCACCGCACGGCCATCTGCCGCGATGGCGACCTCAATCTGCATCCGGCTGGTGTCAAGTTTCTCGATCACCTTGCCCTGGCCCTCGGGCACATAAAACGCATCTATGCCATAGTCGGCCCGGATGGTCTTTCTTGTCACAGAGCGCACTTCTCCAGCCAGCAGAACACTGCCTGCCCCGCCCCCACTCTCAGCGCGGGCGGCCTCAAGGGATCCGGCGACTGCCACCGGCTTGAGCCCTCCGTCCGCCTGCCGGAGCTGAACGAAAATCCGGTCCCCCCGTTTGAGATCCTGCGCGCCGGGCAGATCCACGGGCAGCCGGTTGATGCTGAGATTCACGATCACATAGTCGCCGCGCAGCAGGTCCCTTGGATCCACGGGGGCAAGCTGCAGGCGTTCCACCTGACCAGTGGCCTGAATGTGCAACCGGTCGGCCAGCGGCATGACGATCAGCGCAAGCTGGATGAGCGCCAGGAGACCCCAGCGCCAAGCCCCTCTCGACGGCTGGGCGGGAGCAAGGGCAGCAGCGCGGGCACTCATTGTCCAGCCTCCTGACGGCGGGGCTCAGCCCCCCCTTTGCGGATCATCCGTCCCAATCCCAGCGCCAGCACGAGCAGCAGCGCGCCTGCGGCAAGGAAAAACACGGACTGGCCAAGCAGTGACCCGATGGTCTCATAGAGCAGCCAAACAGCAACGGCCGTCAGGCCCAGATACGCGCAGACCATCCAGAATCGGTTGTTGACCCATGTCGCCAGCCCGCACAGGCCGACGAGCGCAGCCATGGCAAATACGGCAAGCACAAGATCGTTGCGGGTCAGGACAGGCATCACCACGGCGGCAAGCGCCAGTCCGGTGATCCCAATCATGGCTGCGGCTTTTGCGGTCTTGAAGGACAAGAGCAGGCCCACCACCAGCAAGACAAGGGCCAGGCCAAAGGGAAGCAGCGCGGGAAGCTGAAGCAGACCGGCGGAGACACCAAGGCCCGGAACATGCTGAAAAAAGATCAATCCGGTGGCGGTCAGGCCGGACAGAACCAGAAACCCGGCATTTTGCAGGGAGCGGCCCATGAGCCAGTGGCCAAGCTTGCGGGCGGGAAGATCACTGGACCATTTCACGATCAGATCCGCCACAGGGTCGGCCAGCATCATGACGGCGCCCAGCCCGCCAGCACCGAAAAGCCCCAAGGCAACGATAAGACCGTCGGGCGCGCCGGTTGACGTGACCGTGTCGGCGAACCAGCGGCCATAGCTCACCGCTGTCAGGCTGACCGCGAGCCAGCGGGAGAGACTGGCCGGATAGAGCATGGCATGGGCAAAGACCGCTGCGAGCAGCGCCAGGCCGGTCAGATCCTGCACAAGCGTGGCTTCGCCGGGTTCGGCTCGTGACACCTGCCACACCAAAGCGGCAGCCACCGCAACCACAAGCCCGGCCCGGGCCCCGGTCAACCAGGCTGCTGCCAGCCCTCCCAGACAGACCAGAAAGGCCCCCCCGGGCCAATCCGCCGGAAGATGAAAGATCTGCCCGACCAGGGCCAGCCCTCCGACAAAGACCAGCGTGGCAAACCCGGTCAGAAGATCCGCCACCCCCTGCCGTCCCCTGGATGCGGCATGGGCGGCCGCAAAATGGCTCGCCAGCACCATAACGGCAATACCGCTCAGCTTGACCAGTTTCGGGATCGCGCCCCAATTGGCCGCAATGAAAGCAAACACTGCCAGCGCAACGCAGACCATACCGATCCCCGCCAGGGCCAAGGGCAATCGGGAACGGCCATCGGCGGGATATTGATCCAGGAGGATATTGGCCGCCCCCTCCGCGCTCACCCAACCTCTCTTGACCCAGATCTCCAAGTCTTCTTTCAGTCGCTTTCTATAGGTCCAGTCAAACATCATCTGCTGCCGGCTGCCGCCTTCCCGATCAAAATCATCTTAGCCTGCGAACCGTCGCCCACCTGCAGGCAAAGCGCTAGATATCTTGCAAAAGCGGAGCAACCAAGGCCACCGTGAGATTCTCGAAAGAAACCCGCTACATGGTATTCTGACGCTGCGTTTTCATGCACATATTATGCAATCTAGGCTTGCAGACAGTCGCAATCTTGCTATCTTGATAAGTGTAATTCTGGCAAAGTCAGGATTGCACAGCTCGCAACGGGCTGGTTGGACAATGTTTCGAGGGCACCAGCGGCTTCTGGGGACAGGGCCACACTCAAAATCAATCAATCCCGAGGGGCTCTGACAAAGGGCGTCCGAGAGGCCCGGACGCCCTTTCCTTTGACTGTCTCAGTCTGCCGGACTGTCTGAAGGCCCGGTTGCTGCGCGCGGTTTGCGGCGGGCTGCGGGTTTGCGCGCAGAGGCCTTCTGGGGCGGCTTGGCGGCAGATGCGGCAACTTCCACCGGCTTATCCGGTCCCTTGGCCCCCTTGCGTGCAGACGCGTCCGTTTTTTCCGGCGCCGCGACCATGTCCTTTGCCGGGGCCGCCAGCGGATCTTCCGAGACATCTTCAGACACCGGCGGCAAATCCAGGATCTTGTGGAAGTTCTGAAGGGTTTCCAGCGTGTGCGGCGTCATTTCCTCAATGGCGCCGGGAATGTAGCGCACCACCTTTGACGCGAGCTCCCGCTCTTCCCGGGTGCGCAACAGCTTGGGCAGGGTCGCAAGAGCCTGGTCCGGGGCAAATTCCACGATCAGGGTCTGTTCCTGCAGCATGAAGCTGCGCGCATCCGGCGTGAGGGACTTGAACGGCTCGTCCTGGGTCAGCACCCGGGACGACCGCTCCAGACGGTCCCGGCGCACATTGCCCCTGCTTTCGGCCAGAAGGATCAGCATGCGGATCACCGCTTCACAGAACCCGCCTTCCGCAATATGCATCAAGGCTGCCTGCACCGGCGGCAGGCTGCGCAATTCGTCCGTGCGCTTCAGGGTCCGGCCCGGCTGTTTGGTGCGGCCGAACCAGCGCATATAGGGCGAGCCCCAGACCGAATAGAACAGGTTCTCATAAAGCGTGTCGCGCACATCCCGGTAAAGATCGAGTGACTGTTCAAACAGCGCGGCATTGGCCTTTTCGAGTCCCACAAACGGGTTGGCCGCATCTGCCGGTGTACGCTCGCTGCGCACCCGCTCCGCCCAGCCCGGCAAGGCGCCCAGAAAGGGGTTAAGGCTTGACATCATGGCCCGCTGCATCCGCAAGGGATGGGTCTTGCGCCGCAACTCCGCCGACTGTTCCGTCACCCCGGCCTGCACAAAGGGCCGCACACAGACATCATAGAACTCAGCCTGCTGCTCGGACGCCCGCGCCACGGCCGCAAAAGGGATCTCGTCATCCCGGCCATCATCGATTGACTTCAGGTCTTCCATCTTGCGTTCATGGAAGCTGACTGTGAAGGACCGGTCCATGAGGTCGCCCTCATAGTCGTCGATCGACATTTCATAGAGACCCGGCGCCAGCGCTTCAATGGTCTTCAAGGTCGAGGTAACCTCAGTATGCTCCTTCTTGGCAATCTTGGAGGACACGAATATTCCGAGATGGCCGACCTGGTCGTGGACCATATAGATAATCCGCTGCCCGCGGATCGCGATTTCCCGCTCGTCCGCATAGGTGTCGATGATCCAGTTCAGCGCCTGTTGCGGCGGTGTGATGTTGTCGCCCCAGCTGGCAAACACGATGATCGGAGCGCGGATCTGCTTGATGTCCACATTGCGCCCCGGCTCCAGCTGCGCCTCGTTCTTGGCCAGCCGGTTACCGACAAAGAGCTGTTCGACAATCCATTTCATTTCCGCTTCGTTCAGCAGGAAATAGCCGCCCCACCAGCGTTCGAATTCCAGAAATCGCTTCGGCTCCGTGTCGACCTTGGCGTAAAGGTCGTAATATTTGCCGAAATAATTGCGCGAGGGGTTGAGCATCTCAAAATTCTGGACGATGTCGGCGCCGTCAAAAATCCCGTGGCCAAGATCCGAATAGAACATGGCATTGTAGGTGCCGCCCAGAACACCGCCATTATAACGCATCGGGTTTTCGCCGACCCGGCCCGCCCAGGTGGACACTGGCGCGCCGTTGAGAATGACCGGCCCGGTCAGATCCGGGTTGGAGGCTGCCAGCAGCAAGGTCGCCCAGCCCCCCTGGCAATTGCCGGTTACCACAGGGTTCGGGGCGTCCGGATGCAGCTCCATCACCTTGCGCACAAAAGCGGCTTCCGCATGCGTGACATCGGCCAGGGTCTGGCCTTTTTCCGGCATACGTTTGAAGGCGACAAAATAGACCGGATGTCCATCCTTCAGCGCAACGCCCACCTGGCTGTCCGGCTTGAAACCGCCAATCCCGGCTCCATGGCCAGCACGCGGGTCAATGATGATGTAAGGCCGTTTCCATGGCTTGGGCTCCCGGTGCACACCATCCGTCGGCTGTTTGATCTTCAAGAGCATGTAGCAGCAGGGACGCGGCAGGTCGGCCCCGTCCAGCACCACGTCATAGTCGTAGATGAGTACCGGCGGGCAGCCCGCCTCTTCGTGCTCCAGGAAGATATCGCCGCGATGGCGCAGCGTGTCCATGGTCAGGACCATGCGCTGTGCAGCGTCCTTCCAGTAGCTTTCAAAAGCACTGTAAAGACCGCCGCCCTTCTGGGCCTGTGTCAGGTCCTCAAGCGCCTTGCCATAATCGGCAACGCTTTTTTGCCAGCGGGCCTTGTGGGTTTCAGTTATCCCGGTCAGGTGCTTGGTCAGCCCCTTGCCCATGAGATCGGCCATGTTGGACACTTCCGTCGCCTGGGCCTGAAGGGCGGTAAAGCGTTCCGACGGCGACCAGGCCGTGGCATCATTCAGCGAGGCGAGAAACGCGTTCTGGCCCTTTTCAAGCGCGTCAAAAATGTCCTTCATCAGGACCTCCTATCCAACAATGCTGTAGCCACCATCAATAAAGTGAACGCCGCCGGTGACGTTGAACGCTTCCCGGCTGGCCAGAAAGGCCGCATAGGCGCCGACATCGTCAATCGTGGCAAGCTGGTGCGTGGGAGCCCGCTCGGAGGCGTCGTTCAACAAGGCGTCAAATTCGGCAATACCCGATGCGGCCCGGGTCTTGAGCGGCCCCGGAGACAGGGCATGGACAGAAATGCCCCTGGCCCCCATCTCCGTCGCCGCGTAGCGGGTGGCCGCTTCCAGCGCGGCCTTGACTGGCCCCATCACCCCGTAGTGATCGACGACTTTCTGCGCGCCCATGAAGGAGACGGTCATGCAGGTGCCGCCTTCCGGCATCAGCGGTTCAGCCCGTTTGATCAGGCGCAGAAAGGAATGAACGGAAATGTCCATGGCCAGCGCGAACCCGTCCGCCGAACAGTCGACAACCCGGCCCTGCAGATCCTCTTTCTTTGAAAAGGCGATGGAATGCAAAACCGTGTCCAGCCGGCCCCACCGTTCGGAAATTTCGGAAAACAGCGCGTCCTGCTGGGCGCTGTCACGCACATCCAGCGGCGCGATGATCTCCGCCCCCAGCTCTTCGGCCAGAGGGCGCACATACGGCTCAGCCTTGGCGTTCAGATAGGTGATGGCCAGTTCGGCCCCCTGCTGCCGGAACGCCTTTGCACACCCATAGGCAATGGACTGGTCGTTGGCGACCCCCACCACAAGGGCCTTGTACCCCGTCAAATCAAACATCTTGCTGTCAGCTCCCTGGCGCTGAGACAGAGCCTCCATGGAGGTTGCATATCGGAGGGAGACCGCCCGCCCACAAGAAGCTGCGGCAGCTCGAACCTTCATTGCAGTGCAGCATAAATGTTGTGACGTTAAAATGACTTTTCAAGAAAGTAGGTGGTCTTGCGGACCCGGAACCGGCACCCTTCCCCTCAAAATCCGAGAAGCGCCCCGGAAACCGGGGCGCTTCTCGCTGCTGCCAGATGAGACTGCGGGATCTTCCCGGCCGTTTGTGACTGCGCGCCTACTAAAGTCAGACAGCGAGCCCACAATAGGCTGTCCGGCTTTTAAGACGCCCCGCTCAGCGTCACCGGTCAGGAATGGCTGTGCGAGCAGACCCCAGGTCCATCGGCAGGCTCAAGCACCCCGGAAACCGGGGCGCTTTTGGTAAAGAGAGGCCAGTGAGCCTCTTCAGGCTGCCAGATCGAACCGGTCCGCATCCATGACCTTCGTCCAGGCCGCTACGAAGTCCTTGACGAACTTCTCTTTGTTGTCGTCCTGGGCATAGACTTCCGCATAGGCGCGCAGGATGGAGTTGGAGCCGAAGACCAGATCCGCACTGGTGGCGGTCCATTTCAGCGTGCCCAGCTGACGGTCGCGGATCTCATAGGTACCATCCGCTTTCGGCAGCCAGGTGTTGGCCATGTCCGTCAGATTGACGAAGAAGTCCGTGGTCAACGCCCCTTCCCGGTCGGTGAAGACACCATGCTTGCTGCCGCCATGATTGGTGCCCAGAACACGCAGGCCGCCGGCAAGAACGGTCATTTCCTGCGCGGTCAGGCCAAGCAGCTGGGCCCGGTCGAGCATCATTTCTTCCGCACTGACCGCATAGGCTTCCTTCTGCCAGTTGCGGAACCCGTCCGCCAGCGGCTCCAGAACGTCGAAGGAAGCTGCGTCGGTCTGGTCGGCCGTCGCGTCTCCCCGGCCCGCGGTGAACGGCACGGCGACATCGAACCCGGCCGCCTTGATGGACAATTCCAGGCCGATCCCGCCCGCCAGAACGATCACATCGGCAACCGAGGCACCGGTTTCAGCGGCAATCGGCTCCAGTTTGGCCAGAACGGCCGCCAGACGGGTGGGCTCGTTGCCTTCCCAGTCCTTCTGCGGCGCAAGGCGGATACGGGCGCCATTGGCCCCGCCGCGCTTGTCGGAGCCCCGGAAGGTGCGGGCGCTGTCCCAGGCGGTGGCGATCAGATCGGCAGCCGCCAAACCGCTGTCAACGATCTTGGCTTTCACAGCATCCACATCATAGGACGTGCTGCCAGCGGGAACCGGATCCTGCCAGATCAGGTCTTCCGCCGGAACGTCCGGGCCAAGATAGTTGGCCTTCGGCCCCATGTCGCGGTGGGTCAGCTTGAACCAGGCCCGGGCGAACGTGTCGCGGAAATAGGCTTCATCGGCGATGAATTTCTGGCAGATCGCGTTGTAGACCGGGTCCACTTTCATGGCCATGTCCGCATCGGTCATCAGCGGGTCATGGCGCACCGACGGGTCGGTGGCGTCCACCGGTTTTTCATTGTCCGGCATATCGACCGGTTTCCACTGCCAGGCCCCGGCCGGGGACTTGGTCAGTTCCCATTCATAGTTGAACAGGTAGTCGAAATAGCCCATGTCGAATTTGGTCGGCTCTTTGGTCCAGGCCCCTTCGATGCCGGACGTGAAGGCGTTGGTCGCCTTGCCGTCCTGACCCGGGTTGGACCAGCCAAGACCCTGGGCTTCCACGCCGGTTGCTTCAGGCTCGACGCCGATCTCGTTGACCGCGCCACGGCCATGGGCCTTGCCGACCGTATGGCCGCCGCAGGTCAGCGCTGCGGTTTCCTCGTCATTCATGGCCATACGGGCAAAGGTTTCCCGGATGTGATTGGCCGTCTTGGCCGGGTCCGGGTTGCCATTGACCCCTTCCGGGTTGACATAGATCAAGCCCATGTGAACGGCTGCCAGCGGGTTTTCCAGGGTCGCCGCGTCTTCCAGATTCTCATAGCGGTTTTCGGATGGGGCCAGCCATTCCTGTTCCGAGCCCCAGTAGACATCGGTTTCCGGGCCCCAGATGTCTTCGCGGCCAAAGCCGAAGCCGAAGGTTTTAAAGCCCATGGTCTCATAGGCCATGTTGCCAGCCAGGATGATCAGGTCCGCCCAGGACAGGGCGTTGCCGTATTTCTTCTTCACCGGCCACAGCAGACGGCGGGCCTTGTCGAGGCTGGCATTGTCCGGCCAGGAATTGAGCGGTGCAAAGCGGATGTTGCCGGACCCGGCGCCACCGCGGCCATCCTGCATGCGGTAGGACCCGGCGGAGTGCCAGGCCAGGCGGATCATCAGGCCGCCATAATGGCCCCAGTCCGCCGGCCACCAGTCCTGGCTGTCGGTCATCAGCGCCCGGACATCGGCCTTGACGGCTTCATGGTCCAGCCCCTTGACCGCGTCCCGGAAGTTGAAATCCGGATCCATCGGATTGGTGCGCGCACCATGCTGGTGCAGAATGTCGAGATTGAGAGCATTGGGCCACCATTTCGTGACCGGCTTTTCCATTGACGTGTTGCCGCCATGCATGACCGGGCAGCCGCCCGTGCGTTCCACCTTAGCGTCCATTTTCCTCTCCAATTCACTTCCTGGTGCAGAGCACCTGTCTCAATAACCCTGCCCCCTTGCGGCCTGTTGGCAGCACGGCCGCCTCTTGCCTGAAGATGGGGCGGACGGGCCGGATTTACGACAGTTGGCGGGGTACAAATTCAAATCTTTGGTGAAGCTGACAGGAGCGTCCGGTCCCGGGACCTGAAATCCTCGGGACCGGACCGCTCTTGTCTCTTCAAGATGGAAGCTAACAGAGGGCCTTCATCAGAAGAAGTTGTATTTACTGATAGTTGTGATAGTTTTTTCTTATGATAAACATCACTCTCAAACAACTCCGGTATTTCGAGGCCCTGGCCCGGCACGGGCATTTTGGCAAAGCGGCCGAGGCCTGCGCAATTTCCCAGCCGGCGCTGTCAATGCAGATCAAGGAACTGGAGGATGTGCTCGGCGCCGCGCTGATCGAACGCGGCCCCCGCCAGGTTCGCCTCACCCATTTCGGTGAAGTGGCCGTGGAGCGGGCCCGCAAGATGCTGCGGGCGGCAGAAGAGCTCGGTGATCTGGCCCGCGCCTCGCGGGACCGGCTGGTCGGCCGCCTGCGGATTGGGGTCATCCCGACCATTGCGCCCTATCTTCTGCCCAAGGTGATCGGGGCCTTGAGCGCGCAGCACCCGGAACTGGACATGCATGTGCGCGAAACCGTGACCCCGAAACTGATCCGGGAACTGCAGGACGGCCAACTGGACACGGCCATTGTCGCCCTGCCTGTCTCTGAAGCGTCCCTGACTGAGATTCCGCTGTTTCAGGAAACCTTCATGCTGGTGCGCCCGGCCGGTGACGCGAATGCCCCCATGCCCAGCGCCGACACCTTGCGGGAAATGCGCCTGCTGCTTCTGGAAGAAGGCCATTGTTTCCGCGACCAGGCCCTGTCCTTCTGCCACCTGCCCTCAGGCCCGCCCCGGGAGGTTCTGGATGCCAGTTCGCTCTCAACCCTTGTACAGATGGTCGGGGCCGGGATGGGCGTCACACTGATCCCGGAAATGGCCGTAGATGTGGAAACACGCTCCGCGCCCGTCGCCGTCACCCGCTTCCACGGTCCCGAGCCCACCCGCACCGTCGGCATGGTCTGGCGCCGCTCCAGCCCGCTCGCGGGACAACTGGGCGAGATTGCCGAGATTGTGCGGGGGTCGGCGCAAGCCCCACAAACCCGCTAAGATGATCCCGTTGACTTTCGAAAGGTCACAAACCCCATCACCGCCATCGCCCCGGCGAGGCCCAACAGCACAGGTCTTGCGTCATCGCCAGCAGCAAAGACGGCCACGAGCAGGCCCGCGAGGGGCTGTGACAGGTTGTTCAGGCAGATGATGACACCAGTGGTCTTGCCGAAATCGTCCGCCGGAATGATCTCCTTGCGTAAGGTACGCACATAGATGTTGAACATCTTGTCGAAGCCTGCAATCAGCAAAAATCCGGCCGCATAAAGCAGCGGATGCCCGCCTGCCCCGGTGAAGAGCGCGCCAAGGCAGATCAACCCATAGGCGGTGCGCCCCAGCACCGGCAGGCTCAAGGACACATGGGCCGTCAGGGTGAGCACGGCCAGCGTTACCACTGCGCCACCCACTTGCAGCCAGGCATAGGTCTGTTCGCTCTGGGCAAAAAAGCCGGTCACCATGGCTGCCGCTGTTGCCAGCGTTGCCCCAATGATCAAATTGACCCCTGCGGCCTGCAGGATCGCACGGGTGAGGCCGGGCAGACGCCAAACCAGGGCCAGGGCGGTTTTGAGATCCGCCAAAGGGTGGGCATGATCCCTTTGCGGCGCCGCGCTCAGGCGGTTCTGGCCCGGCCAGAGAAAAAAAGCGCCATCAGCCAGCAAAAACAGACCGGTCGCCACCAGAACGACCGCTTCCCAGGGCCAGACCGCCATCAGATAGGCGGCTGTCAGCGGGCCAAGCACCACCCCCATCTGGGAGGCCAGCTGGCTGTAGCTGGCAACTTTTTCAAACCGCTGATCGGAAAATGCCCGCACCAGCACCATTTCCAGGGCCAGCAGCCCCTGGGTTGTCAGAATGCCCACCAGCGCCGACAGCCCGATCAGCCACCACACCCCGCCAAAGACCACCTGACCCGAAATCCCGGCCACGCAGACAAAGGCACGCAGCAGACGGCTGATCCGCAACAGCGTGACCGGATGGAACCGGTCACAAAGAATACCAGCCAAGGGAAAGGTCAGGTAACGCGGCAGGGTCTCGAAGAAAAAGGCCAGCCCTGACCAGGCGACGTTGCCGGTGATCTGGAAGATGACCAGAGGTACCAGAAACAAGAGAATCTGATCGGCCAGGACCGTCAGAAACATGGACGCGAAAAACGCGCGGTCGCGAATGAGCATGGGGGCTTTCAAAAGAGCTGGTCAGGAAGCCCCTGTCTGGTAGCACCTGCCCGAAAGGACGGCAAGGCAACTGACTTTGCCTGAATGCCCCTTTCGCGCGCGGCCCCTCCTCTCCGACCAGCGCCCGGGCCGATGGCAGGGTGCGCCGCCTTTTAAGGATGTCACACCGCTTACCTTTCCGGTCTGGCTGATCACCCAGCGGGGGCTATACACCAGCCGCCGGATCAGAAGGTCGTCCAACCATCTGGCCGAATAGGTGCTGTCCCGCAAACCCGGATCCGGCCTCAAAATTGTGTCCTTTCCGGCAAAGGGCACCGTACCATCAGTCGGTGTCAGGGCGTGTGCAGGCTGTTCCACGCCGCATAGAGTGTGGAATGGAGCAGCGCGTGCCGTTCGCCAAACCGCACCGCCACCAGATCTTTCTCCGGCATCATGTAAACAATCTGTCCGCCTTGCCCCATCATGTAGGCAAAGCGCCCCTGAAGGGCCTCCCCCTCCCGGTCCAGTCTATCGTGGCGCAGATGCAGCCGGTAGGCGCCCTGGGCGACGTCTGTCTCCGTCAAACTGTTCCCGAAAAAGGCCCCCCACAAGGGATCGGGCAGAAACGGAGCCTCCGTGGTCCCGTTTTTCATCAGGAACCGGCCAACCCGGGCCCAGTCGCGCGCTGTGGCGTAAAGGCAGCAATAGGCCGTGACAGCGGCGGTTTCCCGGTGACGCAGCCAGAAGGCATCGGCAGCGCCGGACGGCTGCCAGATCTTGCGCGAGAGCAGGCTGGACAAGTGCTCGCCGTAGATGTCGCTCAGGAGATGCCCGAGCAGGGCCGTGTTCACGTTCTGATAGGAAAACCGCCCTGCCCGGTCCGGCTTCACGCACAGGCGGCTGGCCACGGCCTCGATGCCCTCGCCGTGGAGCCTTGCCAGGTTGCCAAAGGGATTGACGCTCGAAATTTGCTCGATCTTATCGGAACTGTCTGCTTCAAAAGCCAGCCCGCTGCGCATGTCCAAAAGGTCCCGCAGCGGCACATGATCGAGGCTTGCCGGCCCGAAGGCCGGCAGATAGGCGCCAAGCGGGTCGTCTAGGCTCTTGATCCGCCCCTCGGCCACCGCTTTGAGAACCAGCGCCCCAACAAGGCTCTTGACCAGGGAAAAGGAATTGAGCCTGGTTCCGGGTCCAAGGCCGTCCGCATAGGTTTCGAGCACGGTCCGCCCGCCCTCATTGACGAGCAGCGCGCGGCTTTGCGCGCTGTCAAACAGGTCCCGGGCCGTTCGGTTCAGCGGCTTCAAGACCGGGGCCTGCGCCGTATCCCCGTGACTGCCCTGAACCGTGTCAAAGCCGCCAAGCGCGGGCCAGACAGCGCGTGGATAGCCCGCAGACAAAAGACCCCATAGCCCCGTTGCATAGGAGGCCACCGCACCGGTGGAAAAAACGGAGAACACGATCAGGGACAGTTTCAAGAAGCGCATGCCGGACACTTTTGAAGTTGGAACTGGACGCTCCAAGACAACAGGACAATCATGGCTGCAGCGGGAGGGAATTCAGCAGATTTCGTGCAAAGACACAGCAAAGAGACGGGGCAACCGGACTTGCGTCAAGACCAAGACCGTCCGCACAACGCTGAGTGCTGAACGCCTGCGTCTCATCCCAGCATCCAGTTGAGAACCAGGCGCCAGTCGGTCATGCGGATCGGCGTGCCGTGCGTACCCGTGTCGAACAGAGTGAACTTGATTGGGTAGTTCGGCGCGCGCGATTTGATCTGTTTGAAGAAATTGGCCTGGCTTTCCCAGTTATAGACCCGGTCCAGCGTGCCCTGGCCCATATAGATGGGCACGTTGCGGGACAGCGCCCCGGAGGAAAACAGGTTCGGATCTTTTGGAGATCCCAGCAGCATGATGCCGCTCAGGAGCTTTGAATAGGTTTCACTGCGCAGCAGGCCCCAGCAGATAATACCGCCCATTGAGCCGCAGGCCACCACCACCCGGGCTCCCGGGGACACCTGTTTCTGAGACTGGATCAGGGCCGCGACATCCGCCGTGCCACGCCGGTCAAAGCTGGTAATGTCCACGGTCAGATAGGCCCCGCCATTGCGGACCATCAGGTTCTGGATTCGGTTGAAATTGCCACCGAAGGAGACATCATTCATGCCCTGGAAGCGGTTGCCTCCCTGGCCATGAACATAGATCACAATGGTTCTTGCCCCGCCTTTCCACTTGCCAGTGCCCATATATTTGATGGTCCGGCCATTGGCCTGAAGCTTCGCGCTGCCGCGGCCGCGTTTGGGCTTGTAGGACACGTAGTTGCCGAAGACCTTGCGTTCGTCCACCTCGTCCCGGTCCCTGAGGTCCCGTTGCTTGGAATATTCCACGACGATGAAATCACCGTCATAGAGGGTTTCGCTCACGGTCTTGTAGCGGAACAGCCGGTCCTTGTAAGGTTTCAGCGCCTCGGCCTGCGCGGCGCCGGACCCAGCCACCGGAATCGCGCTCGGGACGGCGAGCCCCGCCGCCAGAACGATTCCCCCGAGACGCCGGGCCAGCCGGAATGACATCGATCTGTGCAGCATGGCACCCTTTCCGTTACGATAGCAGGTGATCGGTTCAGCCTGTCTTTAAAGGACCGGTGAAAAATGTCATCCCCATGGCATTTTTGACACAGAAACGCCAATCTGTTGAACCATTTTCAACACTTTCCAGCCTAACCTATGCTTGGCGCTTGGTTAGTTCAATCGAACGCTGCCTGAGGGCTGCGGCTCCCCTTCCGCGCTGCTCCCCTCGACCAAAGACGCGTCCAGCCCCTTCTCCCCGCGCTGCGCAATCCGCACAAGATCTTCATTTGCAAGCACAAATCCGCTCCCTTTTTGAAGAGATCGCCAGAACTACCTAGAAATCTGCGGGTTTTATCCACATTCGGTTTGCCACCCTGAATAACTTTCTTGCAAATTGCGACTTTAAGAAATTGGTAACCATAAAATTCCAAGACTGCCGTTCAGACAGATCCGACAGAGGTCTCTTTGCAAGACAATGCTCGGCAAGTTCAGGAGAACCCAGATGCCAGTCATTTCCTTTGCCAATGCAAAAGGTGGCGCCGGTAAGACCACCGCCGCCCTGCTGCTGGCGACAGAAGTCGCCGCCCGGGGAAAACGCGTGACCATTTTCGATGCGGATCCGCAAAAATGGATCTCCAAATGGTTCGAGCTGCCGGTGCAATGCCCAGGCATCTCGGTTGTCAGTGAAATGTCGCCTGCCTCCATTGCCGAACAGATCACGCATGCGGCGGAATTCTCCGACTATGTGATCGTGGATCTTGAGGGAACGGAGAACCTCGTGGTGGCCAACGCGCTGTCCGTCTCCGATCTTGTGGTCATCCCGATTCAGGGCTCTTCCATGGATGCCAGGGGCGGCGCCAAAATCCTGACCCTGATCAAGAAGCTGGAAAAGATTGTCCGCCAGGACATTAAGCACTGTGTGGTGCTGACACGCACCAATGCGGCGGTCACCACACGGGCGATGAAAGCGGTGCAGGATTTCCTGTCGGCGCAGAATATCGACGTCCTGATGACCCCGATTGTCGAGCGGGCCGCCTTCCGGGACCTGTTCGAATTTGGAGGAGGCCTCGCCAATCTGAACGCAGGCCAGGTGTCAGGGATGGAAAAGGCCCGTGAAAACGCGGCGCTTTATGCCGCTGAGATCCTGGAGCGAGCCATCAAGGTACCGAAAAAACGCTGGTACAACGTCTTCAAACGCGCCAGTTGACGCGCTCCGTCTTCTCATGAGGAAAGCCGGGCACTGCCCGGCTTTTGCCTATTTAGCTCTGGTCTTCCCCGCCCGCCGCAGTATTGTGGCGCAAAAGACATTGCTGCCGTTCCGGTCGGCCGTCTCCCGGGGAAGAGACCATGATTTCTGTTCAAATCCAGACCCTCGCGGCCACCGCTGCCTGCCTGCTGCTGGCCGGATGTTTCGGCGAAGACGGCGGCGTCGCCCTGGGCACGCTGGAACGGGATCGGGTTGCGCTGACCGCGACCGCCAACGAGGTGCTGATCGATCTACCCGTTAGCGAGGGCAGTTTCGTTCAAAAGGGCACGGTTCTGGCCCGGCTCAATCCGGCTGAACAGCAGGCCATCGTCAATCAGGCCCAGGCGGAGGTGCAGAAAGCCAAAGCCAATCTGGAAAAACTGGAAAATGGCGCCCGCGCGGAAGACATTGCCAAGGCCCGGGCCTCTGTCGCCGGGGCCAAGGCAGAGCTGCTGGATGCCGAAGCCTCCTTCAAGCGCTACAATGACCTGACCAGACGCGGCACCACCAGCCAGGCTCAGCTTGACAGCGCCGTTGCGGGCAGGGATGCGGCAGCTGCCAGCCTGAAAAGCGCACAAGAAGAGCTGCGGGAACTGGAGACTGGTACACGGCCGGAGGATCTGGCTATCGCCCGGGCCGAACTGGCAGCAGCCGAGGCCAGCCTGGCCACCCAGGAAACCATCCTCTCGGACCTGACCATCACCGCCTCGCGCGACGGGGTTCTGGACAGCCTGCCTTGGAACCTCGGGGAGCGGGTAACGGCCGGCAGTCCGGTCGCCGTCATGCTGGCCGGAGATGCGCCCTATGCCCGGGTCTATGTGCCTGAACCCTACCGGGTGCAGATCAAGGAAGGCGACAGTCTTCAGGTAAGGATTGACGGGCTGGACGCCCTGGTGGATGGCAAGGTGCGCTGGATCAGTTCCGATCCCTCCTTCACCCCCTATTACGCACTCAACCAGTCCGAACGGGCCCGGCTGATGTATGTGGCGGAAATCCAGCTGCCGGAAAGCGCGGCCTCCCTGCCTAACGGAGTTCCTGCCCAGGTCCTCCTGCCGTGAGCGCGCCGCCCTCAGAAATCGTCGTCAAGGCCCAGGGGCTGGTCAAATCCTTCAAGGGCTTCCGGGCGGTCGATGGCCTGGACCTGACCATTGAAAAGGGCATGATCTATGGATTTCTGGGGCCCAATGGCTGCGGCAAGACCACGGCCATGCGCATGCTCACGGGTCTTTTGACCCCGACAGAAGGCTCTGTGGAAGTGCTCGGGCTTGCCATACCGAAGGATGCGGAAGCCCTGAAATACCGGATCGGCTACATGACCCAGACCTTCTCGCTCTATGGCGATTTGACGGTGCTGGAAAATCTCAGCTTCATGGCAACAATCTATGGCCTGTCCCCGCACAAGCGGAAGGCCCGCATTGCCGAGGTGCTGGACCGTTACGCCCTGACGGAGCTAAAGGACCGCTTCGCCGGCAAGATGAGTGGAGGCCAGCGGCAGCGCCTGGCGCTTGCCACAGCCGTCCTGCACGAACCGCAACTGCTGTTTCTGGACGAGCCAACCTCGGCTGTGGACCCGGAATCGCGCCGGCATTTCTGGGAACAGCTCTTTGATCTGGTGGAAGGCGGTACCTCCATCATCGTCACCACCCATTTCATGGACGAGGCGGAGCGCTGCCACAAGATCGCGATCCTGGAAGCGGGTCAGAAACGCGCCGACGGGGCGCCCAAGGAGCTGATGGCCGCAATGGGCGCCAATGTGGTGGAAATCGGGGGGCCAAACCTCAGGGACATCCGCCGCCGCTTGCTGGGCACCGAGGAGATTGTCGCCGCCGCACAACTGGGCGCGCGGCTGCGCGTTCTGGTCAAGGATACGATTCCCGATCCGCAAGCCTTCTTGCGCGCCCGGCCAGAGACCGGCGGTGCCAGCCTGATTGAACAGGTGCGGCCCAATCTGGAAGATGTGTTTGTCACGGCCACGGGGGAAGGACGGCAATGATGGCCCTGTCCCGTATTCACGCCGTTTTCATGAAGGAACTGTCCCAGTTGCGCCGGGACCGGATGACCTTCGGCATGGTGCTCATGATCCCGCTGATCCAGCTGGTTTTGTTCGGCTATGCCATCAACACCAATCTCCGGGACATTCCGGTTGCGGTGGTCGACCAGAGTCAGACGGGCCTCAGCCGCATCCTGATCCAGATGGTGCAAGCCACCCGGGTCGTGGACGTGACCGAACATCTGGCCAGCCCTGAAGATGCGGAAGCGGCCATCAAGGCGGCCCGGGTGCGGGCGGCATTCATTCTGCCGAAGGATCTGTCCCAGCGGGTGGCCCGCTCTTCCGCGATCGGCCTCGGCACCCCGGCCTCCACCGACATGGAAACCAGCCGCCCGGTCGCCCAATGGATCGTCGACGGTTCAGACACGATGATTGCTGGCGCGATCAAGGGCCTGCGCAATATGCCGCTGAGCGAATTGACGAAGCAGGCGCCCAACAGGTCGACGCCAACCTTCGAGGTCGCCCTGTTCTTTAACCCGGAGCAGCGCACGGCCGTGAATATCGTGCCCGGGCTGGTGGGTATCATCCTCACCATGACCATGGTGATGTTCACCTCCGCTGCCATCGTGCGCGAGCGCGAGCGCGGCAATATGGAGATGCTGATCAACACCCCCATCCGCCCGATAGAGCTGATGATCGGCAAGATCATTCCCTATATTTTCATCGGCCTCCTCCAGATGCTGATCATTCTGGGGCTCGGCCATATTCTGTTCAGCGTGCCTTTCGGCACCCAGCTGCCAGCCCTTTTTGCCGGGACGCTGCTCTTTATCGGCGCCAGCCTGTCCCTCGGACTGGTTCTGTCGACGATCGCGCAAAGCCAGCTTCAGGCCACGCAGATGACCATCTTCGTGCTGCTGCCCTCCATCCTGCTGTCCGGCTTCATCTTCCCCTATGAAGGCATGCCGCTGGCCGCCCAGTATATCGCGGAAATTTTTCCAGCAACCCATTTCATGCGCATGATCCGGGGCTTTGTGCTGCGTGATGCCGGGCTGCTTGACCTCCATCGCGACGTGCTCTGGATGCTGGGCTTTTTTATTGTCGGCCTGAGCATCGCCGCCTTGCGGTTCAAGAAGCGGCTGGACTGACAGAGACTGGGGCGGGCGTTCTTGGGCTGCTTTACCTTGCCTTGGGGTCGGCAACCTGTTTGGGCTGCGGCCCAGTGTCCACACGCGGGTTTGCGGTCCTGAGCACCGGCGTTTGTTCGGAGACATTCTCCCGGCTTTCCCGCCAGACCACGAACATGCCAGACCCGATGATGACGCAGGACCCGAGCGCAACATAAAGGTCCGGAATCTCGCCGAAAAAGAGCGCACCGAAGAGGCTTGCCCAGAGAATCTGGCTGTATTGCATCGGGGCGACAAAGGCGGCGGGCGCGGACCGGTACGCCCCCAGAATGCACAGCTGCGCCAGAACCGACATAAACCCAACCACCGCCATCAGCCCCAGATCCGGCAGCGAAACCGGCACATAGACCACCGGCAGGGTCATGGACATGACCATCATGGACAACAGCAGGGGATAGAGGATCAGAACCGCCGGGCGTTCCTTGCCGCCCAGCTTGCGCGCCAGAATCGACGCCAGGGCGCTGGCCGAGGCGGCCGTCAGCCCGGCAATATGGCCCGCTGTCAGCTCGGTCACCCCCGGACGCAAGACAATGAGAACGCCGACGAGCCCGGCAATCACTGCACCCCATCTCTGCATCCTGACCGTCTCGCCCAGCAGCGGCACGGACAGGGCCGTCACCAGCAGCGGTGTAGCAAACAGCAGTGAATAGACCTCGGCAAGCGGCAGCATGGTGAAGGCGTAAAAGGCGCAGGACATGGCCGTGATCGTCATCGCCGAGCGCAACAGCACCAGAAACGGATGGCGCGGCCGGAAATTGTCCACCGCCTTGTCCGCCAGCATGATCATCGACATGGGCACAAAGGCAAACAGCATGGAAAAAAAGATGATCTGAAAGACCTGATAGGTCTCCCCGAGCGCCTTGATCAGGGCGTCATGGCTGGAAAAGACCGCAAAGGCGCCAAGAGCGGCCAGAAGGCCCTTGAAAGTGGATGTCATGCCCGGCGCCCCCGATCCGGCGAAGCCAAGGCTCACCGCCGCTTGTCCCGTCCCTGATACGGCCCGGCTTTCACGGCAGATCCGGACGAACCGGATACTTTCAAAAAACAGGCCTGATCCGTTGTTAGCAGAAAGACGGGCGGGGCCAAAGGGGCTGCGGCGGGCGGCCTCTACCCTCCCCCAAGCAATCTCTCTTGCTGGATACCGATCTGACAGCGCCAGGCATTAGAATGGCAGAAACGGGTTTCCCCTTGGGCCGTTGTCTGAGAACGAACCGGGTTGAAAGCCGGGTCAGACGAAAACCCGGGCCAGGGTTGCCACAGCCAGGGCCGTTGCCGCCCGTTTGGGGCCGTCAAACTGGCCGGCCCCCTGACCGGGAACCTCCAGATGAACCCGGTTCAGATCGGAAGCGTCCAAATGGTCCAGATCCGCAGCCTTGGCGGCTTCCTCTGCCGACCATCGAATGTCATCCAGCATGCGCACAAGCTTGTGCCAGATATGCAGCGGCGGCGCCTCGCTGGTGCTGCACCAGCGAGCAATTTCATCCCTGGAAACGTCAAGAGCCACAGCTGCCTCTTCGTCAGAAAGGTCGACATATCGCAGCACGTCACTGAAATTGCTCATATTATTTCCCCGAGCGCATATTGCTCCACACTCCTCTTGAGCCATATTGCGCTGCAATATGGCAAATTCCAGTCCTTGACTCGAATTTGGTTAAATACTGCACCGGCAAAGGAAATGGCGCAGATGCTGTCCGCGTGATTCCCGGCGGGGCTCTCGGCAATTCTTGCATGCTTGCGTGATAGAGAACCGCGATCAGACTCCGCTGATCCGTCAATTAACTGAAATCGCACGACAAAACCGATATCGGTGGAAAACAGATGTCCGCCCAATTGTGCGGTTCCGTTAATGATAAGTTTATTTCACGACATGAATTGACCACTTTTTTGCCGCCGGACCTCTTCAATGAAGTTTAAGGGAAAGTCCTTTATTGCGATCGTACTGTCACCTGAACCGCCTTTTGATGCGTGGTTCAAGGAGATCGACCGGATTCTGTCCCGGTCTCCCGGTTTCTTTATCGACCGTCCGATTATTCTTGATGTGCGCGGCAGCAACATTCCGATCGAGGATCTGGAAGAACTTCTGGACGGATTGGGCGAGCGCTCCATCCGCGTCATGGGCATTGACGGGGTTTCCGGCACACGCCTGAAGAAAGGCATGCCCCCGAGCTTTGGGGGCGGCCGCCTGACCTCCGACGTGGAAGTGCCTGAGCCCGCTGCGTCCGCCGAATCGGCTAAGGCTCCGGCCTCCGAGGCGCCTGCGCGCACCGACAAGGCCGCCAATGCGGAGGACATGCCCATGTCGGAGACCAAAAACGGTCGGAAATCAGGGGAGATGAACGGGGCATCCCAAAATGGCCATTCTTTTGCCAAACCTGTCAAAGATGACCAAACGTCAATTGTAATCAATGAGCCGGTTCGCTCAGGCCAGAGCATCATGCACCCGGACGGGGATGTGACGGTGATCGGATCGGTCAGTTCGGGGGCGGAGATCATCGCCGGTGGCTCCATCCATGTCTACGGCGCCCTGCGCGGCCGGGCGCTGGCAGGTGTGGCCGGCCAGGACGATGCCAGAATTTTCTGCACCAAGCTGGATGCGGAACTGGTCTCCATCAACGGTCTCTACAAGGTCGCCGACGACTTCGACGGCACATTGCGCAACGCGCCGGCACAAATCCGGTTCGAAAACGAAACGCTTGTGTTTGAAGAACTGAATTAACCAAGGGTCCGCCCCAAGAACTGGGGCCGGAGCCAAATACAAAATGGGACGAACACCATGAGCAACGCCACTGTCGTTGTGGTCACGTCTGGCAAAGGAGGTGTGGGCAAAACAACCACCACCGCCGCTATTGCCTCGGCGCTGGCCAAAGAAGGGTATCAGGTCTGCGCAATCGATTTCGACGTCGGGCTACGCAATCTTGATCTGATCATGGGCGCCGAGCGCCGGGTTGTGTTCGACCTTGTCAATGTGGTGCGCGGCGAAGCGTCCATCAAACAGGCCCTTGTGCGCGACAAGAAGCTGAACAACCTCTACCTTCTGCCCGCGTCCCAGACCCGGGACAAGGACGCCCTGACCGAAGAAGGCGTCGCCAGCGTGATCAGCGAACTGCGCATGTATTTCGACTGGATCATCTGCGACAGTCCTGCCGGGATCGAACGCGGCGCCACGCTGGCCATGCGCCATGCGGATGAGGCGATCATCGTGTCCAATCCGGAAGTCTCTTCCGTGCGTGACTGTGACCGGATCATCGGTCTTCTGGATGCCAAGACCAAGGTTGCCGAAGACGGCGGCCGGATGCCCAAGCATCTGATGATCACCCGCTATGACCTGGATCGGGCCAAGACTGGCGACATGTTGGCCACTGACGATGTGGTGGACATTCTCTCCGTTCCGCTGATCGGTGTCGTTCCGGAAAGCAAGGACGTTTTGAAAGCCTCCAACGTGGGCTTGCCGGTGACCCTGTCCGACGAGAACTCTGCCCCGGCCAAGGCCTATACGGAAGCCACACGGCGGCTTCTGGGGGAAAACATCCCCGTAACCATCCCTGAGGAGAAGAAGGGGCTTCTGGGCAAGCTCTTCAAAGGGAGGGCTGCATGAACATCATGAGCCTCTTTGGCAAAAGAGGCGAAACTGCCTCTGTTGCCAAGAACCGGCTGCAAATTCTTCTGGCGCATGAACGGGCCGATGACGGCACCGACGCTGTCCTGATTTCGAGCCTGCGCGAAGACATTCTGGCGGTTGTCGCTAAGCGGGTGGAAATCGATCCGGATTCGGTCCGTCTGGAAATGGACCGCACGGGCGATGTCACCACACTGGGCATTGATATAGAGCTGCCGGCCGCCAAGGCGTCCTGAGCTCCAAGCCCCCCTGAAAACAGTCCATGAACCGGCCTATGGGCCGGTTCGTTCTGCTCGGAGGCCCGCTCGTCCAGCGCCCTGATGGCGTGCTCAGGATGAGTCTGCGGCAAAAATGCTGTCCTGTTCAAGAAAGTCTCCAGAATAGACAGAAACCTGGCCCCGCCCCTGCCGTTTTGCCGCATAAAGCGCCATATCCGCCTGCCGGAGCAGCTGCGTCGGATTGGGAGAAAAGGCCACGCCGACACTGGCTCCAAGTTCGAGCGGAACCCCTCTCAAGGTCACATCCCGATTGAGCTGCTCAAGGATGGCCCGCGCAGAGGCCAGAATCCGGTCTTTACCGGCGTCCCCGAAAATCACAATGAATTCGTCTCCACCAAGGCGCAGGACCGTGTCCGCCTCCCGGGCCAGGGCTGACAGGCACTTGCCGACATAGCGCAGAACCTCATCCCCGATCTCATGTCCATGGGTGTCGTTGATGCCCTTGAAACGGTCGAGATCCAGAAAAAGCAGCGCGTGGCCTGCTGGAGGCACCGGGGCCTGATCCAGCTCTTCCAGCTTTTCATCCAGATACCGCCGGTTGCCCAGCCCGGTTAACGGATCCTGGCGCACCTGCTCTGCAAGCATCTCGCGAGTCTGTTCCGCCTGAAACTTGGCTTCCGCAAGCGCCTTGACCAGGTCGGCGGCGCTGCGGAAAAACATGCGCGCAGTCAGATACATACAGCCATAGACAATCAGAACCCCTACACCGAGAAGCGGCAGCAGGCGCTGGCCCGGCAGCGCGGGCGACCAGATAAAATATCTCGTCTTGCCATCGCCCAAGGGGCCAACCCTGAGCCCGGCCTGCTGCGGCCCCGGAGAGGCAGTGGACAGATGCAACCCCGGCAGCTGATACTTCCGGGCGATTTCGTTCAAAAACCTGTCCCCAACGGTCTGCCCAAAGACAAGAACATGGTCTGTCACTTCAGAAACGCCGTCCCGTGTCTCCGACATGACAACAGCGCTCACCAGATGCAAAGACGGGAGAGTGCCGATCAGGCCACTTACCGGTGCGGGCGGTTCTCTTGGGCGCGCAACGCGCGCCCGGGCAATCAGATCCTTGATCTGCGGTCCGTAGCGGTCCTCCAGAACGCTCACTGCCGCCTTGCCGTCTACGAGATTGACCATTGGATGGTTCGCGCCGGTCAGCACATGGATCGCGTCGACCTGAAAATCATACTGGTTGGCATCGGACAAGGCGGTATCTGCCCAGTCCATATCCGCGGCGGCGGCGAGGTCCACAACCGCGCCGCTCAACTGGGCATGGTTTTTCGCCAGCTGTTCAAGACGCTCGGTCCGGTCACGCAGAACGGACCGGAAGATCTGCTCGGATGTGCGGATGATGCTCTGATCCAGAAACCAGGCAAGCAACATGACCACCGCCAGCAGGCTGAACCCGCCGATCGCGACAGTCGCCCAGAAGGGCCGCGACAATTTCCGGACTTCGGCGGCCCGCTCTTCAGCGCTGGCCCTGTGAGGCACACTCACGTCATCGTCCTTACGTCTGGCGGCCCCGGACGCAGAGCCCAACCTGTTTCTGATTGCCTTCATGTTTCTCCGAACACGCGACAGAGACAGCCCTATCGTAGAGGAGAAAAAAGTGAATTCAACGTACAAAGGTCAGCAATAAGAGAGAGTTACAAGAAAATTTGATAAATTAAGTTGCGGTATCGGCTCGTTGCAATCAGTTCCCACCGGAAAATTCAGAAATTTATCATCGTCAGTTCTTGCGATACCTCCATCGTGCAACTGCTCTTCCAAGAGAAAATCGATTTTCAGCGGTTTTTCCTGTCACTGCCCGTCACCAGGGCGTTCAACGCCAAAGAAAAACGGCAGACTGCAGTTGAACTGAAACGCGCATGCCCTCAGCCCCGGACAGAGGTGGCTTGGCGGCAGGCACGCCGGACAGATGCCTTGTCCGGCGCATCGTCACCTTGCGTTCGCAGGAGAGCGAGCAAGGCGGCTCACGCCTCGTAGACGATCTCCCGCGTCTCGCGGAAGGTCACATCGGGGAATTTTTCGGTGATGTGACCGATTTCCCAGGCGTTCTTGAACAAGAACACCGGCTTGTCGTCCCGGTCATTGGCAACCGACATGCGGTGGCCTTCGATGATCGTCTGCAGGGTCTGGCTGTCGGTCTCAATCCAGCGGGCGGTGGTATAGGGCACGGCCTCAAAACCGATTTCCGTGCCATATTCCGCTTTCAGACGGTCCACAACCACATCCAGCTGCAGGGCGCCGACCACGCCGACAATCCAGTTGGAACCCAGATCCGGCTTGAAGATCTGAACCAAGCCTTCTTCAGCCAGATCCTGCAGGCCCTGGCGCATCTGCTTGACCCGCATCGTATCGGACAGGCGCACCCGGCGCAGGATTTCCGGGGCAAAGGCTGGCAGGCCAGTGACGTGAATGTTCTCGCCCTCGGTCAACGTGTCGCCCACGCGCAACTGGCCGTGGTTGGGCACGCCGATCACATCGCCCGGATAGGCGAGATCGGCAATCTCACGCTCTTCGGCAAAGAAAAAGATCGGCGCGGACACCGCGATCTGTTTGCCAGCACGCACATGTTTCAGCTTCATGCCCCGCTTGAACGTGCCTGAACACAGGCGCACAAAAGCAATCCTGTCCCGGTGCTTGGGGTCCATATTGGCCTGAACCTTGAAGACAAAGCCGGTGACCTTGTCTTCCTGGGGCATGATAGTGCGCCCGCCGGTGGCCGGCTGGGAATGGGGCGGCGGGGCAAAGGCGGCGATGAAATCAAGCACTTCCTCAATGCCGTAATCTCTGAGGGCCGAGCCGAAAAAGACCGGTGTCAAATGACCTTCCAGAAAGCTGTCCCGGTCGAATTCCGCATAGCCTTCCGCGCCAAGCTCCACATTCTCAGTCAGCTCTTCCATGATCCGGTCGAAGACCGTACCGGTCAGCATTTCATCCTCAAGACCCGACACGTCCTTGGTCTCGGCATAGGCTCCGCCCCGCTCGCCCTCGGAAGTATGGAATTTCTTCTGCTGCCAGTCATACACCCCAAAGAAATCGGAGCCCATGCCCACAGGCCAAGTCTGCGGCGAGACATCCAGCGCCAGTGCTTCCTGCACTTCATCCAGGATTTCCAGGGCGTGGCGCCCTTCCCGGTCGATCTTGTTGACGAAGGTGATGATCGGAATGTCGCGCAGGCGGCAGACTTCAAAAAGCTTGCGGGTCTGGGTCTCGATGCCCTTGGCCGCGTCAATCACCATGATTGCCGCATCCACGGCGGTGAGCGTGCGGTAGGTGTCTTCGGAAAAGTCCTCATGGCCCGGCGTGTCGAGCAGATTGTAGATGATGCCCTTGCGCTCGAAAGTCATGACAGAGGACGAAACGGAAATGCCGCGTTCCTGCTCGATCTTCATCCAGTCGGAGCGGGCCCGGCGGCGCTCGCCGCGCGCGCGCACTTGCCCGGCCGTGCGGATCGCGCCCCCCGAAAGGAGCAGCTTTTCCGTCAAGGTTGTCTTACCGGCATCCGGGTGGGAAATGATCGCGAAGGTGCGCCGGACCTGATAGGGCGCCGCGCCGTTTGGGCCTGCCATGGGTGTCTCCTGATCCGTTGTTCCGGCGGGCCTGCGCACTCTCGGCGGTTGAAACCGGTGCGCAGCAGCACTCTTGAGGGCCGGATGGATTGATGTTTCGTTGGCGCAAGGTCATAGAGAGAAACCGGCTGAATTTCCAGCATAGAATCTCCGCCCTCGCCCCGGGCCGGATCCGGATGGGCCCATAACCATAGGAGAGCGTCTTGAGCCGCACCGCCTGCCTCCTCACCGGCCTCCTCATGATCGCCGCAACCGCTGCCCTGCTTCTGGCCATGGGCCGTATCCCGGTCTGCTCCTGCGGCTATGTGCTGTTCTGGACACCCGCAGACGATCTGGCCGGGTCCTCCCAGCACATTGCCGACTGGTACACCTTCTCCCATATCATTCACGGCTTTCTTTTTTACGGCCTGTTCTGGCTGGTGCTCCGCCACCGCTTCGTGGGCGAGCGGGCGCTTGGGGCGATCCTGCTCGAAGCGGCCTGGGAAATCGTTGAAAACAGCCCCTGGATCATCGACCGCTACCGGGAGGCCACCATTGCCGCCACCTATACCGGCGACAGCGTGCTCAATTCGGTATTCGACATTATATGGATGCTGGCCGGGTTCTTCTTTGCATGGCGCGTGCCAGTCTGGCTCACGGTCCTGACCGCCATTGCTTTCGAACTTCTGGCCCTCTGGGTCATCCGGGACAATCTGACGCTGAATGTGCTGATGCTGGTCTATCCGCTTGAGGCGGTCAAAACCTGGCAGGGCGGATGACCCATCTGCGCCTGTTTTTCATCCGGCCCGGCAGCCCATTCCGGGCCGCCGGAGGCAAAAATGGGTCCGGGATCTTTTTCGGGACGTGGTTTCGAGGTATCGATGTAATCGATTACAGTCTTGTAAACCCCCGGACAACGCGGGGGGCATATGGAGGAGTATTATGGGGAACACCGCACAAGAGAGCCAGCAGACCCGCCCGATCCGCCTTGGTATGGTCGGCGGCGGCAAGGATGCTTTTATCGGCGCGGTCCACAGGATCGCAGCCCGGCTGGATGGACGCTACGAGCTGGTGGCAGGCGCCCTGTCCTCCACCCCGGAAAAGGCCCTGGAATCGGGCCGTGCCCTTGGCCTGAGGGAAGATCGCATCTACGCCTCTTTTGCAGACATGGCCAAGCGCGAGGCAAGGTTGAAGGACGGGATTGAGGCGGTGGCCATTGTCACGCCGAACCATGTGCACTATCCGGCCGCGCGGGAATTTCTGAAACGCGGCATTCATGTCATCTGCGACAAGCCCCTGACCTCCACCCTGCCCGATGCCAAAAAGCTGGCCAAGGCAGCGGAAAGCTCCAGCGCGCTTTTTTTCCTCACCCACAATTACACCGGCTATCCCATGGTCCGGCAGGCGCGCGAAATGGTGCAAAACGGTGATCTCGGCACCCTCCGGGTCGTTCAGGTGGAATATCCGCAAGACTGGCTGACCATCGCGCAAAGCAACAAGCAGGCTGAATGGCGCACCGACCCGGCCCGCTCCGGCGCAGGCGGCTCGACCGGGGACATCGGCTCACATGCCTATAATCTGGCCTGTTTCATCACCGGCCAATCCGCCGAGAGCCTTGCCGCCGATCTGCAATCCTTCGTGCCGGGCCGTCAGGTGGATGACAATGCCCATGTCATGCTGCGCTTTGCCAGCGGAGCCCGTGGGATGCTCTGGTGTTCCCAGGTCGCGCCCGGCAACGAGAACAATCTCAAGATCCGGGTCTATGGGGACAAGGGCGGCCTGGAGTGGCACCAGGAGCACCCGAACCATCTATATGTCACGCCGTTCGGCGAGCCGAAGCGCATCGTGACAAGGGGGGGCGCCGGCATGCTGGAGAGTGTCGCGGGGGCCACCCGCATCCCACCGGGCCATCCGGAAGGTTATCTTGAGGGCTTTGCCAATCTATACAAGGACGCGGCCGATGCCATCCGGGCCCATCAGACCGGCAAAAAGATCCCCCATCTCGTGCCGGATATTTCAGACGGGCTCGCCGGTATGCGCTTCATCGACGCCTGCGTCCGGTCCTCGGCAAAGAATGCTGCCTGGGTGAAACTGGAAAACTAGGAAACCGGGTCTGCCGGGCGCTCCGGCACCCCATGTTTTTACACCTGAGAAGACGCCGGGGCGGGCGTAAAACCGGCCCGGTAGACCGCGTTTCGGATCCTGCCCGCAGCCCGCGAAGACGGCAAAAGACCTATTCGCAGAACATCTTTGATACCGTTTTCCTCATTTTTATCAGAAGGTTGCATTACCTCCTCCGACTAGGGACACAAACCCGCTTTACAAAAGTAATAAAGTAATACTTAATAATTTCCGTGAGGATAAAATACCTTGTGGAGGAGACTATGAAACTCAAGGCAATGCTTGTTGCCGGAGCGATGGCGCTTGTTCCGGCAAGCGCCCTGGCCGGCGACCTGACCATCGGTTTTTCTCAGATCGGATCTGAGTCCGGCTGGAGGGCTGCGGAAACAACGGTGACCAAACAGGAAGCTGAAAAACGCGGCATCACACTGAAATTCGCAGATGCCCAGCAAAAGCAGGAAAACCAGATCAAGGCCATCCGCTCGTTCATCGCGCAAGGCGTGGACGCGATCCTAATGGCGCCGGTTGTGGCAACCGGGTGGGACGAGGTTCTGGAAGAAGCCAAGGATGCGGAAATCCCGGTCATTCTGCTGGACCGGACCGTCGATGCCTCTGACGATCTTTACATGACGGCAGTGACATCGGATCTGGTGCATGAAGGCCGGGTCGCCGGAAAGTGGCTGGCCGAGGAAGTGGCCGGACAACAATGCGACATTGTCGAACTTCAGGGCACCACCGGGTCATCTCCGGCGATTGACCGGAAGAAAGGCTTTGAGGAGGGCATTGCCGGGAATGACAATCTGAAGATTGTCCGCAGCCAGACCGGCGACTTCACCCGCAGCCAGGGCAAGGTTGTCATGGAAAGCTTCCTCAAAGCGCTTGGCGGCGAGAACATCTGTGCCCTTTATGCCCACAATGATGACATGGCCGTTGGCGCCATTCAGGCCATCAAGGAAGCCGGTCTGAAACCGGGACAGGACATCAAGATCGTCTCGATCGATTCCGTGCCGGACATTCACCTGGCCATGGCCAATGGCGAAGCCAATGCCACCATCGAGCTGACGCCGAACATGGCGGGCCCGGCGCTGGATGCCCTCGAAGCCTATCTGGCGGACGGCACCGTACCACCGAAGTGGATTCAGACCGAGTCCAAGCTCTACACACTCAAGGATGACAACAAGGCCATCTACGAGATGAAAAAAGATCTCGGATACTGATCCGGGATTGCGCGTGCCGGGCAGGCCTCCCGCCCGGCACGCACCTCTGGCGTGCCAGACCAAAAGCAAAGAAAACGGACTTTCCGGGGGAGCCCACCCATGGCCAGCGCGCCAACCCCTTTGCTGAATTGCAAGGGCATTTCCAAATTCTTTCCCGGCGCCATTGCGCTGGATGCCGTCGATCTGACGCTTTATCCCGGTGAAGTCCATGCCCTTTTGGGGGAAAACGGGGCCGGAAAATCAACCCTGATCAAATGCCTGACCGGCGCCTACCGGCGCGACGGTGGAACCATTCTCCTGGACGGCCAGGAGATTGCGCCGCGCAGCACGGAACACAGCCAGAAGCTGGGCATCGGCACAGTCTATCAGGAAGTCAATCTGCTGCCGAATTTGAGCGTTGCCGAAAACCTCTTTCTTGGCCGCCAGCCCGTGACGCGGGGCCTGATTGCCCAGCGCCGGATGCTGACCATGGCGCGCGACCTTCTGGCCGAGTTCGGACTGGACCTGAACCCGGCCGACCCGTTGTCGGCCTATTCGGTCGCCGTTCAACAGGTGGTGGCCATTGCCAGGGCCGTGGAACTGTCCGGCAAGGTGCTGATCCTGGATGAACCGACCGCCAGTCTCGACCGGGACGAGGTCGCGCTGGTGTTTTCGGTGATCGAAAAACTCAAGGCCCGTGGCCTTGCCATTGTCTTCATCACCCATTTTCTCGACCAGGTCTTTGAGATTTGCGACCGGGCGACGATCTTGCGCAATGGCCGGGTCATCGGCACGCGCAAATTGGCCGAAACCAGCCAGACCGACATCGTCACTTTGATGCTCGGCCGCCAGCTGGAAGACCGGATTCATGACCGCCCCCCCGCCGCCGCGGGAGACACTCTGATCCAGCTAAAGGATTTCGGCCGCCGCGGCGTGATTGAGCCTTTCGACCTGACGATCCGCAAGGGCGAGGTTGTCGGTCTGGCTGGCCTGCTGGGCTCTGGCCGCACGGAAACGGCCAGTCTTGTGTTTGGCGCCATTCAGGCGGACCAGGGCGAAGCCCTTTTGGAAGGCCGCAAGATCGCGCTGCGCAGCCCTCAGGAGGCCATCGGGCACCGCTTCGCACTGTGTCCGGAAGACCGGAAGAATGACGGCATTGTCGGAGACCTTTCGGTTCGGGAAAATATCGTGCTGGCCCTTCAGGCCCGCCAAGGCTGGTTCCGGCCGCTGCCCAAGGCGAAAGTCGATGAACTGGCTGAAGCCTATGTGCGGGCCCTCGACATCCGCCTTGCCAGCCTGGACATGCCGATCCGGCTTTTGTCCGGTGGCAATCAGCAAAAGGCGCTGCTCGCCCGCTGGCTGGCCACCAACCCGTCCTTTCTCATCCTGGACGAACCGACACGGGGCATTGATGTTGGCGCTCATGCGGAAATTATCGCCCTGATCGAGCAGCTCAGGGAAGACGGCATGGCCCTGCTGGTGGCCTCTTCAGAACTTGAGGAACTGGTTGCCTATTCCACCCGTGTCATTGTCTTGCGCGACCGTCGCCAGGTGGGCGAATTGCAGGGCGACGACATCACGCCAGCCAATATTGTCAGCGCGATTGCCGACGAAACCTGGGAAGAGGTCGTTTGATGCCCACTCAGCTGTCTTCAAGCCTCAAACGCCTCGCACCGCAACTGATCATCCTTGCAGCCGTGCTGGTCCTGAACGTTCTGGTCTTTCCGGATTTCTTCAAGATCGAATTCCAGAACGGCCGGCTTTTCGGCAATCTGGTTGATGTGCTGAACCGGGGCGCGCCCACCGCACTCCTGTGCATCGGCATGACGCTGGTCATTGCCACGCGCGGGATCGACCTGTCGGTCGGCGCGGTGATGGCCATTGCCGGAGCGGTGGCCGCCTCCCTCGTCACGGATGGCCAGTCCTGGCAGACCGCGCTTGCGGGCGCCCTTGCAACCGGCACCTTGTGCGGGATCTGGAACGGTTTTCTGGTGGCTTTCCTGCGCATTCAGCCCATTGTGGCAACGCTTGTGCTGATGGTGGCGGGCCGGGGCATCGCCCAGCTGGTGACCGAAGGCACAATCCTGACATTCGTCAATCCGGGCCTGATCCATCTGGGCGCCGGCACTGTCTTCGGCCTGCCCACTCCCATCCTGATCTGGCTGGTTCTTGGCTGTCTTGTGACCGCCTTGGTGCGCCGGACCGCTCTCGGCATGCTGATTGAGGCCATCGGCATCAATGAAAGCTCCTCCCGTCTGGCCGGGATCAACAGCCGTGTCCTCATCTTGTCCGTCTATCTGATTTCCGGGTTCTGTGCCGCACTGGCCGGTGTCATCGTTGCTGCCGACATCAAGGGGGCAGATGCGAACAATGCCGGGTTGTGGCTGGAGCTGGACGCCATTCTGGCGGTCGTGATCGGCGGCAATTCCCTGCTCGGCGGACGGTTTTCCATTCTCGCCTCGCTCATCGGCGCCTTGATCATCCAGTCGGTGAATTCGGTCATCCTTCTGTCCGGCCTGCCGCCGGAGTTCAATCTGGTGATCAAGGCGCTGATCATCATCGCCATTCTCATTCTCCAGTCGCCGACGGTCAAACACGCGCTTTATATCCTGCGCGCGTCCGCCCCGCCGCTGCCCTCCGACTCCGTTTCAGACGCGAAGGAAAGCACGCAATGATCCGCTCGACCCACCTCCCGCTTCTGGTGACCATTGCCACGTTCGTGCTCGCCTACAGCCTCTGCGCCTGGCAGTACCCGTCGATGCTGTCGACCCGGGTCTTCGCCAACCTTCTGACCGATAATGCCTTTCTCGGCATTGCCGCCGTCGGCATGACCTTCGTCATCCTGTCCGGCGGGATCGATCTGTCCGTGGGCTCCGTCATCGCCTTTACCGGTGTGTTTCTGGCCGTGATCCTGCGCGACACATCCATCCATCCGCTGGCCGCCTTTGCCCTGGTGCTGGTCATCACGATTGCTTTCGGCGCGGCCATGGGGGCGATGATCCACTATCTGGACATGCCCCCCTTTATCGTGACCCTTGCGGGCATGTTCCTTGCCCGTGGGGCCGCCTATGTCCTGTCGACGGAAAGTGTACCGATCACCCACGAATTTTATGACACTCTTCAGTCACTCTACTGGAAGGCTCCGGGCGGTGGCCGTTTCCGCCTGACCGGCCTGATCATGCTGCTGGTGTTTGTGGCCGGGATTGTCATCTCCCGCCGGACCCGGTTCGGCCAGAATATCTACGCAATCGGCGGAGGCCTTTCGACGGCAAAGCTCATGGGCGTGCCACTGGCGACCACCACCATCGGCATCTATGCGGTTTCCGGGGGGCTGGCCGGTCTCGCCGGGATCGTCTTTTCGCTCTACACCTCAGCCGGGTATTCGCTGGCCACCGTCGGGGTGGAACTGGATGCCATCGCCGCTGTGGTTATCGGAGGCACGCTTTTGACCGGTGGCCGGGGCTTTGTTGCCGGAACCTTCTTTGGCATCTTGATCATGGGCTTGATACAAACATTTATTGTTTTCGACGGTACCTTGTCGAGTTGGTGGACCAAGATCGTCATCGGATGTCTGCTTTTCGGCTTCATATTGCTGCAGAAGGGTCTCACTTGGGCAACGACACTCCGCCAAAAACCAGCGATCGCGTTCGCCGCGCACTCATGACCTTCGTCACAACCGGCGGACTGGGCAACCAAATCGGCAACCAGACCGATCAGGTTGTCGAACAGCTTGGCAAGGCCATCGTTGCGGGAGAGTATCCTCCCGAGACGATGATTCCGCTCGACCCGGATATCTGCGAGATGTTCAACGTCTCCCGCACCGTCGTGCGGGAGGCCAAGAAGACGCTGATTGCCAAAGGGCTGATCCAGTCCAAGGCGAAGGTAGGCACCCATGTCCGGCCGGCCACCGGCTGGCATATGTTTGACCCGGATGTGCTGCGCTGGCACGCGGCCTTGAAAAATGCCCACCCCTATCTGGAAGAACTGTTCGAGATCCGGCTGATTTTCGAACCGGCCGCAGCCAGTCAGGCCGCCCGCCGGGCCAGCGATGCGGATTGCGTTGCCTTGTCCAGACTGTGTGACAACCTGGCTCGCGGAGAAGACCGGGCCGCTATCGCCATTGCGGATCTGGAATTTCACAAGCTGATCCTGAAACTATCCGGAAACCGGTTTCTCCAGTCGCTTGGTGATCTGGTTCAGGCAGCGCTCTATTCGCTGTTTGTCGCCGAGGCCAATGAGCGCAATGATCAGGAAGCCAGAGAATTTGTCGCCCGCCACCGGGCCATTGTCACCGCCATCACCGCCGGAGACGCGGCCGCTGCTGCCAAGGCGATGGAACATGTCATTCTTGAAGGCCGCCGCGCGGAACTTCAGACATAACCAACGCCCTTATCCCATCCTCTTGAAAACCCATGGCAAACCGGCACTCCGCCGGTCTGCCGAAGCGCATATCAGGCGCGCAGCAGGAGCATATTGCAGGCGGGTCAAGCCGCGCGGACCTGCGTGAGAAAAGCCCCGACCCCGTCCTGAAGCACGCGGGCGCGCTCTGTCAGCTTGTCGGCTGCAAGACGCACCCCGCTGCAGGTCCGCTGGGTTTCCTGTGCCGCCTCAGCCACCTTGCCGACGCTGCCGGTGACCAGCTGGGTGCCTTGAGAGGCTTCACAGGCGCTTTTGGCGATCATCCGCGTGGCGCCACCCTGCTCTTCCGAAGAGGCCGCCACGGTCTGGGCCAGGGCGCTTATCTTCTGAACAGATTCTGCAATCTTTTCAACCGCCTCAACGGAATGGCCGGACGCCTGCTCAATTTCCTCTATCTGCGTCTTGATTTCATCCGTTGCCTTCGAGGTCTGTTCAGCAAGCTGCTTGACCTCGGAGGCCACGACTGCAAAGCCCTTGCCGGCCTCCCCGGCCCGTGCCGCCTCGATGGTGGCGTTGAGGGCCAGAAGATTGGTCTGCTCGGCAATCGCCTGAATAAGATTGGTCACCGCCGCCACTTTTGACACGACTTCGCTCAATTTGTGAACAGCCTGGGTCGTGCTCTGGGTTTCGTCCGCGGCCGCATTGGACAGATCCGAGGCATCGGAAATCTGCTTCGATACATCCAGGATCTTGGCCGACAGTTCCTCTGCGGCAGCGGCCACGGTTTTCACATTTCCAGACGCCTGCTCAGCCGCCGAGGTGGCTGCAACCACTTCCTCGCTCGCCTCATTGGCAACCGCAGACATGGCTTCTGCATCCTGGAACAGCTGTTCGGCCGCGCTCAGGACATCCCCGACAATGCCCCCCACAGTGTCCTCAAAACTCGAGGCCAGCGCACTCATCTCTTCCCGTTTTTCCGCTTCGGCCCGGTCTGCCTGCAAGGCTTGCTCTTCGCGCAGGCACCCGGTTTCCAGGGCAGTCTGCTTGAAGATGGCTGTGGCCCGTAAAATCTCGCCAACTTCATCCTGGCCCCGTGCTTGGGGCACCTCAACCGACAAATCCCCTTCGGCCAGCTTTTTAACCGTCCCGGCCAGATTGGGCAGAAGCCGGACCGGCCTCAGACACCAATAGGCAACCGCACTGCCGATCACCACTGCAATGCCGCAGATGGTTGCCATCAGCACCTGAAGCCCTTCAATGACCCGGTTCACCTCCACGCCAATGGCATGGTTCTTGGCTTCCTGCAGGTCGATAAACTGGTTGATCCGCTTAAGCCAGATGACAAAGGCGGGCCGGGCCTCGGCCATCAAAAGCGTCTGGGCTTCAGAGATCTGCCCCGCCTTGCGAAAGGCAATCACCTTCGCAATCAAGGGCATTGTATGGGCCCCGATATCGTTGATGCTGCCCAGGATCTTCAAGTCTTCCGCTGCGGACATGTCGCCCGGTTTGAGGATCTTGCTCATGACGGCAGCGGCCTTGGCATAGAACGCTTCCAGCCGGGCAATATCGGTCAGTGCCTCCTCAAGCTCCTTGTCCGATGAGACCAGAACCACATCGCGCAAGGCGATGGCGCGGTCATGGACGCTGCCCCTGAAGTTGATGGCCTGGCGCTGGCGGACGCTGTTGACGTCATTCACTTCGCTCAGGTTGGCGTTTACGCCATTGACTTCATGAATACCGTAGCCTGCGATCAGAACAGCCAAAATCAATACGAATGCAAATCCAATCGTCAGGCGCGCAGAAATGCTGATGTCTTGCAGGATTCTCATTTCACACCTCAACTGATGAAACATCTTGAGGTTGAAAGGACCAAACTAACGATTGGTAAAAATTAAAATTAATTCTAGATATTTCTTACAGTGTATTGATTTAATAGATTAATTTATTCAACCCCGGCAAAAACCCATCAGCTTTCCGCTTCGGGAATCTGTAGAAAACAGGCACATCACCACTGGCAAAGAGCTGTGCGCCCAGGCTCGCTGTCTTCCCTTGGAGCAAGTCGCCTTTCATCAGGTTCACCTTTCACTGCCTGAAATCATGGATCTCAACGCAAATGACGAAACGGTTTGAACACATAGGAACGCGACACGCGCCCCAACGTCAAAAATGGAAGTCGTCGGCCGTCACCCGGCGCCCCAGGGCAAGCGCGTCACACACATGGATCATGGGAGCCAGATCCAGATCACTGCGCCTGGATGCAACCAGATCCGCCATGCGGGCATAGAGATTGGCATATTCATGATCGCCGCCCTGCCGGACCAGTTCTCCCTCAACGTCTAGCCGTGCCCCACCAAGGGATAGCCTTGCACTGCCCTCATCCGTGTCCACAAGAATATCCCAGGTTTGCGGCCCTTCCTGGCGCCAGTCGAAAGCGGCCGACACCTGCGCTCCGCCGGGATCGGCAAAGCTGAGCCTGGCCGCGATCGGCGTGGCCCGGTTTGCCGGGACCTCCAGCGTTGCCTCTTTCAGATGCACGGGATGGGGCAAGATTTCCGTGAGGATGGACAGGGCATTGATGCCCGGGTCAAAAACGCCCATGCCGCCTGGCTCCCAGATCCAGTCCTGCCCCGGATGCCAGCGGCGCACATCTTCCTTCCAGGTGATCTCCAGCCGTTTCAGGCGGCGGACTGCCAGCCACGCTTTCAGATCCGGAACACAATCTGCGTAGCGCGAATGCCAGGTTGCGAAGATCGACACCCCCTGTTTGAGGGCAAGCCCTTCCAGCGTGAAACACTCTGCCAGGCTTTGGCCCGGTGGCTTTTCCAGCATCACATGCTTGCCTGCCTTTATCGCTTTGGCCGCATAGTCGAACCTTGGCTGCGGCGGAATGGCAAGCGAGATCGTGCTGATATCCGGCCGCCGTTCCAAAAGTGCATCCAGCGATCCGTAATTTTCAACGCCCTGAACTTCCGCGTTGCGGCTCACCACCGCTTCAAGTGACCAGTCCGGATTGTCCGCAATTGCTGGAAGATGCTGGTCGCGGGCGATCTTGCCAATGCCAACCAGGGCCAGTTTTTCACTCATTAGTGGGAATCCTTTGGCACGGCGGAGCCCCGGCAGCCTTTGAGGAAATCAAAGTCAGCGCCCGTATCTGCCCCTTCGACATGGTCATGATAGAGCCTTGCATACCCGCTTTGCGGCACCTCGTGGGTCGGGGTCCAGGCGGCAAGGCGGGCTTTAAGCTCCTCTTCCGGGATATCCAGGTGGAGCCTGCGGCCCGGTACATCCAGCTCGATCATGTCACCGGTGCGCACAACGGCCAGCGGTCCGCCTGCGGCCGCTTCCGGTGTCGTGTGCAGAACCACAGTGCCATAGGCTGTGCCGGACATGCGCGCATCGGAAATGCGCACCATGTCGGTGATGCCCTGTCTCAAGACCTTCGGCGGCAAGCCCATATTGCCGACCTCCGACAGGCCCGGGTAGCCTTTGGGGCCGCAATTCTTCAGGACCATCACACAGGTCTCGTCGATCTCCAGCGCCTCATCATTGATACGGGCCTTGTAGTCGTCAATGTCTTCAAACACGACGGCCCGGCCCCGGTGTTGCATCAGATGGGGCGATGCCGCAGACGGTTTCAGGACCGCGCCGCTGGGGGCAAGGTTCCCCTTCAGAACAGCAATTCCACCCTGCTGGGTCAGGGCCTTCTCCGCAGGCAGGATGACATCCTCGTTCCAATTCCGTGCATCCTTGACCTGCTCCCAAGCGGTTTGACCGGAGACGGTCAGCGCCTCCTTGTGCAGCAGCCCTGCCTCGCCGAGATGGCGCAGCACCACCGGCAGGCCGCCCGCATAGAAAAACTCCTCCATCAGATATTTGCCCGACGGCATGAGGTTGACGATGGTCGGAATGTCTCGCCCGAGCCGGTCCCAGTCCTCCAGGGTGAGATCGAGGCCCACACGCCCGGCAATAGCCAGAAGATGGACCACGGCATTGGTCGAACCGCCAATCGCCCCATTGGTTCGGATCGCGTTTTCAAAGGCCTGACGTGTCAACACGTCGGAAGGCTTCAGATCGTCCTTGACCATCTGCACGATGCGCCGCCCGGACAGATGCGCCATGACCCGGCGCCGGCTGTCCACGGCCGGAATGGCCGCATTCCCGGACAGCGCCATGCCGAGCGCCTCCGCCATGGAGGCCATGGAGGAGGCCGTGCCCATGGTGTTGCAGGTGCCCGGCGACCGGCTCATGGCCACTTCCGCCTCCAAAAACTCCTCACCGCTCATCTCGCCCGCTTTCACGGCTTCCGAGAATTTCCACAAATGGGTGCCGGAGCCGACCCGCTCCCCTTGAAACCACCCATTCAGCATGGGCCCACCGGTGACGACGATCGCCGGAAGGTCCACAGAGGCTGCGCCCATCAACAGGGCTGGCGTTGTCTTGTCACAGCCCACCAGAAGCACCACTCCGTCCAGCGGGGTGGCGCGGATCGCTTCTTCCACATCCATGCTGGCCAGATTGCGGAACATCATGGCAGTAGGCCGCAACGTGCTTTCCCCAGTGGAGAACACCGGAAATTCCAGCGGGAAGCCCCCAGCTTCATAGATGCCGTGTTTGACCCGCTCCGCCAGATCCCGCAAATGGGCATTGCACGGCGTCAGCTGGGACCATGTGTTGCAGATCCCGATCACCGGCCGCCCGTCAAACAGGTCATCCGGCAGACCCTGGTTCTTCATCCAGCTGCGATGGTAGATGTGATCGCGGCTTGTGCCGCCGAACCATTCGGCGGAACGCAATTTGCGGGGCCAGTCTGCCGGTTTGAACGCCATTCCTAAAGCACTTTCACAATCGCGGCTGAGGGATCGCTTGCCTGAAACGTCAGCCGGTTTTTAAGAGACACACCGAATCCTGGCGCCGAAATTTCAATCTCGTCCCCCTCCCGGCAGGACATCCCGTCCGCAAAGGAGAGTGTTGCGGTTCCGAACATGTGCACATGCAGATCGCCGGGCTGGCGGAAAACGTCATATTTGAAATGGTGGTGTTCCAGATTGGCAATGGTGTGGGACATGTTGGCTTCGCCGGACAGGAACGGCTTCTCCCACACCACGGCCCCGCCCCGGAGGATCCGGCTTGTCCCTTCAACATTGTCCGGCAGCGGCCCGACAAGCATTTCCGGCCCGAAAGAGGCAGGCCGCAGCTTGGAATGGGCAAGATAGAGGTAATTCTGCCGCTCCATCACATGGTCGGAAAATTCGTTTGCGAGCGCAAAGCCGACCCTGAACGGTGTGCCGTCCCCGGCCACCACATAGATGCCTGCAATTTCCGGCTCTTCGCCGCCATCTTCACAAAAGCCCGGACTGACAAGATCACCGCCGGGGACAACGGCGCAGCTGCCATTGCCCTTGTAGAACCATTCCGGCTGCACGCCCGCTTTGCCCGCATCCGGCCGTCCCCCGGCAAGGCCCATGCGGAACATTTTCATGGAATCAGTCACATGGTCGTCAGCATCCGGCTGATCTCCCGCATGCATCGCATCCCGTGTGGCCGCCGAACCCAGATGGGTCAGACCCGTTCCGGTCAGGTGCAAATGGGCCTTGTCCGGATGGTGGATCGGCAGAAGCAGACGCTTCTCGTCTGCCAGCCGGTCCAGATCGACAGCGGTTCCAAGCGCATGGCCGCGAATGCACTCGGTCAGGGTCTGGCCGTTTTCAATGGCCCGCAGGACCAGGTCATAGCTGGAGGCAGCACCTTGCAGAAGACAGGCTTCGCTGCCATTGCGGATGACGACGCCGACAGAGCCGTTCTCGTGGAGCATCTGGGAAATAAGCATCGGATCAGCCCTGCTTGTTCTTGTTGTAGACATCGAAAATAACGGCGGCGAGCAGCACCAGCCCCTTGATCATCTGCTGATAATCAATACCGATGCCCATGATCGACATGCCGTTGTTGAGAACCCCCATCAGGAACGCCCCGACCACCGCGCCGATGATCGTGCCGACACCGCCCGACATGGAAGCGCCACCGATGAAGACTGCCGCGATCACATCCAGTTCCAGGGCAAACCCCGCTTTCGGGGTGGCGGTGTTGAGACGCGCGGCAAAGACAAGCCCTGCGGCGGCGGCCAGAACACCCATATTGGTGAAAGCCAGGAAGGTCAGCCGCTCGGTCTTGATGCCCGACAGCTTGGCCGCTTTCTGGTTGCCGCCAAGCGCGTAGATCCGGCGCCCGATGGTGGTGGTTTCCGTAATGAAGGCATAGATGACTGTCAGGATGCCCATGGTAATCAGCACATTCGGCAGGCCCCGGAAGACCGACAGCTTGAACATGACGAAGATCAGCGCGGAGGCAACAATGACCGTGCGCGCCACGAAGAAACTGAACGGCTCGTCCTCAATGCCATAGGCCTTGTTCTGGGCCCGCTGGCGCATGCCGATCCAGACAATAAGAGCGGCGGCGGCAATTCCGGTGACAAGGGCCAGAACATTGACCTTGCGCACGCTGAACAGTTCCGCCAGCCCCTGCCCGAGGCTTGCCGGGAAAATGTCCGGAACAAATCCGGTAGCGATCACCTGGAATTCCTTCGGGAACGGACCGACCGACTGGCCTTCCAGCAGCCACAGAGACAGACCGCGGAAAACAAGCATGCCCGCCAAAGTCACGATGAAGGACGGGATCTTCCAATAGGCCACCCAATAGCCCTGCGCCGCACCGATCAGCCCGCCAACCACCAAACAGGCAATGATGGTCACCAGCACATGCTGATCGAAATTGACGATCATGACGGCGGCCAGGGCCCCGATAAACCCCATCACCGAACCGACCGACAGGTCGATATTGCCCGAAACGATGACGACGAGCATGCCCAGCGCCATGATGATGATATAGGAGTTCTGCAACAGCAGGTTGGTGACATTGACCGCGCGCAGCAAGGTGCCGTCCGTGACGATCTGGAAAAACGCCATCACAGCGATCAATGCAAACAGCAGACCGTATTGTCTCAGATGAGATGACAGATACTCGCCGATGCTCTTGGTTTTTGGGGCCGGGCCGGCCTGCGTGTCGCCTTGTGCCAGTTCCATGGGTCTTGCTCTTTCACTCGTTGACTATGAGCGACATGATGCGCTCCTGACTCGCGTCCCGGGCGTTCAGTTCGCCCACGAGAGCCCCTTCATTCATGACGTAGATCCGGTCACACATGCCCAGCAGCTCCGGCATTTCGGAGGAGATCATGACGACCCCCTTTCCCTGATCTGCCAGGTCGTTGATGATGGTGTAGATCTCGTATTTCGCGCCGACATCGATCCCGCGGGTCGGCTCGTCCAGGATCAGGACTTCCGGCGAGGTGAACAGCCATTTGGCCAGAACCACCTTCTGCTGGTTGCCGCCGGAAAGGTTGACCGTTTTCTGGAAGACGCTCGGCGTCCTGATCGCCAGCGCGGACCTGTAGTCCTCGGCCACCCTTGTTTCCTCATTGCGCTTCAGGATGGACCCGGAGGACACCCCTTCCAGATTGGCCAGCGTGGTGTTGAAGCGGATGGTCTCGTCCAGCACCAGACCGAGCGCCTTGCGGTCCTCGGTGACATAGGAAATGCCGGAGGCAATCGCCCGGTCGACGCTGCTCACGTCAATCGGCTGGCCGCGCAGTTTCACAGACCCGGAAATGTTACGGCCGTAGGAGCGGCCGAACAGGGACATGGCCAGCTCGGTGCGCCCGGACCCCATAAGGCCCGCAATGCCGACCACTTCCCCTGCCCGCACCGTGAACGAGGCATTGCGGATGACCTTGCGTTCCGTGTGTTCCGGATGCCAGACAGTCCAGTCCGACACGTCCAACAAGGTCTCACCGGGACTGCGCTCATGTTTGGGATAGCGGTGCGTCATATCCCTGCCGACCATGTCGCGCACGATATCGTCTTCGCTCAAGCCGTCCGCCGCATCCAGATTGGAAACGGTGGTGCCGTCCCGGATCACAGTGACCGTGTCGGCCACATAACGCACTTCGTTGAGCTTGTGCGAAATGATGATACTGGTGACGCCCTGGGCCTTGAGTTCCAGCATCAGGTCCAGAAGCTTGCGGCTGTCATTTTCCTGAAGGGCCGCAGTCGGCTCGTCCAGGATCAGCAGCTTCACATCCTTGGACAGCGCCTTGGCGATTTCCACGAGCTGCTGCTTGCCGACACCGATGGAATCCACCTTTGTGGTGGGAGCTTCCTGCAGGCCGACCTTCGCCAGAAGCTCTCCGGTGCGCCGGTTGGTTTCGCGCCAGTTGATCATGCCCTTGGCAGCGCATTCGTTGCCCAGAAAGATGTTCTCGGCAATCGACAGTTCCGGCACCAGGGCAAGTTCCTGGTGGATGATGATAATGCCCTTCCGCTCGCTGTCGGAAATGCCTGAAAACTTTGCGGTTTCGCCTTCAAAAACGATATCGCCTTCATAGTCCCCGTGGGGATAGACCCCGGACAGGACTTTCATGAGGGTGGATTTTCCGGCGCCGTTTTCACCGACAACCGCATGGATCTCGCCTTCCTGAACATTCAGGTTCACGCGATCCAGGGCCTTCACACCCGGAAAGGACTTGCTGATATTTTGCATGGAAAGGAGTGCCATGACCCCGAAACTCCCGCTGGCGCTAAAGGACCCGCCCGCAGCCTTCAAGACCGCGGGCGGGACAAGTTTGAGAGTGAGGCTTATTTGACCTGGTCGGCGGTGTAGTAGCCGCTGCCGACAAGGATCTCTTCCCAGTTGCTGGCATCGACTGCAACCGGCTCCAGCAGGTAGGACGGCACCACCTTGACGCCATTGTTATAGGTCTTGGTATCGTTGATTTCCGGCTCGCCGCCATTCAGCAGGGCTTCGACCATGCCGACAGTCACCCGCGCCAGTTCCCGGGTATCCTTGAAAACGGTCGAGTATTGCTCGCCGGCCAGGATCGACTTGACGGACGGAACTTCGGCGTCCTGCCCAGTCACGATCGGCATCTTCTGGTCGCCAGAGCCGTAGCCGACCCCTTTCAGCGACGAGAGGATACCGATCGACAGGCCGTCATAGGGGCTGAGTGCACCATGAAGTGTTTTGTCTGTGTAGTGAGCGGACAGGAGGTTATCCATGCGGGCCTGGGCAACAGCCCCGTCCCAGCGCAAGGTCCCGACCGTGTCCATTCCCATCTGGCCTGACTGGATCACGATGGTGCCGTCGTCAATCAGCGGCTGCAGAACCGACATGGCCCCATCGTAGAAGAAATAGGCGTTGTTATCGTCCGGCGAGCCGCCGAAGAGTTCGACATTATACGGCCCGTCCCCGAACCGTTCTTTGAGGCCGCTGACCAGCGAGGTCGCCTGCTGGACCCCGACCTTGAAGTTGTCGAAGGTTGCGTAATAGTCGACATCGCCGCTGTCACGGATGAGGCGGTCATAGGCAATGACCTTGATGCCGGAAGCCGCGGCGTTTTCAAGGGCGTTGGACAGTGTGGTGCCGTCAATCGCGGCTATGACCAGCACGTCCACTCCCTTGGTGATCATGTTTTCGATCTGGGCGAGCTGGTTCGGAATATCGTCTTCCGCATATTGCAGGTCGGTGGCATATCCTGCGGCGTTGAACTGCTCGACCATGGAATTGCCGTCCGAAATCCAGCGGGCGGACGATTTGGTGGGCATTGCGATGCCAATGGTACCTTTGTCCGCCGCCAGGGCGACGCCAGACATGAGGGTTGCAGCTGCCGCGGCTGCGACAAGCGCCTTCGTTACAAATTTCATCTTTTCCTCCCAGCCGGTGCTTGCCGGCCATCAATATGCCTATGCATGCAAGCGCCTTGCATGGTCTTTGTGATGTGAAAATTTGACATGACCGTCAAATTATTATTCGTTATCTTTTCATACTATTTTTGGTATACTCTTAAAGGTAGCGAGACCTATGCCATTGGATCTGGTCCGGCGGGGCCTGAAAATCTCCCATTTACGGCTGCTTGCGGAGCTCGCCCGGCAAGCCCGGCTCACCGAGGCAGCGCTTGCGCTCGGCATCACACAACCGGCAGCATCCCGGCTGATTGCCGAGATTGAGCGGATCACGGATGCGGAGATCTACCAGCGCAGTGGCCGTGGCATCGAGCTGACGGATGTGGGCCGCACGTTGGCAGAGCGCTGTGTGCGGGTGCTTCAGGAATTTGCCGATGCGGGCCGGGACATCGAGCAGCACAAGGCGGGCCAGAGCGGCCATGTCAGCATCGGCTCTGTCACTGGTCCAGCCATTGAATATGTGATCCCCGCGCTCCGGCAGATCCGTCTCAGCTATCCGGACATCACGCTGTCGGTGGAGGTGGGCACCAGCCGGGTGCTGGCGCCGATGCTTCTGGAGGGGCGGTTGGACTTCTCTTTGAGCCGTGTGCCGACCAACGAAGACCCGGCGCTGTTTGAGGAAAAGCCGCTCACCCGCGAGCCGACCTGCATGATCGCCCGCGCCGGCCACCCGCTGACCCGCAGCGGTCCGCCCATTGCCGCGGAAGCGCTGCTGGCCTTCGACTGGGTATTGCCCTCGATCGGCTCCCCGATCCGCACAACAGCCGAACAGGCCTTGCGGGACAGGGGCTTGGCCTTGCCCTCACGCGTTCTGACCACCTCGTCCTTCCTGTTCACCCTGGCCACCATCCAGCAGACAAATGCCATCGGCCCGGTTGCCCAGTCGGTCGCCGCCAGCTTCACAGCCGCCCCGGACACAGACCTGTCCGGCACACTTGTCACCCTGGACACTGACCTGCCGCTCTCCGTTGAGACCTATTCCTTCCTGACCCGCAAAGCCCAGGTCCTGACCCCGGCCGCAAAGATTGTCGCGTCTCAAATCTTGCGGGCAGTGACGGGGTAAGCGGGCGGGGTGCAGCAGCGCAGGAAAGACGTTCAGGCACAGGCATTTGCCAGAGTGTTGTCACCAGCAGATCTGTCTGAACAGTCTAATTTCTTCAAGGGAAAGAGTGGTGCCCAGAGGCGGAATCGAACCACCGACACGCGGATTTTCAATCCGCTGCTCTACCAACTGAGCTATCTGGGCGTGCTTGCCGGACCAAAGAAACGCTGCCGTTCGCCGAAAGCCCGGTCCTTATAGAGGCTGGTTCTGAGCTTGTCCAGCACCCCGGCAAAGTTTTTTGCATTCAGAAGACTTTCCGGCTGGGGAAAACTTCAAATACGCGCAAGCCTTTGAAAAACAATTTTTTTCATGCCCCACAGCCGGTTCCTCCTATGGGGACCGGAGGTCTTCCAAGAGAGGCCGGGACACCCTGCCCGCAGAAGGGGCAACGGGCTCCCAAGGGGCAAAGCAAAGCGAGCACTCCTCCCCCGCCCTCTGGGCCGCCCCGGCCCTGCGCCGGGGACAAAGCTGGACCCATGTCCGGGCGGCTCCCGGAGTTCCGCTGCGCTGCGTCCGGGACGGCGCTTTGGCGTGTCACGATCAATCGGATTTGCCTGTTGCGGCCTGACATCAGAGATTTCAAAGCAAGGGACAAAACGCTTTGAAACCATTGGAACGCGACACGCATTGAAACTGGGTGGGGCCGCGCGCTTCAATGGCGCTCTTTCAAGGAGGCCTTTCCGTCGTCTTTCAGACACGTAAAAAGCGCGCCGGAAAGCGGCGCGCTTTCAAATGGGGAATGACAAAGTCTGCTTATTGCTCGGAAATCCGGCCGTCCGTATAGGGCTTGTAGCCATTGTGGGAGGCCAGATACTCGGCCACGACCGCTTCCAGGCCGGGGCCGTAGTCATAGGCGTTCATGCCGTTGGCCGAGAATACCTTGTAGCCGTCGCCGCCGCCGCGCATGTAGTTGTTTGAGACAACGCCATAGACCTTTTCCGGGTCAAGCGGCACAAAGGCCCCGTCTTCCAGAACTTCCACTACCAGAATGCGGCTGCCCGGGTCTTTCTTGCGGGTCCAGGAATATTTAAGACCAGCCACCTGCGGGAAGCGTCCCGCCCCTTCCTCCACCTGAGACACACCGTTTTCCAGCGCGGCAATGATGTCGGCGCCCTTGAGCTGGAAGGTGGACAGGGTGTTCTGGAACGGCAGAACCGTCAGGACCTCGCCCATGGTGACCTCACCGGCATCTATGGAGGCGCGCAGGCCGCCACCATTCTGGATCGCAACCTGAATGCCCTGGTCCTTCACCCGGTCCAGCATGGCATCGGCCACCAGCGTGCCCATCTGGCATTCGCCAGCGCGGCAGGAGCCCCGGTCGCCATCAATCACGGCCTCACTCCCCCCAATCACCCTGGATTTCAGCTCTTCAATCGGTGCGGCCAGTTCAGCCACCCGCTTGGCAAAGCCCTCATCGGGTGTGACAGACGCATCCAGCAGGATGGGCTCGCCTTCCGCTTTGATCAGATTGCCGTCATCATCCCAGGTGACTTCCAGATCGCCCAGGAACTTGCCATAGGCATAAGCCTGAACAATCGGGACCTCCTTGCCCTCCGGGTTCTTGACCTGCACCGGATACGGCCCTTCGGCCCGTTCCTGGGTGTTGGACAAAAGCGTGTGGGAATGGCCACCGACAATCACATCAATGCCGGAGACGGCTGCCGCGATCTCCTTGTCGCGGGACAGGCCCATATGGGTCACGGCGATGATCTTGTTAACCCCGGCCGCTTCCAGACCTTCCACCGCGCCTTTCAGATAGTCTTCCGCCTGAATGAACCGGACTCCCTCGCCCGGCGAGGACGTATCGACCGTATCTTCCGCCAGCGCGGACACAATACCGATCTTCTCCCCGCCCCGTTCCAGAATCAGAACACCGGGGATCTTGCCCTTGAGTGCCGGCTCGCCATTCACGTCGATATTGCCGGAAATCACCGGGAACGTGACCTTGCCGAGGAAATTCGCCAGGCCGTTGGGACCATCATCAAATTCGTGATTGCCCACGGCCATCACGTCAATGCCAAGGCCATTCATGAACTCAGCCGCAGCGTCGCCTTTGTAGGTGGTGTAGAAGAGCGAACCTTGGAACTGGTCACCAGCATCCACCGTGATCACGTTCTTGCCTTCGCCTTCAAGGACGGCGCGACGCTCTTCCAGCATGGTCTTGATGCGGGCGATGCCGCCGAAACATTTCCCTTCCGCCTCAGAGTCCGCGTCGCAGGTGGAATCGTATTTGTTGATCGATTCAATGCGCGAATGCAGATCGTTCAGATGCAAAATCGACAGGGAATAGTCGGCATATGCCGCGCTGGACAGGGCTGTCGTCATGGACAGCACGGCGGCGCTCAGAAAAAGGTTCTTCATCGGACCCTCACCCTTGATACTGTTTGTTATAAAGGCCACGGCAGTTCCGCCGCCCCGTTCACCCGCCCTGCCCGCGCAGACTTTCACAGCGCCAGTAAGCGCATCCCAAAGCGCCCACGCTCTGCGGACCGCAGCGCATATGCCGGGCGGCCGGTGTCGCCAGATCTTTGTTCAGATTTGTGACAACTGCAAGAGAGCTTCGCCCGATAGACTGCACTTAATTTAGTCGGATAACTATTTTTATCTGCTGCGAAAATAGATTACGTAGCGCAACACTCGATCAACTTGACGTTTAGTCATCCGAGAGCCTGACGCAAATCGCGGTTATTCAAGAGCATTCTCTTTTGCCTGCTGCGGTGAGATCAGGAACCTCACAAGAGGCACGGCACATCCGGGGACGCACAGTTTGAGCTGTCCACAGATGACACTGTGCCCCCGCAGGTGACAAACTCACTCGTCGGGAAAGTTGCTCTCGTCAATGTCGTCGGTCTCGACAACCGGAATCGTGTAGCCTTCCGAAAACCAGCGGTTCAGGTCGATCTTGGCACAGCGGTCCGAACAGAAGGGATAGTCTTCGCGGGTCGACAGTTTTGAGCAAATCGGGCAGGGCCGCATGCGCCGATCAGAAGGATTGCTGTCACTTTTAGTCATGGTTCCGGCTCCCCTTGTCCCTGCCCCCAAATCCATTGCTGTCTTCAGGCGGCGGCGTTGGCCCAGCCCTGGTGCACCGGATATCCGGCCGCATTCAACAGCCCGGCTGTTTCCACCAGGGGCAAACCGACCACGGACGGATAGGAGCCGACCAGCTTGACGACAAAGCTGCCTGCTAGCCCCTGGATGGCATAGCCCCCCGCCTTGCCGCGCCATTCGCCCGAGGCAATATAGTCGTCCATATCCTTGCGGGTCAGCCGCTTGAAGCGCACCCGGGTTTCTACCAGTTTGGAGCGGAGCTTGCCGTTTGCGTCCGACACCGCCACCCCTGTAAAGACCCGGTGCCCCCGGCCCGACAGAAGCGACAGGCACAGGACGGCCTGCTCGGTGAGTTCCGCCTTGGGCAGGGCCCTGCGGCCGACGGCCACGACCGTGTCGGCCGCCAGCACGATCCCGCCCCTCATGTCCGGCAACGCATCAGCCTTTGCGCGCACGGCCTGTGCCTTGGCGCGGGCAAGACGCACAGCCAGGGCGCGCGGGGTCTCATACTTTTTCGGGGTCTCGTCAATATCGCCCGGCAGGAGATGGTCCGGGTCCAGCCCGATCTGCTGCAGCAGCGCCAGGCGGCGCGGTGAAGCGGATGCGAGGATCAGCTGAGGGACATTGGTCATGAAAGCGCCTTGCAGCCCGTGCCACCGTGTCACCGCTTATTTGAAGCGGTAGGTGATCCGCCCCTTGGTCAGGTCATAAGGGGTCATTTCCACCAGAACCTTGTCGCCCGCAAGGACACGGATCCGGTTCTTGCGCATGCGCCCGGCGGTGTGGGCAATAATTTCGTGATCATTTTCCAGTTTTACGCGGAACGTCGCGTTCGGCAACAGTTCTGTTACGACGCCCGGAAACTCCAGAGCTTCTTCTTTGGCCATTTGATATCCTGAATAAAGCGGGTCCTGCCCGCGGGTGCGCGGCAAACTAACGGATAACCGATGGAAAGTGAACCTTTCTTTCCAACCCGTCCCAAAAGAACCCTCAGTCGGCTGCAGCCGGTGTCCAATCGAGCCGTTTCTTGATGCGAAGCGCCAGCTGATCGCGTACCGCGCGGTATTCCTCCAGGATACGGTCCCGGCTGCCGGTGGCCAGTGTCGGATCCATGGTCGGCCAGTATTCCACCTCCACCGCATCCGTGCGGGTCATGTCGAGCGCCTTGTGGTGGGCTTCAGGTGCCAGGGTCACGATCAGGTCGAAGCCGGATTCGTCCAGCTCCTCGAAAGTCTTGGGGCGGTGGCGGCTCATGTCGACACCAATTTCGGCCATCACCGCATCCACAAACGGGTCCACCTTGCCCTCGCGCACCCCGGCCGAACGTACATAAATCTTGCCTGGAAACAGCTGCTGCGTCAGGGCTTCGGCCATGGGCGAGCGGACGGAATTCATCCCGCAGGCAAACAGAACCGCCGTCGGACGCAGGCCCGGGCCGGTCATTCGGCTCAGCCCTTCCAGTGCAGGGCATAAACGAGGGTAAACAGGCGCCGGGCTGTCTGCATATCCACCTCGATCTTCCCCTCCAGCCGCTCCATCAGGATGGCCGAGCCTTCATTATGCACCCCGCGCCGCCCCATATCGATTGCCTCGATCTGGCTGGGGGTCGCGTGGCGGATCGCCTCATAATAGCTTTCGCAGATAAGATTGTAGTCCTTGACGATCTTGCGCAGGGGCGACAGGGACAGGACATGGGTCACCACCTCCTGCCCGGCTTCCGTTGAAATCCGGAAGACAAGCTTCTTTTCCACCACCGCAAGATTGAGAATGAAGTTCTGAGGCGGATGCCCGGCGGGCTGAAACCGGTTTTCCTCAATCAGGTCATAGATCGCCACGGCCCGGTCATGCTCCACTTCCGGGGTGGAGCGGGCGATGGAGGCTTCGTCCAACACCACATCCACCAGCCGGCCGCCGGCAGAGGAAGGACTGGAACTGGAGCGGGTGTCACCCATCTGCGGGAAGCCTCCTGCGTGGTTTCAGCTACATGTTCAGCCGGATGGACACAGAGCGCGCATGCGCGGACAAGCCCTCGGCTTCCCCAAGCGCAATGGCTGCGGGTCCCAGCTGGCGCAGGTTATCCGCATTGCATTTCAGGATCGAGATGCGTTTCACAAATTCCATCACCGAGAGGCCTGAGGAAAAACGGGCCGAGCGGGCCGTCGGCAGCACGTGGTTGGTGCCCCCCACATAGTCGCCAATGGCCTCCGGCGTATAATGGCCCAGGAACACAGCGCCCGCATTGCGCACTTTTTTCAGCAAATGCTCGGGATCGGCGACGGCCAGTTCCAGATGCTCCGGGGCGATCCGGTTGGCCAGCGGCATCGCCTTGTCCAGGTCGTCCACCAGAATGATGGCGCCAAACGCGTCCCAGCTGGCCCGGGCGACCTCTTCGCGTGGCAGAACCTTTAGCTGGGCCTCAACCGCCTTTTCCACCTCGGCCGCCAGCGCGGCACTATCGGTGATCAGGATCGATTGGGCCGCTGTATCATGTTCGGCCTGGGCCAGAAGGTCCGCCGCGAGCCAGTCCGCATTGTTGTCCCCATCCGCCACGATCAGCACTTCGGACGGCCCGGCGATCATGTCGATGCCGACCGTGCCGAACACCCGGCGTTTGGCGGCGGCCACAAAAGCGTTGCCCGGCCCGACAATCTTGGCCACCGGTGCAATGGTCTGAGTGCCATAGGCCAGAGCCGCCACTGCCTGGGCGCCGCCAATGCGGTAGATCTCCGAAACGCCCGCGATCTTCGCAGCCGCGAGAACGAGCGGGTTCAGGACCCCGTCCGGACTTGGAACCACCATGACAATGCGCTCCACCCCGGCGACTTTCGCCGGCAGCACATTCATCAACACAGAGCTTGGATAATTGGCCAGGCCGCCGGGCACATAAACGCCGACCGCGTCAACCGCCGTCCACAGGGAACCGAGTTCCACCCCAATCGCGTCCGTGTAGCGGTCATCGGCGGGCATCTGGCGGGCATGGTGGGCCAGGATACGGTCATGGGCCAGTTGCAGCGCCTCAAGGGTGTCTTGCGGCACTGCCTTGACGGCGGCCTCGATCTCACCGGCGGAGACGGTGAGATCGGCCATGGAGGCGGCCTCCAGCCGGTCGAATTTGGCGGTATAGTCAAGCACCGCCCGGTCGCCCTGTTCGCGCACATCCTCAAGGATGCCGCGGACAATCTGGTCGACATCTTCCGAGACTTCGCGCTTTCCGGCCAGAAGCGCCTTGAAAGCGGCCTCAAATCCGGCGTCGCTGCTGTTCAAGCGGAGAACCACGTTTTGCTCCATGCTGTTGGGGGCCTTTTCGGGGCCTTTGTTCTGGACGGCAGATCCTACCGCCTTTAAATGCGGGATCCAGAGCTTTCCGGTGACCTGATCCTCCCGGCAGTCTCACACCCTGCGAGAGGTCGCAATTCTAGATGCAGTCTGCAGTCTGAGGCGCCGGAATGGCAACTGGATCAGCTGCCAAGATCATGCTTTGGCAGATTGGGCGTTGACCACGCAGCTCCCAGATCCGAGAGCTGCGCCTCGATACATTCCACCTGAAGGGCAAGGCTCGCACCGCCAGCAAAGGCAAGCTGAATCGTGCCCGACGGGTCTTCGCCTGGCTCAAACGTCACCGCCAGAAGCTCCAGTACCTCGCCCCTGGCCTCCTGGCGGATGTTCTGTCCCTTCATGGCGGTGACCTGGGCAATGGCCAGGGCCGAACGGCGGCGCTCATGTTCCTTCGTGCGCTTGTCGGCTTTCTTGTCCCAGACAAAGCGGTTGAGCACAAACACCGCCTTCTTTTCCCTGGGCAGATAGCGGATGTCAGCAACGGTCAGAACGGCGTCCTGCAAATGGGCGGAGAGAACCTGAAGATCTTCCTGGTCGAGCGCGGCGAGTTTCAGTTGATCCATGGCGGCGTGATCGTGATCCGTTTTGTTTTTCGCAGCGCCCGGGAGGTCTCAGGGGCTGCACCACTTAGAATGTGTTCACGTAATGGGGATTGCCGCATTTTGCAACGCGCGAATGGCATCCGGGCACACCAGCGCCGGACCATCGGGGCGCAACACCCGATCAAAAACAGGATAGCGGCCCCCAGATGGTTGACTTTCAGATCCGGCGGAGCCGCTCCCCGGGACAGCCTATCCCGTGCGCAGGCGGCCCATGAAGCCGTCGATTTCCCGGCGCAGGACGCTGGCGGGCATTGCCAACTTAATTTGGCCGGACCGCATGGGAGCCCTTCTTGGGCGGATTTCAGGCGTTCATCTCACCGGTGTCGTCCTGCCATAGTCCGAATACATCTGCCCTTGCGTGCCGGCATGAGGCGGCCGACAGGGTGTATCGACGGCGACGGGGCCTGAAGATCGTGTTGATCTGATCGAGGGCGGACAGAAACCGCTGCACTCGCCGAGGCCATTTGAACCGGCCCATAAATTTCTCCCGTTTGCGCGTCGGGCGGTTGGAATTCTCAATCCTGTTATGATGAAAGCTGATTTGGGAATCCCTTACATGCAGACGCCGTCAGGAGCCTCTTGCTATAAGTTTGCACCATTTGATGCTGGAAAGCAGACCCGGTCAAATCGTGCAGACTTATCGTACGATGCTCTAACCGGAAATGCGTTCGATCTGGGCACCGCAGCGGGTCAACTTGTCTTCCAGGCGCTCAAAACCCCGGTCCAGATGATAGACCCGGCTGACCGTGGTCTCGCCCTCGGCCGCAAGACCGGCGATCACAAGGGAGACGGAGGCACGCAGGTCCGTTGCCATGACGGGCGCGCCGCGCAAGGTTGAGACACCTTCCACAGTCGCCGTGCGGCCATCCACCTGAATCTGGGCCCCAAGACGCGCCAGTTCCTGAACATGCATGAACCGGTTTTCAAAAATGGTCTCGGTGATGCGGCTGGAGCCGCCGGCCTTGGTCATCAATGCCATGAACTGGGCCTGAAGATCGGTCGGGAAGCCCGGGAAGGGTTCCGTGGTCACATCCACCGGCTGAATGCCATTGCCGTTCCGGTAGACCTTGAGACCCTCGGAGGTCTGGGTGATGTCCGCGCCGGTCTGACGCAGGGTGTCCAGCGCCGTGTCCAGAAGCGTGCCCTGGGCGCCCTGCAGCAGCACATCGCCGCCCGCCATGGCCACCGCCATGGCATAGGTCCCGGTCTCGATCCGGTCAGGCACCACCGCGTGATGGGCCCCGTGAAGGCGCGGCACGCCCTTGATGCGAATGGTCGAGGTGCCCTCGCCCTCGATCTGCGCGCCCATGGCCTTCAGACAGCGGGCCAGATCAACCACTTCGGGCTCGCGGGCCGCATTGACAAGTTCGGTCTCCCCCTTGGCCAGGGTTGCCGCCATCATGATCGTGTGGGTCGCACCAACGGAAACTTTCGGGAACGCCACACGCGCGCCTGTCAGACCGTTCGGCGCACGCACAACCACATAGCCCCCTTCAATCTCGATCTCGGCCCCAAGGGCGCTCAGGCCGTCAATGAAAAAATCGACAGGGCGGGTGCCGATGGCACAGCCGCCGGGCAGCGACACCCGCGCTTCGCCCATGCGGGCCACCAGCGGGCCAATCACCCAGAAACTGGCGCGCATCTTGGAGACAAGCTCATAGGGCGCGGTGGTGTCGACAATCTCGCGGGCAGTCAGGTTCAGCGTTTGTCCGGCCAGCTCATCCTGGCCGTTGCGCTTGCCATTGACAGAATAATCCACCCCGTGATTGGACAGGATCTGGGTCAGAAGCGCCACATCGCGCAGGCGCGGCACGTTGGACAGCGTAAGGGTCTCGTCGGTCAGAAGCGACGCTATCATCAATGGCAGCGTTGCGTTCTTGGCCCCGGAAATCGGAATGACACCATTCAGCTCCGCCCCACCGACAACCTTGATACTGTCCATATGCCACCCCGGCCGGGCTTGAGCCCCGGCAACGCTTGTTGAAATTGATCGGTCACACCAAACCTGCGGTCTACACACAAGTTGTGGTCCATGCAAGACAGGCTTCGGCTGTGAAGACGGCGTTTTCATGGCCATCAGCGCCCGGCAGCGCCGGTCCGTCGAAAAGCGTCAAATCCATCAGGATCTTGGCAGGCCGCGCGCTCCGCAAAGCCCTTGCTTGCGCTCCTCCAACAAGTGCGCTGACGTGCCTCCGCGCCAGGGCCAACTTGAGACGACAAACCACGGCAGGTTTGCGTGATTCTGCCCGCTTGTGCCCCCGAAAGGTCTGCGGGGATGGCCGCCGCCTGCCGGATCAGCTGTCTTTGCGCGCTTTGGCCGCGCTTTTGCGCCGGCGCAAATTGGCCCGCAACGCCTCTGCCAGCCGGTCTTCCCGCGACGGCTTGGCCGGTTTCGCCCCTTCAGGCCCGGCTTGCGCTCCGGCCTCGCCAGACGCATCACCAGCGCCCCGCTGAGGGTCTATGTGTTGAGGGCCGGTCGCCTCCGGGCTCTTGCCATCTCCGCTCATTGCGTGCGCCTTTGTCTTCCCCTGGTCCCCGATAGATCCTCAGAAAATCTTTCCCAGGTCTTCATCAACAGATCCCCGCAGACCTTCAGCAGAGATCTGCTCCGGTCTGTATCCGGCTTCTTGTGCCCGACCACTGCTGCAACAGCAAGTCTGTGGGCGCCCTGCCCGGTCCGGCTCACATATCCACAGGCGGTCTGCGCGGCCAAAAGGCCGTTGAAAATCAGGCCGGGCACGGCGTTTGCCCAGCCTCACCGGCCTGACTGGCAAGCGCCTTGAAAAAAAACCAAAACACAGCTTGCGTCCCAAAGCCGCTTATGGCAAAAGCGCCCTCATTCCGGTCGGCCGCGCTGATCGGGGCCAGCAGGTGCGTCCCGAACCACTTTGATTTTCTTGAAAATCCAGTGCCGACGCCAGGCTTTTTCAAAAAGCCCAATGCTGCCGTAGCTCAGGGGTAGAGCACTCCCTTGGTAAGGGAGAGGTCGAGAGTTCAAATCTCTCCGGCAGCACCATCGTTTCCCAACAAAAACAGTAGCATAACAAACCGTGTCGGCAAGCCACTATCAATCTGTGGTCGACAAACGCTGTTTAATGGCGTTCGAAAGTGGTGCAGATTTGGTGCACCACGTGTCTGGACCTGTGACGTTTTATGCCGCTCCAGGTTCTCATTTACGCGGCCCTGGCTTCGAATGCCAAGGCGCTTTTCTGGCGGGCAGAATTGGGAAGAGACGGTCGAGCGACGGGAGCCCGTTTGCGTTGAAGACTTAACCGCAAATCAAATTGGAAAGATGTTGATTGCCTGTGTCATGCGCCCAACGTGCCCCCGGGACCTGCGAGCAACTTCCGGACCATGCACTGAGCCCGGCCAATTCCCTGTCCCAAAGGCTTCCGCCTTTCAGGCCTGCCTGTCTGCCCGTCTCATGGAAACGGAAAACGGTATCTCATACCAAGCGCACTTGATGATGACCTATTTGACCGTGCTTGGATGGTCTTCGGCTAGGAGCGCGTCGCAGGCCGATACGGGGTATCGGGCCAGACGTGCGACAACGTCCGGAGTCCCTCCAAGCGCGGCCTCCGGTGACCCAATTCCGCCCAACGGACATCGTTGCACCGCTTATCCGGTCAACCAGACCGGGTCGCGCGATGCGCCTAGCCGTTGAACGGAATTGGGGCATCAAACAGGTCATCATCAAGTGCGCTTGGTATCAGGCCTCAAGGGGGATCTCGTGTCAGAGTGCACGCCCGCGCACGGCGTCCAAACGGTGTTCACGCCCCCCGCGTGGAAGGTCTGAGCTGCCCTGCTCTGCCTGCTTGTCTTTCTCCGCCTCCGCCTCCGTCTCCGTGGCCGCAAACACCGCGCCGATACCGATCAGAATCGGGCCGCCATCGGTCAAGGATGCCACGCCGCCGGCCAGGGCCGAAAGGGGGCCGTGCCAGGTGGCGGCGGTGGGGCGGGAGATGCTGGTCATGAGGCGCGCCGGGGTGTCCGGGGCGCAGCCCCTTTCCATCAGCCGGGCGCTGATCTGCCCGGCCATGCGCCCGCCCATGTAAAAAACCGTGGTTGTGGCCGGATCCGCCAGGCCCTGCCAGTCGACGGTTTCGGGCAATTGGCCGTTTTTGGCGTGGCCGGTGACAAACCGCACGGACTGGGCGTGGTCCCGATGGGTCAAGGACACGCCCAGCTCGGCCGCCATGGCGGAGGCGGCGGTGATGCCGGGCACGATGGTGGCCGGAATGCCGGCCTCTGCCAGCTCACGCAGCTCTTCGCCCGCCCGGCCGAAAATGGCCGGGTCGCCGGATTTCAGCCGCACCACATGTTTGCCGCGTCTGGCAAGGCGCACCATCAGGGCGTTGATCTCCTCCTGGCGGCAGCTGTCCCGCCCGCCGCGCTTGCCCACCAGCAGGCGCCGGGCTTCCCGGCGGGCCAGTTCCAGAACACTGTCATCCACCAGATCGTCAAACAGGATCACATCGGCCGATTGCAGGGCGCGCATCGCTTTCAACGTCAGATGCTCCGCGTCTCCCGGCCCCGCGCCCACAAGCGTCACCCGGCCGGCCGGCGCGTCCTGCGCCTCGCGCAGCAGATCTTCCAGGCCGCCCGCTCCGGCCAGATCCGGAGCCGGGCGGGTGGAAAAGGCAAGATCCGTAAACCGCTCCCAGAACCGGCGGCGCTCTGCGCCTGCCGACAGCGTCTCAAGCACTTTGGCCCGCAGGTTTCCGGCCAGCTGCGCCCAGCCGGTCAAGGCAGGTGGCAGCAGGGTTTCAATGCGCCTGCGGATGGCCTGAGCGAGAATCGGCGCCACCCCGCTGGTGGAAATGCCGATCACCACAGGCGAGCGGTTGACGAGGGAGCCGAACTGAAAATCACAGAATTGCGGGCGGTCGATGAGATTGACCGGCACCCCGGCGCTGCGGGACGCGCAAAAGAACGCCTGGGCCTCACCCTCGCTTTGGGCATCGCCAATGGCCAGTGCGGCTCCGGCAAAACTGTCCGTCCCCCAAGGCCGGGCGTGATGGTGAAAGCGGCCGGTTTCAGCCCCGCTTTGGCCGCTGCTTTGGCCGCCGTCCTGGTCTTGATCCGGCGCATTGTCCCGATCCTGATACCCGTTCTGAGCCTGCTCACCGGCCAGGCCCTCTCCAGCCAGAAGCGCCTCAAACGCGGAGCTCAAGACCGGGGCATAGATATGGACCTCGGCCCCGGTGGCGGCCAGCAGCTCCGCCTTCCAGGCAGCGGCGTCCGAGCCGCCCGCCAGCACAACCTTGCGCGCTTTGAGCGGAAAAAACAGGGGCAGACTGGCCAGCGACCCGACCCGGGCACGGCGCTTTGCCGGGCGCTCAACCGGCTTGCGCAATCTCGGCGCCATCAGCGGTCTCCTTCGCAACCGTGTCAAGAATGGACTGGATTTCGGAGCGGCAGGAGCCGCAATTGGTGCCCGCCTTCAAACAGGCCCCGATGGCCGCCTGGCTGCCCGCCCCCTTTGCGGCAGCCGCCGCGATCTGCGCGCTGCCCACCTGGAAACAGGCACAGACCAGAGCGCCCGTGTCCGGCCGGTCCGCAGGCGGTTTGGCACCCAGCACCTGAAACCGGTCCTTGCGGGCCATGGGCGCGGCTTCCAACAGCCCGCAGGCCCATTGACGCGCCACCGTTACCGGCTGGCGGGCGAAGAAAAACGCGCCCAGAAAGGTCTCCCCGTCCCAGCCGGCCACCCGCAGCAGCCCCACGCCCTGGTCCTCCATCTGCAACAGCTCAGCGCCGGGCCCAAGCGCGGTGCGGGCCAGCGCGGCAAGATCGGCATCTTGCTGGCCTGCCAGCTCTACGCGCCAGCCGCCTGGGGCCGGGGCCAGAGCCCAATAATCCGTTGCGAGCGCCCCGGGCTTGTGCCTCAGCACCGCAAAGCCGTACCAGGTGACGGGCTGTTTGGAGAGCGCAACGGGGGTGAATTTCAGCCCCGGCTGGCCGGATACCGGATCGGTGTCAGGGGCGACCACCGCATCCACACGGCCGTTGGACGCAAACTGATCCGTCCAGTGCATGGGCACAAACACACGGCCCTTGCCCGTGCGCTCCGTCACCAGGGCGCGCACGGTCACCGCCCCATGGGGGCTTTTGATCTTCACAAGATCCGCCGGGCCGATGCCAAGCGCGGCCGCATCCTCCGGATGCACCTCCACAAAGGGTTCGGCAATATGGGCCGACAGCCGGGCCGTCTTTGCCGTGCGGGTCATGGTGTGCCACTGGTCGCGGATGCGCCCGGTGTTGAGCACAAAGGGAAAACGGCGCGGCCGTTTGCGCGGCAGGGCCTGGCGGACCGCAATGAAATTGGCGGTCCCGTCCGGAGTATAGAAGCCGCCGCTGCCAAAAAACCGCGAGTCCGCCGCGCTGGTCTGCCCGTCCGGGCAGGGCCATTGCACCGGCTCCAGGTGATCAAACCCGGCCCGGCTCAAATCCTTCAAGGCGCTGATATCGAAATCCCGGCTGCCGTCATTTTCAAGGCCGGACAGGGCCGCGTGCTCACGGAAGATCGCGTCCGGGCCGCCATAGTCAAAGGCTGCGGCAAAGCCCATGCGCCGGGCCACTTGGCTGAGCTGCCACCAGTCCGGCCGTGCTTTGCCCGGCGGGCTCAGAAAAGCCCGCTGGCGGGAGATCCGCCGCTCGGAATTGGTCACCGTGCCGTCCTTTTCGCCCCAGGCGGCAGAGGGGAGCAGCACATCCGCATGGGCGGCCGTGTCCGTATCCGCCGTCACATCGGAGACCACCACGAAGGGGCAGATTTTTAGCGCCACGGCGACCGCATCCGCATCGGGCAGGCTGTCGGCCGGGTTGGTGGCCATGATCCAGAGCGCCTTGATCTGGCCGTCGCGCACGGCGCGGAACAGGTCCACCGCCTTCAGGCCCGGCCGGTCCGCCATGGCCGGGCTCTGCCAAAAACGCTGCACCAGCGCCCGGTGGGCCGGGTCTTCCAGCGCCATGTGGGCCGCCAGCATGTTGGCAAGGCCGCCAACCTCCCGCCCGCCCATGGCATTGGGCTGGCCGGTGACCGAAAACGGCCCCATGCCCGGCTTGCCGATCCGCCCGGTTGCAAGATGCGTGTTGACGATTGCGTTGACCTTGTCGGTGCCGGTGACAGACTGGTTGACCCCCTGGCTGTAGAGCGTGACGGTTTTTTCCGTGCGCGCCACCATGGTGTAGAAGGTCGCCAGATCCCTGGGCGCAAGACCCGTTGCCTCTGCAATCCGGTTGATTTCGCACGGCCCGGCGGCAGTGAGTGCCGCCTCAAGGCCGCTGGTATGGGCGCCGATATAGGCCTCATTCAGGGCCCCGGCTTCCGACAGGAATGCCAGAAGACCATTGAAAAGCGCCACATCCGTGTCGGGGTTCAAGGCCAGATGCAGGTCCGCCAGGCCGGTAGTGGCTGTAGTGCGGGGGTCAACCACCACAACCCGCATATGCGGATTTTCAGCTTTTGCCGCCTCCACCCTTTGAAACAGTACCGGATGGCACCAGGCCAGATTGGAGCCCACCAGCACCAGCAGATCGCAGCTTTCCAGATCCTCATAGGTGCCCGGCACCGTGTCGCTGCCAAAGGCCCGCTTGTGGCCCGCAACGGACGAGGCCATGCACAGGCGCGAATTGGTGTCGATATTGGCGGAGCCGATAAACCCTTTCATCAGCTTGTTGGCGGCGTAATAATCCTCGGTGAGGATCTGGCCGGACACATAAAACGCTACGCTGTCCGGCCCATGCCTGCGCACGGCTTCGGAAAACCGGCGGGCCACAAGATCAAGCGCCGTGTCCCAGCTGCTTTCAGTGCCGTTGATGTTCGGGGTCAGGAGCCGGCCGTCCAGCGACAGGGTTTCCCCGAGCGCGGAGCCCTTGGAACAGAGCCGGCCGAAATTGGCCGGATGCTCCGGATCCCCCTGAATGGCAACACGGCCATCCGGCTGAAGTGTCGCCAGAACACCGCAGCCCACGCCGCAATAGGGGCATGTTGTCCTGACCGTCTTGTGTTCGGTTTTAACGGTCACCCTTGCCTCCTCTCCTCCCCAGTCCCGGGCGTGCCGCGAGCCAGCCGCCGCCAGTTGCCGGGGGATTGATGGGGTTGGTACTCATGTGTCCGGTCAGCAAGCATGCCGGGCCGGAGCCCTGGCTGCCATCAGCGAAGATCTGTTCTTCCAGTGCATGGCCGTACCGCACGCCACAGCTCCAGGACCGGCAGGGGCCGCGTCAGGGTCTGCCGCCCCGTGTTCTGGGCTGCCGCCGGTCTGATTTTGATTTCCGCCGTTGCAGCTGCGCATTTTTGCCTCATCCGGCAAGGCTGCAACGGCCGCCATAGGGTCCAGGGGAGCCCTCCCCTGATAGGCCTGGCCGAAAATCAGGGTCTCGCGCATCTGCGAAACATCCGTCTGGTTTTTCAAAAGATCAAAGAACCAGGGACCATCTGCGGTCTCCCCGTAGAGCACCGCCCCGACAAGGCGGTCGCCTTTCAGAACCAGGCGCTTGTAGACACCGGCGGCCGCATCCTGCAGCACGATCTCTTCCCGGTCGCCGGCTTGCGAAAAATCCCCGGCGGAATAAAGATCCACGCCGGTCACCTTAAGCTTGGTGGCGGTGACCGACCCGCCATAGGTGTGCGATCCGCCCAGAAGATTGTCCGCAACCACCTTGGCCATATCATAGAGCGGGGCCACCAGCCCGTAGCACTGGCCCCGGTGCTCCACACATTCGCCAAGCGCGAAAATATCCGGATCGGATGTGCGCATGTCATCGCCGACCTTGATGCCGCGCCCGACGGTGAGCCCTGCGGATTGCGCCAGTTGCACCGCCGGGCGGATGCCCACGGCCATGACGATGAGGCTGGCGCTGATCTCGGTGCCGTCCTCCAGACGGATTGCCTTCACACGGCCCGTGCCGTCATCGACGATCTCCCGGCTGTTGGCCTGGGTGCGCACCTCAATGCCGCGCCGCCTGAATGCGTCTTCAAGAAGCGCCCCGGCCGCTGGATCAAGCTGGCGCTCCATCAGGCCCGGCATGAGATGCAGCACCGTCACTTCCATGCCCTGCTGCCTCAGCCCGGCAGCCGCCTCAAGGCCCAGCAGGCCGCCGCCGATCACAACCGCCCGGCCGCCCCGGGCAGCGGCCTTCAGCATCCGGCCGACATCATCCAGATCCCGGTAAGTCAGCACGCCCTCAAGGTCCCGGCCCGGCAGCGGAAGAATGACCGGGCTGGAGCCGGTAGCGATCACCAGCTTGTCATAGCTGGCCGTCTGGCCGGTTTCCGCGGTCACTGTCCGGGCGTCCCGGTCGATCCGGGTCACCCTGGCCCCCTTGTGCAGGGTGACATTGTGGCCTGTGTACCAGGCGTCCCCGTGTGTGATGATGTCCTCATAGGTCTTTTCCCCCGAGAGCACCGGCGACAGCATGAGGCGGTTGTAGTTCACCCTCGGTTCGGCGTTGAAAATGGTCACGTCAAAGGCATCGGCGTCCCTCTCGAACAGGTGTTCGAGCATACGCCCCGGCGCCATGCCGTTGCCGATGACAACAAGCTTCTGTTTTGTCATGTGTTTCACTCCGCAGCTTCCACCGCAGCCTTCTGACGGGCCATGCGGGCGGCCCGTTTTTCCTGAATGGAAGTAAGCTGGTCTTCGCTCGGGTCCGCGCCCCCTTCATAGGCTTCCAGGAAATCCAGAAGCTCTTCCCGGTAGGCGTAGTAATCCGGATGGGCGAGCAGGTCTTTACGGGAGCGCGGACGCGGCAGATCCACCTCCATGATATTGCCGATGCGGGCATTGGGCCCGTTGGACATCATCACCACCCGGTCGGCCAGCAAAATGGCCTCGTCCACGTCATGGGTGACGCAAACCGCCGTCACCTGGGTGCGTTTCCACACATCCATCAAGACGTCCTGCAGTTCCCAGCGGGTCAGGCTGTCCAGCATGCCGAAGGGTTCGTCCAGCAACAGCAGCTTGGGCGACAGTGCAAAGGCCCGGGCAATGCCAACCCGCTGTTTCATACCGTTGGACAGGTCCACCGCCGCCTTTGTCATGGCATCCGCCAGTCCGACCTTCGAGAGGTAATATTCGATGACGTCGCGCTTTTCGGCCTTCGAGGCATGGGGATAGACCTTGTCGACCCCAAGGGCGACATTCTCATAGGCGGTCAGCCAGGGCATCAGGCTGGGCGCCTGAAACACCACGGCCCGGTCCGGTCCGGCCTGGGTCACATGGGTGCCGTCCAGAACAATCGCGCCTTCCGTGATCGGGTTGAGGCCCGCCACCATGGACAGGACCGTCGACTTGCCGCAGCCGGAATGGCCGATCAGGGTGATGAACTCGCCCTTGGTCATCTTCAGCTCGAACCCGTCGACTACCGTCAGCGGCCCCTTGGGCGTCGGATAGACCTTCTTCAGCTGAGAGAATTCCAAATACCGGTCGTCCCTGACGGTCTCCGCCGCCCGCTCATAGGCCGCCGGCAACGGGTCCTTGTCCCCGGCACGCTGGGTGATCGGCACGATATCCGGCAGCACGATGTCGCGCTCCAGATCCGCCCCGCGTTCCGCGCCAGCTTCCATGAGATATTCCGTAATTTCAGCGCGCAGGCGGATGAAATCATCATCATGGTTGAGGTCACCGCGTTCGCGCGGGCGTTTGAAAGGCACCTTGAATTCCGGCCCGAGCGTCGCCGCTGCGCCCGGTTTCAAGGGCAAGATCCGGTCCGCCAGAAGAATGGCCTCGTCGACATCATTGGTGATGAGTACGATGGTCTTCTTTTCCTTGTCGCAAATGGCGGCAAACTCGTCCTGCAACTTGGCGCGGGTGAGCGCGTCAAGCGCCGACAGCGGCTCGTCCAATAGCAGAAGGTCCGGCTGCATGGCCAGCGCCCGCGCCACGGCCACCCGCTGACGCATGCCGCCGGAAAGCTCCGCCGGTTTGCGGTCACGGGCATGGGAGAGACCGACCATCTCGATATAGCGGTCACAGATGGCCTGTCTTTCCCGGGAAGACTTTTTCCTGAACACCGTGTCGACCGCCAGGGCCACATTTCCGGCCACCGACAGCCAGGGCATCAGCGAATAGGACTGAAAAACAACGCCCCGGTCCGACCCGGGCCCGTCAATCTCCTTGCCCTTGAAGACGATGCCGCCCGCGTCAGCGTCAATCAGCCCGGCCAGAAGGGAGATAAGCGTGGTCTTGCCGGTGCCGGAAAAGCCAACAATGGCAATGAACTCGCCCTCCTCCACCTTCAGATTTATATCCTCCAGCACGGGCGTGCGGTTCGCGCCTTCGCCATAGGCCTTGGAGACAGCGGAGATTTCCAGAAAGGACATACCGGCTGCTCCCTAGCGGTTGGCGCTGAAGGTGAAGGCGCGCTGCAGGGCGAACATCAACCGGTCGAGCATGAAGCCAATCAGGCCGATGGTCACAACTGCTACCATGATCTTGGCCAGCGACTGGGAGGATCCGTTCTGGAATTCATCCCAGACGAATTTGCCCAGCCCCGGGTTCTGCGCCAGCATTTCCGCAGCAATCAGGACCATCCACCCCACGCCCAGCGACAGGCGCAGGCCGGTGAAGATCAGCGGCAGGGACGAGGGCAGAACCAGCTTTGTGATCGTTTTCCAGGTGGGCAGCTGCAGCACCCGGCCCACATTCATCAGATCCTTGTCAACCGAGGCGACGCCCAGCGCCGTGTTTATGAGGGTCGGCCACATGGAGCACAAGGTCACGGTCACCGCCGAGATCAGCAGGGATTTCGACAGCCAGTCATAGGGATTGGCATAGGTGGCCGAGACGATCATGGTCACGATGGGCAGCCAGGCAAGCGGCGAGACCGGTTTGAAAATCTGGATCAGGGGATTGATGGCCCCGTTAAAGGCCCGCGACAGGCCAGATGCGATACCCAGCGGCACGGCAATCACGGTCGCAATCAAAAAACCGAGACCGACCGTCTTCAGCGAGGTCCCGATCTGGTCAATGTAGGTGGGTTTGCCGGTATAGGTGCGCCACTTGATCTTGTCGGTCTTGCCTTCAGCTTCATATTTCGCGTTGCGCTTGTCCTGACGGTCATAAAATGCGGCCGCCTTCTCACGCTCGCGCACATGGTCGTCCCACAGGTTAACCGCCTGGCTCCAGACCTGGGCCGGACCGGGCACGGCCCCGAGCGAGGTCTGGACCTGGGGCGCCAGCACGCCCCACAGGACGAGAAAAGCAATGATGCCCAGCAGGGGGATCAAAAGCACACGCTTCAGCTCCCTCAGCTGCTCCTTAGAGCTGTCACCGGCTGCCATTTTCATCAGGGGAACCAGCCAGGAGAAGCCTAGGGCATCCAGCCAGCCACCGGTCTTGTTGATCCAGGTGAACACTTTTTCTTTCCGGGCAGCCCGGGTCAGATCTTCAGATCCGGCAGTCTCGGCATTGGCCATGGGAAAAGTCCCCGATGTGGAGCAATTCCTGGAACGGCGGACTCTGGTTCTGCGTCCGGAATTGCGTGAAAACAAAGAGTTGGGACAGGTTTTTGACGCTGATTTGAAGGTACCTGCTCCAGCACATCAGCCTGCGTCCGCAAACACGGGACCGGCAGACCCTGCTGCCGGTCCCGGGCAGGCCTTAGCCTCCCACGACGGAATTACCGTCCACGACCTGCTTGTCCTTCAGGCCAATCGGCAAGCTGTCGATATAGGCGTTGGGCTGTTTGCCGTCATAGGGAATGCCGTCAATAATGTCGGCTGCCGGGGTCGGTTCGCGGTAGCCATCGGTATCCCAGGGGAAATCCTCTTCGGCCACGTGGCCTTCTTCCACCAGCATGCGCGCAGCTTTCAGGTAAATGTCCGGCTGATAGACGGATTTGGCGACCTCGTCATACCAGCTGTCGGGCTTGTATTCCGGGATCTGCCCCCAGCGGCGCATCTGGGTCAGGTACCAGACCGCATCGGAATAGAACGGATAGGTGGCATAGTAGCGGTAGAAGACGTTGAAGTCGGGCACTTCGCGCTTGTCGCCCTTTTCATATTCGAACGTGCCAGTCATGGAATTGGCGATCACTTCCGCATCCGCCCCCACATATTCGGACCGGGCGAGGATTTCGACCGCTTCCATCCGGTTGGCGTTGTTGTTCTCGTCCAGCCACTTGGCGGCCCGGATCAGAGCCTTGGTGATAGCCAGCGTCGTGTTCGGGTTTTCCTCGGTGAACTGCTTGGTCAGGCCGAACACTTTTTCCGGGTTGTTCTTCCAGATCTCATAGTCGGTGATCACAGGCACGCCGATGCCCTTGAAGACCGCCTGCTGGTTCCAGGGTTCACCGACGCAGTAGCCATAGATCGTGCCCGCTTCCAGGGTCGCAGGCATTTGCGGTGGCGGGGTCACGGAAAGCAGCGCATCGGCCTGGATCTGACCGGAAATATCGGTCTTGGAATAGAAGCCAGGATGAATATCGCCAGAGGCCAGCCAGTAGCGCAGCTCGTAATTGTGGGTGGAGACCGGGAACACCATGCCCATGTTGAAGGGTTTGCCTTCATCAATGAACTGATCCACCACCGGCTTCAGGGCAGAGGCCTTGATCGGATGGACCGGCTTGCCGTCGGGCTCCATTTCAATGTGGGGTTTCATCATCTCCCAAATCTCGTTGGACACGGTGATGCCGTTGCCGTTGAGATCCATGGAGAACGGCGTCACGATATGCGCCTTGGTGCCAAAGCCGATGGTCGCCGCCAGCGGCTGGCCAGCCAGCATGTGGGCACCGTCCAGCTCGCCGGTGATGACCCGGTCCAGAAGCACCTTCCAGTTGGCCTGGGGCTCAAGGGTGACAAACAGCCCCTCATCCTCGAAATAGCCAAGCTCATAGGCAATGGCCAGCGGCGCCATGTCGGTGAGTTTGATGAAGCCGAAGGTCAGCTCGTCCTTTTCCACATCCAGCATCTCGGCAAAGGCCGTCGAGGCCGGGCCAAATGCCGTGGCCGCCATCAAGGCGCCGAGTGCCAGACGGCGGGTCATCCCGTTTTTCGGTGTCTGTGTCACGTCCTGTTCCCTCATACGTTCCGCGTCCTTTAACCAGACGCTGACTCACAAAAAGAAAGCCGCCGTCTTGACCTGCGCATGGGAGGAGGAGATGCAGATCAGAACGGCGGCTTTGCCTGGGCGCCCGTCTCTGGGCGCTATATGATTTCGGCCAGCGTCGGCCTCACGGAATTCACAGCAGGAAGCGTGCCAACTTGGCAGATATTTTTTCTTTCTTTTTTTTCAATATTTTAGTTCAACCCTCTGGCTCTCTTGGGCGCGCACCCGCTCCAAACGTGCAGCTCTTTTTTCAGGCAGACGCCTTTTCTTTGTGCAATGCAGCGTTTCTTCGACCGCCCCGGATCAGGCTGCCTGGACCGATCCAGAAAGCGCCGCGTTCATCCAGCTTCAAACTGCTTTGTCTTTTGCATTCACATCTCTGGTGTCTGGCAGCGACGAGCACACCCGATGAAGCGGGATTTGGTTTAGAGTATCGCGCGATAAGTCTGCACGATGCTCTAGCCAGCGGCCTGATCGAAAAGGGACATGGGGGGCGCGTCCGGCTGACTGCCGATGTTCAAGGCCTGCCGGTAAGTGTTGGGACAAAAAACCCCGGCAACGGTCGCCATGGCCTCAGGCTCAATGGCCTCGGCCTGCCCCCAGCGCACCATCTGCTCGTAAAACCATTGGCCCTGGGCCGGAGATGGAGCCGCCTTGGCACCACCGGAAAAGGTCAGGAAATCCGGGATCGTACGGGAGGTGGTGCGGCCAAACCGCATCTCACCGCCAAGGGCCGGCCGGCAGATCTCCGGCGCGCAGGCCAGATAGTCCGGACCGGACAGAATAGACGTCAGCCGCCCCACATTCTGCGGGTCTGCGCACCAGTCCGCCGCCCGCGAGACGGCCCTTAAAAGAGCCGCCAGGGTTTCGGGATGCGCTTCGGCCCAGCGGCGCGTGACCCCCAGCACCTTTTCCGGGCTGTCGGGCCAGATCGCCTGTTTATAGGTGGCGATCCGGCCGGTTCCGGCCACCACGGCGGCCGTGTTCCAGGGCTCACCAACGCAATAGCCGTCGAGCTGCCCCGCCGCCAGGGCGTCCGGCATGAGCTGAGGGGCCAGAACGGTGATTTCGACATCCCGGTCCGGGTCGATCCCGGCCGCTGCCAGCCAGTAGCGCAATTCATAGGCGTGGCCGGAAAAGGGATGCACGACCCCGAAACGCAAGGGGGCCTCGTCCTTGCCTGCCCGCAGCGCCAAGACCTTTGAAAGCGCTGCGCCTGTGGAGGCTGGGCCACCCGTGCGGTCGGCCCCGTTCTCCACCATGTCCTGCCACAGCGCCGTCGCCACGGTGATGGCATTGCCCCCAAGGCCCAGCACCATGGGCGCCAGCATGGGCACGGCAAGGCTTGTCAGATTGAGACTGGCCGCAATCGGCATCGGCGCCAGCATATGGGCCACATCGAAATGCCCGACCCCGACCCGGTCGCGGATATTGGCCCAGGAGGTTTCCCGCACCAGCTTCAGGCTGATCCCCTCCTGCTCGGCAAAGCCCATCTCATGGGCCGCGACCAGAACCGCACTGTCCAGAAGCGGAATGAAGCCCGCGATTACGGGTGTCAACGGCTTGTCCATGATCCTCCGGTCTCCCTGATGGCCGCTCCTCCCCGGCCAGTTTGTCCTGTCCGCATCCGTCACTCTCCCAGCAGGCCACTGGCGATGACAAGGCTTTGGGCCACATCGATGATCTTGCGGCTCTGATTCATCGCCGTCCGGCGCAACAGGTCATAGGCTTGCTGTTCCGTCAGCCCTTTCGATTTCATAAGAATGCCCTTCGCCCGGTCGATGGTTTTGCGGTCCGCCAGCTCCGTGCGCGCATCTTCCAGATCCTGGGCCAGTTTGGAAAAGGCCCTGAAGCGACTGACGGCCATGTCCAGAATCGGTTTGACCCGCTCCCGCTTGAGGCCGTCGACCACATAGGCGGACACGCCCGCATCAACAGCCGCTTCGATGGACTGGCTGTCCGCCCTATCGACAAACATGGCAATCGGGCGCTGGACCGCGCGCGAGACCTGAAACATGTGTTCCAGCTGGTCCCGGTTCGGGTTTTCCAGATCAATGACGATCACATCCGGGTTGATGTCCGCGATCTGCCGGACAAGGCCATCCATCTGATGCACGAGAATAACGGACTCGTGGCCGGCATCGCGCAGTCCTTCTTCGATAATGGACGCGCGGATCTTATTGTCATCGATGACGAGGATCGAAATGCCACTGCTCATGCCCGCATTATGCGCAGAGCTATTTTTTATGCAACAAACATACTGCAGCGCAGCAAGAATTTGAGCCACCGGTCACAACGCGAGGATTTCCCTGCAGCTGAAACACCTGTTTACGGCACGCCTTGCCCGCCTGAATGGCCAGGGGCCCGCCCGTCTTGCCTGCCCCCGACCGGCTCTGTCTGCAGGCCCGCCCCAAAAGACGGAGCAGGTTTCGTCAAGGCCGGTCTGGCTCTCCCGTTGCGCTGGCCTGTTCGAGGGCAAACAGCAAGAGAAACCGCCGGTCAAACGGGTTGGCTTCAGGGCCCGTCTTCTAAGGTCTGTGGACATTTAGCGCAATGCGATGATCGCTGCGGCCAGGTTCCATGAGGCTTGATAGCTGGTATCGGTTTTATCGTATCTTGTATTTATGCCTCTGAACTCTTTGATTTTGCTGAAATAGTTTT
>NZ_JBSWYH010000024.1:0-108138 GCF_056161025.1 Roseibium sp. AWQ4_254
CCGGATCAATCCGATCCGGGGCAAAAACGCGGGCCTCATGGCTGAAAGCCGTCGGGACGCCTCAAAATAGCGGGTTGTTGCGGGTGCCCAGATAATTCTCAGACACCCAATACTTTAAGTTGCTTTCGGCGGCTCTAGATGTTGTGGAGCTGAATGAAAAAATGAAAACTGTCGCTACAAATATTGCCAATCTCTGTTGAATTAAGTGCTTTCGCATCATAGAAATACCTCACCAATACGGAACTTGTTGGATCAAGGTTTGGGTCGCAACCTCCGATTTCGTTACTAACAGCGAAACGCAACCAATTTATGGAATCCGCAAATTTTACATGTGCAAATTACAAATACCACGATTACAGGTAAATGTTATCTTCAGTGATTTCGATCTTTTTACCACCTTGAAAAAATTTCTTTAGTTGTTCCTGCCGCATTGCAGAGCGACTTTTCTGAAAATTTCTTGTTTGAATTTGAGGATCGGGAAGTATTTTTCTTGATTGTTTTTGAAATTATTGTTTTCAACAGCCTCAACGCATTTATCGCGGACTTCCGCCCAGTAAGTCTGAAACGCAGGTAACAAACAGGAAATTGAGTATTTCAACGAGGATTTGTATCCTCCATACGAATACTCAATAAACTTAAAAGTATCTCGATGATCGAGATACTTCTTTATTGAAGGGTATCCATAGAAGGGGTCAGGATGAGACCTGAAATATGGGTATACAAGAAGGTCGTTATCGGCATTAAGGTCCATACCATCGCCAATAGACTGCAAAACTGAGTAAAGTGAAGCTATAGTAAATGTAGCTTTACATGTCGGTTTTCCATCAAAACTCCTGTAAATAAGAACTCCCTCGGTAATTTGCTTTTTAAGTATGCTTTCAGGTGAATTTTTTTTATAGTCCAAGCGGGTATTGTAGTATCGGCAATGTTGTTTCCATTTTTGGTTCTTGATTTTAGGTCCTTCAAATGTCTTCATAAGAGGTCGGTTGTCAAAGCACAAACGAACATCACCATCCGCGTCGTAGTGCCAATCGATACCTCTGAGATCGACAACTGTGGGGTTGCTTTCAACCAAATCCGACGGACGTTTTTCAAAGATGTTGGGCGTTTCTTCAAAATGCTCTGAAACCCAATATGTCAAATCTCTTTCCGCAGCGTCGGAGAATGTTGAGAAAGATGTAATTACCGCTACGAGCGACAAGCAAGAGGCCAACATTGACCTATCTGGGAGTTTGAGCTTCATGGAAATACCTCACCAATTCGGAACTTGTTGGACCAAGGCTTGCGTCGTAATCTCCGATTTGGCTGGTATCAGCGAAACGCAACCAATTTACGGCCATCCGCAATTTTTACATGCGCGAAGTACCAATGCTACATTTAGAGGTATAGGAATTTCAAACTTAGTGTTGGTTTTGATTTTCACTGAGAATTGGACCCTCTTTGTGTATGATGCGGCGCGTATGCCGCCGTCAAAGCAGATCCGGTCAAATCGTGCAGACTTATCGCACGAGGCTCTAGCCCGCCCTTAAGGCGTCAGGATCATGCCTTCGCTGGCGATCAGGGTGCCCGGATAGGCGTTCTGGGCGGCAAGGCCGATCTCGTCGAGTTCGTCGTCCGAGCGGCGCGGATCGTGGTGGAAGAGAACCGGGGTTTTCACCTGCCCGGCCCGGGCCAGCTGCAGCGCCTTTTGCCAGGTCGAATGGCCCCAGCCCTTGAAGGTTGGGTATTCCTCGTCGGTGAACATGGCATCATAGATCATGATGTCCGCGCCCTTGACGAATTCCGGCAAGGCTGCGTCGATGTCCGGCTCGCCATGTTCATGGTCGGTGATGATGCAGATCGACTTCCCTTGAAAATCGAAGCGGTACCCGCACGCTCCGCCCGGATGATTCAGCTTCGTCGTCCGGATGCGCAGGTCATCCTGGCGGGGAATGTCGTCTCCGGCCGAAAACCGCTTGAAGTCGACCGCTTTCAGGGTCTTGGCGGCGACCGGAAAAATCGGCGGCGACATGATCCGGCTGACAATGTCGATAAGCTGGGTGCCGTCCTGAAAATGGCCTGCCCAGGCGGTTACCTTGAAATTGGGGTCATAGGCGGGCTTGAAAAACGGCAGACCGCAAATGTGGTCAAGATGGGTGTGGGTAAAGAGCAGATCGAATTCGCGCGTCTTGCCGTTGCACAGCTCCATGCCGAAATTGCGCGCGCCCGATCCGCAATCCACCAGAACAAGGGCGTCTCCCGCCCGGATTTCGAAACAGGCCGTCTCCCCCCCATAGCGCAGCGTACTGGCCCCCGGTGCGGGTGTGGAGCCTCTGGCACCCCAGCAGCGGAGAAAGAAGTCATCTGCCACGGTTGTCTCCCAAGGCGATGTGACCATGCTGCCGGTATGGTCCGGATCGATCTGGCCGGGACAAAGACATGGCTAGAAACCGGGCCCGGGCAGCGGGACGTTGCATGCCGGAGCCTGCCGCCCGACGGGACATGGGACGCTGCAGCGGCCCGAAACACTCCGGCGGCATATCACAGACACGCCGCGCGATTCCTTTCCCGTCATATCCCGTTTTATGTCTCACAAACCACGTCTCCAGGTCGTTCCCTTGGCCTAACCGCCGGCATTCTCACGTCTTGCGTCAGCCAGATCCCGGGTCGTCCGCTCCAGGCGCAGCGCAAGTGTCCGCATAACCTCTAGCGATATATCAGGAAATTCTTTCAAGAGTTTCAAGAAGTCGTCTTTTGAGACCGTCAGCACATCCATGTCGCTGGCTGCGACCAGGGTCGCCGTGCGGGGCACGTCGCACAGGATGGCGATTTCCCCAAGGATGGAATTCTCCCCCACCTGGGCGACCTTCTTCTCGCCTTCGGGCGTGTCGACCAGAACATCGGCTGCCCCTGCCAGAATGATGAATGCACAATCGCCCTCCTCCCCCTGGGAGCACATGCGCTCATTCAGGCGGTACTCGGTCCGCTCGCTGATAAAGGCAAGCAGGCGCAGCTTTGTCTCGTCGATCCCGTGAAACAACGGAACTTTTCGAAGGGCTTCGACTTCAGTTTCAAGCGTCATACTCTGCTCCCGGCCTCATCTTCTTCTGGCATATATCCCTCTTGGCATGCAATCGCGTTCGTAAGATCTTACGCCTTTTAAGAACACTTGCACTTATCTACGCATTCTCTGAAATCCGTCCCTGATCCAAGGTGTAGCGCCGGTCGAATTCGGCGGCGATTTCTACATTTGAAGTTCCATACAGGAAGGTTTTCCCGGACAGGACCTGCCGCAGGGCATTGCGCAGCGCCTTGTCGTCTTCGGTCAGGCCGGTTGCAATGTCATCCAATATGGTGATTTTCGCGTTTTTCAAAAGGCCGCGGACAAGCGCAATCCGCCGTCTTTGACCGGCTGACAGGCGCGATCCGGCCACCCCGACATGATAGCCGAACCCGGCATGAATCACCGGCCGGCGCAGGCCCGTCTCTTCCACGATGGTGCGGATCACCTCGTCTATGCGGCGGCGGGCATCCCGGCGGTCAACGCGGGCCCGGCCGAAGAGAAGATTGTCCTCAATGGTCAGCGGCGGCAGATAAACATCCGGGTTGAAGGTCACGAACCTGTCACTGGGGGCTACGACCCCGTCCAGGAACCGCTTGCGGGCCGCAATGATCTCGTCCCGCAATTCGTCGGTCATGACCCCGAGGCGGTGCCGGGCGGGCACCAGCTTGAAGGCCAGCCCCATGAGCCGGGACCGGTCCGCATCGGTCAAACCGGGTTTCTGCTGACCGGATTTCGCGATCCGAACAATGCGCTCGAATTCCGGCAGTTCATCCTGGTTGATAAAGGAATAGGTTCCCAGAAGACCGCTGTCACCGGAGACGTTGGCAAACAGTTCCAGCATGGTCTCGGCAATCTTCTGCCCCACCTGCTGCAGCTTCTTGTCAAAACCGGTCTCGGCCAGGAAGGTTTTGACCTCCTCCAGATCCGGCACCTGATCCATGGTGATCTCCGGATCGGACGGCACGGCAAAGAACAGGTTCTCCGCAAGGCTGGCGCTGGCATTGAAGCGGTCCGGGCTCCACAATTCCACAAGACCGGCAAGCTTCGGGGTTTCGGCGATCCGGCCAGCCAGGGTCTTGCGGACAGACAGGATCTTTTCCGCAAATTCATCATTCATCGACGGGTCAAGCCGGGATTGCAGCCCGAGCCGGTAGATATCGTTGTCGAGACCAACTGTTTCCAGCAGTTCAAGGGCCTTTTCCTGAAGCTCCGCATCGCTGTCCACCCCGGCTGCAGACAGGTCGTTCCAGTCTGCGGCCATATCGTAGATGGGGTTCTTGGTCAGGCTCGCCTCGCTGACCCGGCGCTTGTAGAGTTTTTCCTCCTCCGCATCCCGTTCGGGCGGCACAAGCGGCCGGTGCCGCAGGCCATAAAGCAGATTGTCCTGGATGGTGCCGGTCCACACATGCACTGCCCCCCCCACATAGGCGATCTCCCGGCCCAAAGTGGCGTCAGTGAGCTTGTCCAGATCATGAGAGCCGATCTCAACCTTGCCGGAAGAGGCCGACACCAGCCCGGCGGCCAATTGCAGCACTTCGGACCGGCCAGAACCGTCCGGCCCGGCAATCGCACAGGCCGTTCCGGCAGGGACTTCAAGCGACACATCCAGGACTTCCTGGCCTGCCGCGCCGCCGGAAAAGCTCACCCGGTCGAATCTCACATCGCCATCCAGCCGGACGCTTTCATCGGAGGTCAGCCGTTCCGTGCCGTGAATGTCTGACGGATCGAAATTCTCCACCACAGTCTGGTACTTGACGCTCACATCCGCTGTCATCTGATAGAAGGACAGGAGCAGCTTCCAAGGTCCGGCCAGATCCTTATAGGCTGCAATGACCGCCAGCAGCGCGCCGATGCTCAAGTTGCCCTCAATCACCAGATACCCGCCGATCAGATAGAAGAAGAACGGCGTCAGCTGGTTCATGAAATTGTTCAGGAACTTGATAAGGAATTTCCGGTTGAAGATCTCGTAGCGGATCTTGAAATTCTCATAAAGCCGGTCGGAAATATCCGCCGAATGCCAGGCCGCCGCGTCATTGGCATGAATTTCAGCCACCCCGGTGATGCTCTCGCCCACCTTGTCCGCGATGACGCGCACATTCTTCACCCGCTTGCGCGACAGCAGCACAACCCGCTTTTGCAGCATAGGAATGACATAACCCTGGATCGGGTAGGAGCTGACTGCAGCCAGCCCCAGAAGCGGGTCCTGCATGAAAATGAAGCCCAGCTGCACAACCAGCATGCCGCCCTGATAGGCCGGAAGCGCAAACGCCTCGCCGATATAGCCGCCGACATCCTCCACTTCTGAGGTGATCATTGGAATGATTTCGCCAGAGCTCACTTTCCGGAAATGCGGCAGGCGGAAGCGGAGCACCCGCTGGAACAGTTCAAAGCGCAAGCGGCGCAGCATGCGCTCACCCAAACGGCCCTTATAGACATTGAGATAGAATTTCAGGCCGTTGGAAACGACCACAAGGCCGAGAAACGTGCAGCACAACAGCACCAGATAGGGAACCTGATCGAAATCGGCCCCCAGAATGCTGCGCGGAAAATTGTCGCCCTGCACGGCATCGTTGACGATCAGCTTTGGCAGTTCGAGCAGGAAATACACCACCGGATAGGTGAGCACCGTGACCATGAGAATGAAGATCTGCTGACGGGCACTGTATTTCCAAATAAAGCGAAACAGGCTTTTTTCCATAAACTCATCCAAACGTCACGAAACAGACGTGCTTTTGCAATTGATTTCAGCTTGTATCAAAGGCCGTTGACGATGACCATGACCTTGTTTGCCGGGTCAAAGGCCCGCCCCCGCCGGACGCGGCGCATGCGGGCGCCCGCTCACAGGACCAAAGGCGGCACGGGGCCCAGACATCCGCAGAGCGCCCGGACCTTTTAGAACCGGCATCAACACATACCTCAGCAAAATAGGCTTTTTCGATCCTAGCTCCCTCAGGCACCAGTGTGCCAGCCCGGTTGATGGTTTGCCACGACGGCATTTCTGCACTTGTTGGATGGACTTCGTTTGCATACACATCAGGGCGTGACAAGTGCCCGGCAATTGAGACATAAGCTCATTGGGGAAGTTTTTGTTCAGGTCCAGTATGAGTTCCAAGACGCCGAAAATACTGATCTACAGTCATGACTCGTTCGGGCTGGGCCATCTGCGGCGCTGCCGCGCCATTGCCCATGCCCTGGTCGGCGACTTCGACACCCTGTCTGTCCTGATCCTGTCCGGCTCGCCGATCATCGGCAGTTTCGAATTCCGCTCCCGCGTTGATTTTGTGCGCATTCCCGGCGTGATCAAGCTGCGCAACGGCGAATACACCCCGCTTTCGCTGCACATCAACATCGACCAGACCCTGGCCATCCGCTCCTCGATCATCGAGCACACAGCCAAAGTATTCGAGCCTGACATTTTTATCGTGGACAAGGAGCCGCTCGGCCTGCGCGGCGAAGTGCTGGGAACGCTGGAAGCGCTCAAGCAGACAGATACACGGCTGGTGCTTGGTCTGCGCGATGTCATGGATGACCCGGATGTCCTGCGCGAAGAATGGGACCGCAAGAATGTCTATCCCGCGCTCAAGGATCTTTATGACGAGATCTGGGTCTACGGACCAAAGGACATTTGCGATCCGCTGGAAGGCGTTGACGTTCCTGACTGCGTGACGGCCAAGCTACGCTATACCGGCTATCTCCGGCGGGACCTGCCGGAGCGCGCCCAGGATCACCCCGTCCCCTCTCCCTTTGGTGAAGAGCCCTATATTCTCGTGACCCCCGGCGGCGGCGGCGACGGGGTGGAAATGGTCGACTGGGTGATGCGCGCCTACGAGACCCGCCAGCGTCCGCTGTTTCCGGCCCTGATCGTGCTGGGGCCATTCATGCCTGCTGCCGCAGCGGCCCAGTTCAGCGAGCGGGCCGAACATCTGCGCGATGTGGAGATCATCCGGTTCACGCCCCAGATCGAGCCCTATCTGGCCAGTGCCACCGCCATTGTCGGCATGGGCGGCTACAACACTTTCTGCGAGATCCTGTCCTTCGACAAACCGACCCTGATGGTGCCGCGTGTGATCCCGCGCCGTGAACAGGCGATCCGGGCCGAGCGGGCGGAAAGAAGCGGCCTGCTGAAGGTACTGCCGATCGACCGTTATCCCGACTCAGACCTCATGTCCGCCGCCCTCTCCGACCTTCCGTCCCTCTCCTCTCCCTCCTCAGCCGGGGTCGACAATCTGCTCGACGGGCTTGATGTGATTTCCAACCGGGTGGGAGACATTTTCGAGCGTTCAGCGCCCAAAGACACTGACGCCAAGCTGGTCAATTTCTGACCTCCCCTCCCGAACGACAAGAAGACCCGGTCCATGTCCCGTATCGCCGTTGTGGTCAAAGGTTATCCGCGCCTGTCCGAAACCTTTATCGCCCAGGAAATGCTGGGGCTGGAAAGACGCGGTATCGACATCCTGATCGTAGCCCTGCGCAAGCCCTATGACCCTTACATTCATGATCTGCACCGGCAGATCTCGGCAGAGGTTCTCTACCTGCCCGAATATGTGAAGGACGATCCGGCCCGGGTTGCGGCAGCTAAACGATGGGCGCAAAAGCAACCCACCTATGGCGCGGCCAAAGCGCTGTTTGACGCCGACTACCGGCGGCAGCCAAACGCAGACCGGCAGCGGCGCTGGGCACAGGGCTGCGTCTTTGCCCATGAGCTGCCGGAAGACATCACCTGGATCTACACCCATTACCTGCACACGCCCTGTTCGGCGGCCCGCTACGCAGCGCACCTGTCCGGGCGCAACTGGTCCTTTTCCGCCCATGCCAAAGACATCTGGACCAGCCCGGACTGGGACCTGAAGACCAAGATCGCCGATGCGGCCTGGGGGGTCACCTGCACCAAGGTCAATGTGGATCACTTAAAACGCCTTTCGGACGATCCGGACAAAGTGGAGCTGCTTTATCATGGGCTGGATTTTTCCAGCTTTCCGGAGCCGGACGGCACCGTCTCCCCCCGTGACGGCAAAACCACACCGGTGCAGCTGGTCTCAGTCGGCCGGGCGGTGGAAAAAAAGGGATATGACGACCTTATGGCCGCCCTTGCCCAACTGCCTGAAGACCTTGCCTGGCACTTTACCCATATTGGTGGCGGAGAGCTGTCCGAAACGCTCAAGGCCATGGCGAACGGCCTCGGCCTGTCCGACAGAATTACCTGGCGCGGCGCCCAGCCGCGAGAAGAGGTGATCGCGGCCTGCCGGAACGCAGATCTCTTCGTCCTGCCCTCCAAACTTGCCCGCACGGGCGACCGGGACGGCCTGCCGAACGTGCTGATGGAAGCCCAATCCATGGGGCTGTGCTGCCTGTCCACCAAAGTTTCCGCAATCCCTGAACTGATCCTGGATGACGAAACCGGATGCCTTGTGGAGCCTGGCGCGCCGGTGCAGCTGGCGGCCGCTCTTGCGAAGCTGATCAGGGATCCGCAAAAGCGCCATCTTCTGGGTCTGGCAGCGGCAAAACGGGTGCGCAGCGCGTTTTCGACCGATCCGGGGCTTGACCGGCTGGCGGAGAAGTTTCGTAAGGTGCTGAGACGCTCACGGCCCAAACCGCCCGCCCGGACCGCCTGAACGGACCGCCTCCCGGACAGACTGTCCGGACCGCATGCCTGAAAAGCGTATATAAACAGCGTGTCTGGCCACCCTTCAGGGACCGCTTATGAAAATCGCCTTCACCGCTCCAATGAAGCCTTTGGACCATCCGGTTCCCTCCGGAGACAGGACCATGGGACGGCTGATCGTCAGGGCCCTTGAAAGCCTCGGGCATGAGGTGCGCATTGCCAGCCGGTTCCGGTCTTGGCGCAAGGACCCCGTGGACCTAAACAGCGGCCTTTTGCATCGGGAGGCCCTGTCGGAAGCGGAGCGGATTGCCGATCACTGGACCCGGGAGGGCTACCGGCCGGATCTGTTTCTGACCTATCACCTCTACCACAAGGCGCCTGACTGGATCGGCCCGGCACTTGCCGAGCGGTTCGGCCTTCCTTACGCGATTGTCGAGGCAAGCCGGGCGCCAAAACGTCAGACCGGCTCCTGGGCGGCCGGGTTCGCCGCCGCAGACGCCGCCCTGAAGCGGGCGGATGCAGTTGCAGCAATCCACAGCGCCGATCTTGACTGCCTGCGCCCGGTCGTGGCCGAAGACCGTCTTCAAGTCGTCCTGCCCTTTCTGGACGCCAGCCCGTTTCAGGCCGCAGGACTGACGGCCCGCTCGTCAGTGCACACGCCGTTCAGGCTGCTCACAGTGGGCATGATGCGCGAGGGGGACAAAACCGGCTCCTATGAGGTTCTGGCAAGCGCCCTCAAAATGCTCACAGACAGGCCCTGGCATCTGACCCTTGTCGGTGACGGTCCTTGCCGGGACCATATCCTGTCCCTTTTTCCGCAAGATCGGATCACTTTTTTAGGGGCCCTGCCGCCGGAGGATCTGCCAGCCCAGTACGCGGCCCATGATCTTCTGGTCTGGCCAGCAATCCGGGAAGCGTTCGGTCTTGTCTTTCTGGAGGCGCAGGCGGCGGGAACGGCCGTCCTGGCAGGCGCCACATTCGGCGTTCCCGATATTGTGCGCCATGGGGACACGGGGCTGTTGTCACCGGAAGGCGATGTGGAGGCCTTCGCGGCCAATCTGCGCCGTATTCTTGACCACCCGGACATGGCCATGACGATGGGCCGGGCGGCGGCCGCCCATATCGGTGCCCGGCACACACTGGCGGCCGGAGCGGCCCGGCTGGAGGCCCTGCTCCAGCGCGCCAGCCGCAACCGCACCGCAGCGTCGAACTCAGGCACACAAGGAGCGTGAGCACCATGCAATTCAAGGCCTTTATCCATGTGCAGCACCTTCTGGGCACTGGCCATGTGGTCCGGGCAGCGGCCATCGGCAAGGCGCTTGCCCAAAAAGGGATCGCCGTCACACTTGCCAGCGGCAACAAAATCCCGCCCACGCTTGACACGGGCACGCTACAGGTGGTTGCGCTCCCGCCGTGCAAAAGCCCGGATGCACGTTTCAAGCGGCTTGTCACCCTTGAGGGCCAGGATATTGACGAAGCTTGGAAAAAGGCACGTGTTCACGCATCGATTCAAGCCTTCGAAGCCGAGGACTTCGATCTGCTGCTGACAGAGACCTATCCCTTTGGCCGCCGCCAGCTGGATTTCGAGCTGACACCGCTTTTGGAGCGGGCAAAGGCAAAACCCCGCCCGCCGGTGATTGCCACCTCTATCCGTGACATTCTGGTGCGCAAGAAGGAGCTCTGGAAAGAAGAATGGATGGCCGGTCAGGCCCTGAGGTTCTATGACCGGGTGCTGGTTCATTCCGATCCAGATTTCATCCAGCTTGCCGACAGTTTTCCCTTTGCGGACCGCGTCGCGCCGCTTGTGCGCTATACCGGCTATGCCGATGCAGACCGGCAAGCCCACCCGGAGGGAAAGGATGGCACGGATGAGGTGATCCTGTCCTGCGGTGGCGGCGCGGTGGCAGAGGCTCTGTTATCCGCCGCGCTGGAAGCCCGCTCCCTGTCGCGCCGCGCCGGGGATACAAGATGGCGTCTTCTGATTGGCCATGACGTTTCGGAAGACGCCTTTGCACTCTATCGAAGGAACGCGCCAGACGGGGTTTGGGTCGAGCGGGCCCGCCCGGATTTTCCGGCGCTTTTGAAACGGGCCCGCCTGTCGGTCAGCCAGGCCGGATATAACACGGTGCTGGACATCTTGAGCGCCGGTGTTCCGGCCGTCTTCGTGCCCTTTGCCCAGGCCAATGAAACCGAACAGAGCCAGCGCGCCGAAGCCCTTGCCCGCCATGGCCGCGCCGTCGTGGTCTCTGAGGCGGGCCTCACACCGGAAAAGCTGGCCGCCGCTGTGGACGATGCCCTGCATCTGCCCCGCAAGAGGCACAAAGTCTTGCTGGGCGGGGCGGCCACAAGCGCTGACATTCTGGTAGAAGATCTGAAAGCCCGAGCGGACGGCGGGTCAGCAGGGTTCGCGTCTTAACACTTCTGGAAAGGCAGGGTCCCATGGATTTGCGTCAGTTCAAGACAATGAACGAGGTGCACGAGACCTCCGGCTATATTGCGGCACTGGAGGCGTTTGACGGCATAACACAGCTGCAGGAGTTGAAAGCCCTCGCCCGCCAGCGCACCGGGATAGCGGACGGCCAGGCGGTTCTGGATGTGGGTTGCGGGTTTGGCCTTGAGACCCTGAGGCTGGCCGAACTCACCGGCCCGTCCGGGCGCTTGACGGGGATTGATCTCAGCCCGGACTTCATTCAGGAGGCTCAAAAGCGGGCCAGAAGCGCCGGACAGGATATCCGCTATCAAGTGGGTGATGCCTGCGATCTGCCGTTTGAGGCCAACAGCTTCGACTGTGTCCGCGCTGAGCGGATGCTGATCTATCTGAAGGACTTCACAACAGCCCTCAGGGAAATGCAGCGGGTGCTGAAGCCGGGCGGGCGCCTTGCCTTGATCGAACCGGATTTTTCCACCAACACCATCAACACCGCCGACCGCCCGCTCATGCGCCGGATCATGGATTACGAAGTGTCCCGGGCGGTGGAGCAGGCCTGGTTGCCGGGGCCGCTGCACGAGGCTTTGCAGGATCTCGGGTTCACGGAGATCGCCATCGCGTCACGGGTCCTGATTTTCCCGCAGGATCTGGGCGCAGGCTATTTTTCGGGGCTTGGAGAAAAGGCGCTGCAGGCAGGGCTCGTGTCCGAAGCGGAGCTGAAAGACTGGCAGAACGAAATTGCAAAGCTGCGCAAAAAGGACCATTTGTTTGCCACGATAGGCTATTTTCTGTTCACAGCCACCTGCCCCTGACCCATCCGGATCCGCGTTCCTTGACCCCTGTTTCCAAATCCGCCAATTCCCAGCGCTTCAAAGACGCGCTTCTTCAGCATCTCGACTGGTTCGCCGAGCGGGGCCGCAAGGTCCGGTTCTGGTGGCGGGACGATGACGCCGTCGCTCCAACGCCTGCCCTGGACCGGCTGCTGGCCCTTGCCAACGCTCATCATGTCGATATCGGCCTTGCCGTCATCCCGAAGGACGCCACCGGGGCGCTGGCGGAGCGGCTGGCAGGCGAAGACCATGCGCTCGTGCTGCAACATGGCTGGCAGCACAAGAATTTCCAGATCAAGGCAAAGCGCGAAAAGGCTGCTGAACTTGGTTCCCGGCGCGACCCGCATGAACTGATGGCGCAGCTTCAGGACGGCAAGGCCCGGCTGGAGCACTTGTTCGGCGCGCGTTTCGTGCCTGCCATGGTGCCACCCTGGAACCGGATTGATCCGGAGATTTCACGGCGCCTGCCGGAAATCGGCCTGCCGGGCCTCTCCACCTTCACCTTTCACAATTTCCCGCGCGCGCATCAGCTTCAGTGCCATGTCGATATCTTGAAATGGAAACAGCCGGTGCGTTTCATCGGTTGGGAAAGTGCCCGCCTACGTTTTGACCTGCAGCTCACCCGGCGCCGTAACACGCGCTCAGAGCCGCTTGGCCTGTTGAGCCACCATCTTGCCCATGACGAGGCCAGTTTTGCGTTTCTGGAAGACTTTCTGGCCATCGCGGCCCATCACGAGGGCGCAGACTGGCCCGGCGTGAAAGAGCTGTTCGCACAGGCCGCCTGACCACCGCGAAAGACTTCTAGTGTGGTGAATTTAAAAGACGCCTCATTCTAGCAGTCACCGCCGGAGCGTATTTCAAATTCGAAAACTACACCAAGTTTCGCAGCTTTTCCCCATGGGATAATACCGGCAAGGATGCCAGCAAATCCGCGCGGCAGCTCATGGTTCCCTATTCCGCAGCCTCCGCCGCTGCGCGCAGGGCGCTGGCATAGCGCTGCCGCAACAGGGCCAGTTTCGGGTCGATATAGGTCTTGCAGAAGGGGCGCTCCGGGCCGGAGGCATAATAATTGCGGAAGCGTTCGTCCGACACCCGAAAGGCAGAGAGCGTCAGGATTTTCGTCACCAGCGGCGCCTCAAACCCGTGCTGAAGCGTCCTCAGGATCCGGCTTACCTTCACGCCCGTGCCAGCATCATAGACATAGATGGCCGACCGGTATTTGCTGCGCATCTTGTGCTCCGACGTGCTGGAATGGGTGCGCAGATGGATCTCGATCAGGCGTTCCAGTGGCAGAGCAGCCGGATCGAACGTCACCAGAACCGCCTCCGACCAGCTGTTGTCAGGCCGGTCTGAGCGGATAAAGCCCTGTTCCACATTTGAAATGCCGGACAGCGCCTGAAACACAGCTTCGGTGCACCAATGGCAGCCGCCGCCCAAACCGATTTTCACCTGTGCCTCCAAGATCTGCTGGTTTTCGTCAACTGTGCCAAAGAACCCCGTCTGGCCCAAACGCCTTGGCGGAGATTCCCCCAACGAGATAAAGGCACTGGAAGGCCACCTGCTGCCAGACATACGTAAAACCACCATATGGCTTCTTCTTTTTGTGCCAAGCGATTATCATCTGAAAAAACAGCATAACGCCTTTGCCGGGAGGCCGCTTTGTCCCACGACCACGACCATTCCGAACTCAGCGACATTGACCTGCGCGTGCGCGCCCTGGAAACGCTTCTGACGGAAAAGGGCTATATCGATCCGCCTGCGCTGGACGAGCTGATCGACACCTACGAAACCAAGATCGGTCCCAAGAACGGGGCCAAGGTGGTGGCGGCCGCCTGGGCGGACCCGAATTACCGGGCCCACCTGCTGCAGGACGCCACGGCGGCCATTGCCGATCTCGGCTTTACCGGCCGCCAGGGCGAACACATGGTCGCCGTCGAGAACACGGCGTCCACCCAAAATATGGTCGTGTGCACCTTGTGCTCCTGTTACCCTTGGACCGTGCTCGGCCTGCCGCCGGTCTGGTACAAATCCGCCCCCTACCGGTCCCGGGCCGTCCGCGATCCGCGCGGTGTTCTGGCCGAATTCGGCGTGACCTTGCCGGAAACAACCCAAATCAAGGTGTGGGACTCCACTGCAGAGGTCCGCTATCTCGTGATCCCCCGGCGACCGGAGGGAACCGGGGGCTGGAGCGAAAAGGAGCTGGCCAGGCTGGTGACGCGCAACAGCATGATCGGCACCGGGCTTGCGCTTGATCCGGGCGTGCTGACCGAAGGAAAAGCCCTATGAACGGCGCCCAGGATCTTGGTGGCCAGATGGGCTTCGGACCGATCGAGCTGGAAGACAACGAGCCGAATTTTCATGCCATTTGGGAAGAGCGGGCCTTTGCCCTTACGCTTGCCATGGGCGCCACCGGCTCCTGGTCTTTGGATCGGTCGCGCTTTGCCCGGGAAAGCCTGCCGCCGGCCGTTTATCTGTCCTCCAGCTACTATGAAATCTGGACCCTCGGGTTGGAAAAGCTGCTGGTGCAGGCAGGGCTTGTAACTCAGGAAGAACTGGCGGCCGGACATTCCCTTGACGCGCCCAAACCTGTGAAACGGGTCCTGAAAGCGGATGAGGTTGCCGAGACCCTGTCAAAAGGAGCGCCCGCCGACCGGCCCGTGCGCCAGCCCGCCCGCTACCGGGTCGGGGATGCGGTGCGCACCAGACAGATGCATCCGGAACACCACACCCGCCTGCCCCGCTATGCCCGCCATGTGTCCGGCCGGATCGAGGCCGTGCACGGTGTTCACGTCTTTCCCGATACAAATGCGCAAGGTCTGGGGGAACAACCAGCCTGGCTCTATGGCGTTGCCTTCAAGGGAACGGATGTCTGGGGGCCGGACAGCGATCCCCGTCTCACCTTGCGCCTGGACCTTTGGGAGCCCTATCTTGAGCTTGCCTGACCCCTTTGCCTCCTTGCCCCGCCTGCCGCTGGACCAGGACGGCGGGCCGGTGTTCAGCGCCCCCTGGGAAGCCCGGGTGTTCGCCATGACGCTGAAAGCTCGTGAGGCTGGCTTGTTTACATGGCCGGAATGGACCGAAGCCCTTGGGGCGGAACTGGCCAAGGACGGAGATGGCAGCGGCGGCATACTTGGCTATTACGATCACTGGCTGACGGCCTTTGAAACGCTGCTCAGCGCCAAGGGCGTGGCCGGGTCCGGTCAGCTTGCCCAGCTGAAAGAGGCCTGGGGCGCGGCTGCAAAAGCCACCCCGCATGGGCAGCCGATCGAGCTGAAAGATCCCCCCCGTGGCGGCGAAGCCCCATGAAACTGAAGGTCCCGCCACCATTGGTCTTTGCAGTTGCGGCCGTCCTGACCTGGGTAGTTTCCGCCCTCTTTCCGGATCTGTCGGTCCGGTTTCCGGGACAGATCCCCCTTGCCGGACTTCTGGTCTGTTTGGGATTGCTGCTGGACATTCTGGCCCTCAAGGCCTTCTGGCAGCGCAAAACCACCGTCAATCCAATGGCCCCCGACAAGACCAGCGCCCTGGTGACCGACGGAATTTACAGGCTGAGCCGCAACCCGATGTATCTCGGCCTTGCCTGCCTGCTCCTCGGGGTCTCCCTCTATTTCGGCAGTCTCCTGTCGCTGGTCCTCTTCCCGGCCTTTCTCTGGTATCTGACCGAATTTCAGATCAAGCCGGAGGAAAATCAGTTGCGGCGCATCTTCGGGGCGGCCTATGAGGACTATTGTCAAAACGTGCGCCGGTGGATCTAGTTTGGTGAATTTGATAAACGCCTCATCTTAGCAGGAACCGCCGGATCGGATTTCAAATTCGAAAACCACACTAGAAACATAAACTTGCTCGCCACCTTCTCGAATTCGAAGTTCGTTCGGAGCGCGCCGGTAAATGTAACGAACTTCAGTGTCAGGCATCGAAAGGCAAATCCGAGGAAGCGCGACGCGCTCTTGGGCCCCGCTCGAAATGGCTTCTTTTCAGAACCTTATGCAAAGTTTGGCCTTCACCCCCCCAGATAGAGCTGACCATTCTTTTTGAAGGCGTCCGCAGCAAAGCGCAGAAAGGCGCGGATGCGGGCGACATTTTTCAGATCCGGATGGGTCAGGACCCAGATGTCGAGATAGCGGGACAGCTCGATCCCCGGCACACGGATCAGCTCCGGATCAAGATCTCCTAAAAAGCACGGCAGCCGGCCGATCCCCATTCCGGTGCGCACCGCAGCGTGAAGCGCGATCATGTCATCCGCCACCAGCCGAATAAACGCGGACGGATAGCGGGTCCGGATCTCTTTCGGCACGCCCCTGCCCCACCATTTGAAGGTGACGCAGGCCAGCGCGTCCCGGGACCGGCCGGTCTCCAGAAGCCCCTGGTGCTGGCGGGCGAAGCTGCGGGCCATATAGTAGCCGCGCCGCTGGCCGGTGGCGAGGCGGCCGAACAGGCTGTCTCCGGGTGTATCGGTCACCCTGACGGCGATATCCGCTTCCCGGCGGTGCAGGCTCAGCTTTTCATTGGCGGCGACCATTTCCAGTTCGATGCGCGGATGGCGCTCTGAAAATTGCCGCATGATTTCCGCCAGTTGCACCTGGAAGAGCAATTGGGCCGCCGTCACCCGCAGCGGTCCTTCCAGCTCCGCATCCTGCGCGGTGATACGGGTATCAAGCGCCAGAATCTCCGCTTCCATACGCCGGGCCGCCGCAACCGCCTCCTCTCCGGCGGTGGTTGGCACGAAGCCCTCCGGCAGCCGTTCAAACAGGCGGGTGGCCATGCGCTCTTCCAGCGCGGACAGGCGGCGGGACACGGTGGAGTGAGTCACCCCCAAGCCGCGCGCCGCCTTGGTCACTGTGCCTGCGGAGGCAATTGCGAGCACAAATTTCAGATCATCCCAATTGTCCATGGCGATCCCAAGCCTTTTTCCTTCTGTGCATTTTTGCACAATGACTTTCGGGAATTGACGAATTTTCCGCAGACCAGCTTCACGATACCGTCAGCTTGTCGAAACGCTTCAGGAAAAGGACCTGCCTCATGCCCATTCAAGCCCTTGCCATGATCACCATTTCCGACAAGGAAAGCCTTGGTGCCTATCGGGAAAAAGCCGCAGAGGCGCTTGCCAAGCATGGCGGCAGCATCCTGGCCGCCACCCCGGATGTGACCGTTCTGGAAGCGGCTGGCACCGCCCCGGACATCGCCGCGCTGCTGTCCTTCCCGGCCCTGGATGCCGCCAAGGCCTGGATCAGCGATCCGGATCTTGCCGATACCCATGCGCTGCGCAACAAGGGTGGCATGTCGACCATCGTGGTCTTGCCGGGGTGAGTGCAGAGTTCAGCCGGTGAGGTTTCCGCTTTCTTTCATTTGCCGGTCGGTTCTATGTATTCAATCTTTGAAATGCGCCCGCGAAACAGAAGCTCTGCATTCTGATAGCTGACGTCTGCAGAGGGAATGTGAGGTGGCTGGCAAGCCCATACCGGGAAGGAGACTGTGATGCCAAAGAGGAGGCCCAGCAACCGAACCATGTCCTGGTCCTCTCTATCCCTTAGGCTTCACCAGACGCATGCGCCAAGTGACGCCTTTTTTGTCTGAGACCAGACGGTAATCGTCGAGAACTTCCCATGTGGCCGCATCATCGGTTGCCGCCCACAGGCTGTTGATCAGCTTGTTGGCACCGGATTCAGGTTTTTTCGGAGAATACATGGACAGGGCAATCACACCGTCTTTTTTCAGGAACGGCACATAGCGGCTGACCACGGCGGCCGGATCGTCGGCAAAATGCAGAACCTCATTGAAGACAATGGCGGAAAAGGTTTCGCCTGCCTCCGGTTCAAAAGCATGCATGTCGCCCGCCCGCAGGCTGGCAATAGCCGGATCCACGTCTGCGATCTGCAGCGAGGCGGGAGAGAGATCCATGCCCACATAGCGTTTGACCCCCATGGGTTTCAAACGCTCATAGAGCAGGCCTTCACCACAGCCGATATCCAGTACCTCGTCCATGGCCCCGGTCAGGCTCAGCCACATGCCGATAATGCCATAGCGCCCGCTTTCGGGAAGCGAGCGCAGAAAGGCCCAGCGCCCGGCTTCATATTCCTCGTCCCAGCCTGCGGCGGTGGTGGCGTTTTTTGACATGGTGTTTCCTGATGGCAAAGGCGGGCCGGAACGGCCCGCCGGACAAATCAAATTCCGGGTCTTCACTTATAGGGATCTGCCGCATCGCGCAAACCATCGCCCAGGAAATTGAACGCCAGAACCACAATGATGATGGGCAGCACCGGGGCCATCAGCCAGGGATAAACGGTTACGACCGAAATATTCTGGGCCTCGTTCAACAGAACCCCCCAGGAAATGGCCGGCCGGCGCAGACCGAGATTGAGATAAGACAGCGCGGTTTCCCCCAGGATCATGGCCGGGATCGACAAGGTGGCGGAGGCAATGATGTGGCTGGTGAAGCCAGGGAGCAAGTGCCGCGTGATCACACGTTTCGGTTTGGCTCCCATCAGCACCGCCGCCTTGGCATATTCCTCCTCGCGCAAGGAGAGCAGCTTGGAGCGCACCGCACGGGCAAGACCCGGCCAATCCAGAAGCCCGAGAATGACCGTGAGGCCGAGATAAATCCAGACTGGGCTCCAGGTGACCGGCAGGGCCGCAGACAGGGCCATCCACAGGGGCAGCTCCGGCAGAGAGCGGATGATCTCGATCATGCGCTGGATCACACTGTCAAGCACCCCGCCGAAATAGCCGGCAATCCCGCCGAAAAACAATCCGAGCACGATCGAGATGGTAACCCCGATCAGGCCCACGGTGAGGGACAGGCGCGCGCCATAGACCAGCCCGGAAAACTGGTCCCGGCCCAGCCGGTCTGTGCCGACAAGAAACAGGGTGCCGCCTTCCGCAGGGCAGAACAGATGGAATTCGGCGTCAAAAAGGCCCCAGAACTTATATTTCGCGCCCCGGCAAAAAAACCGGATGGGCTGAACGTCGTCCGGATCTTCCGTGAAGACCCATTGCAGGGTTTCCATGTCGATCGCGGAGGACATGCCATAAACGAACGGCCCGACAAATGAGCCCTCGTGGAAGAGGTGGACCGACTGGGGCGGCGCAAACAGGTGATCGGCGTCCCGGGAGTTCGGGCTGTAGGGCGCGATGACCTCCGCAAAGGGCACGCACAGATAAAACAGGATCAGGATCACACCGGACCAGACGGCGACCTTATGGCGCTTGAACTTCCACCACATGATTCGCCACTGGGAGGCCTGGTAGAACCGTTCCTGCTCCGCCGTCATGTCTTCCGTCACCGCCGGATTGAACGGTGTCGGATCAACGTAATGCTCCACCTCGCGCACCGGCGCGCCGTCTTTCACATCCCTGCTCATGACGCAGCCCCTCCGCCCAGACGGATGCGCGGATCCAGCACCGCCAGCAACAGATCGGAAATCAACATGCCGATCAATGTCAAAACCGCCACAAAGAGCAGAATGAAGCCGGACAGGAACTGATCCTGGGACTGCAAGGCTGACAGCAGGACCGGGCCAACGGTTGGCAGGCTCATCACCACGGAGACGATCACGGAGCCTGACACCATGGAGGGGATCAAGTTTCCAATATCGGCAATGAACGGGTTGATCGCCATGCGCAGCGGATATTTGACCAGAAGCTGGTTTTCCTTCAGCCCCTTGGCCCGGCCGGTGGTCACATATTGCTTGTGCAGCTCGTCCAGAAGATTGGCGCGCAACCTGCGGATCATGGCGGCAGTTCCCGACGTGCCGATCACGATGGTCGGTACGATCAGATGGGCCATGACCGACATGGCCTTGTCCACACTCCAGGGCTGGTCGATATATTCGGCCGCCATCAGCCCGCCGACCGACAGGCCGAACCACAGATTGAACAGATAAAGAAGGATCAGTGCCAGCAGGAAATTCGGTGTTGCCAGGCCGATATATCCCAGCAAGGTGAAGCCGTAATCCGCCCAGGAATATTGCCGGGTTGCGGAAAAGATCCCGATCGGGAATGACACGACATAGACAAACAGGATGGTCGCGAAATTAAGCACGATGGTCAGTGGCAGCGTTGGCCCAACCACCTGCTCCACCGGTTTGTCGAATTCAAACGACCAGCCCCAATTGCCCTGCAGCAGCCCGTCAAGGCCGTTCGTTCCTGGCCAGAGGCCGATCCAGATCAGATACCGCTCGAAGAACGGCCGGTCGAGCGAATATTCCTTGCGCAGAAACTCCAGCTTGGCGACAGACGATTCCTCGCCAGTGGATTTGAGCGCGGCAATCTGGTTGGAAATATAATCGCCTGCGGGCAATTCAATGATCAAGAAAGTCAGAAAACTGATCACCAGCAAGGTGGGGACCATCATGAAAATCCGGCGTATAATGTAATAGAGCACCTGGTCTCCCCTTAGGCCCGATACGGCTGGCCCGCCCGCCAGCCTGGCTGCAATGCCGCAGCCCTATTGAGTTCATGCCCGCAAGCGCATGCCGTCTCCCTGCAGGCGGCCCGTCAGATCCTGTTCCGGACCTGACGGAGCAGCTTTCAGTCCTCATCATCCATATAGAACTCGTCCATCCGGTGAATGCCAAAATGGGCGCCCGGATCCCAGCCATAGATCCCTTCCAGCGGCACGTTTTCAACCTCTTTGATGACCACGGGTTGACGCACGCCGGAGACAAGGCCGATATGGATGGTTTCTTCCGCATGGATATCCAGTATCTCTTCCCAGATCTTGGCCCGTTCGTCCGCCGTCCTGGAGTTCAGCCAGGCCTTGTAAAGCTCCATCAGGCGGACTGCCGGCGGCCAGTCCGGCTTTTCACCGCCTTCCCCGTGGGTTTCATAATAATCCCCCCAGGCTTGCCAGGACCACCGGTCCCCATGCACCGGGACATAGTCATCCGGCGGCATTTCGGAGGTGGGAATGCCATTTTCAAACCCCCACCAGACGGCCATCACCAGATCGCCGGAAATGGCACGCTTATGCATGTTGTCGCGCTGGCTCGGCTTGGCAAACAGCTTCACCCCCAGTTCACGCCACATCTCGGTCACCAGCTCCAGCGCATCTTCCTGCACCTGGGCTTCACCCGCCGTTTCCACGATGATCTCCAGGGGCCGGCCGTCCGGCATCAGACGGATGCCTTCGTCATTGCGCTGTGTCAGACCGATGTCATCCAAGAGGGCATTGGCCTTGTCCGGATCGTATTTGGCCCATTTGGTGGTGTATTCGGGTTTATAGAGCGGGCTGGCTGGCAGAACCGTGTCATTGCCCGGTGTCGCAAGGCCGAAAAACAGAACCCGGTTGATCAGTTTCCGGTCGATGCCCAGTGACAGGGCATGCCGGAAGCGCGTATCGCGCAGCAATGTGCGCCACACCGGATCCTTGACGGTCAGGTTCGGCTGGATCGAAATTTCAGAGCCCTTGGAGTTGGACCAGAGCGCTGTGGTGTAATCATTGCGCTTTTCGCCCTTTTTCAGGACCGTGATGTCGGAAAAGCTCAGGTTCCGGGCCTGAAGATTGCTCTCGCCCGCCTGGGTCTTGGCCGGGATCAGCTTGCGGTCGGCCACGGTCATGATGACTTCGTCGATATAGGGCAATTGCTGGCCCGTGCTGTCGACCCGGTGATAGAAGGGATTGCGTTCCAGAATGAAGCGCAATTCGCTGTCGTCGCGCTTGCGCACCCAGGGCTGCAGGGACGGCAGATCGGCATTGCGCGCATTATACATGTCGTCTTTTTTGTTGTGCAGCGGCGCCCAGCTGCGCACCTTGACCTTGGCGGCTTCCTTGGCAATGAAATCCGGATCGCCATATTTTTCGTGAAACTGCTTCAGATAGTGGGCAGGACGGTAGATGAAGGGCGGACGGGCCTTGGCGAGCTCCGGCAGAAACAGCGGATTGGGCGCGTCCCAGGTGAACCGCACGGTGGTCTCGTCCAACACCTCGAACTTGGGTCCCTTGCCATCCACCATCAAAAAGGGCGGCAGGCCCGACGGGGTCAGGTCCTTGTTGTTGACCACATCTTCAAAATAATAGCGGAGATCCTCGGCGCCGAAAGGCTGCCCGTCGGACCATTTGTGGCCCTTGCGGGTGTGCAGGGTGAAGATCCGGCCATCCTCGACCTCCACTTCCTTCAAGAGATCTGGCACAAGCTCCAGCTCTTCCGTATAGCCGACCAGCCGGGCATAGCCCCAAACGTTGATCAGGCGCACGTCCTTGGAGCGGCCGATCAAGGTGTCAAGCGCGCCCCCCGGAGTGCCCACGGTCCGGCCCTTGGCTTCCAGATCGACCACCAGCGGTTCTGCGGGAAGACGCTCTGCCACCGGTGGTAGGGACGGGTCGAGCCCCGGAGTTTCCTTAAACTCAAGCGCGGCCAGGGGCCCTGCCATTATGGCGGCGGTCAGGAACACCCCTGCCCTTGCCAGGTGTTTGAAATTCATGCTGCTGTCCCCTCAAGTGCCCCGGAATTCTTAAGTCCGGGTGCGCAGACAAAATGTTCTGGTTCCATTTCGACCAATGACGGTTCTGTGCCGTCTTCAAGCCTGAACGGCTCCGGCCAAAGCTGCGGCTCGGACGCGCGGTTGGCGTCCAGCGCAGCAAAATCAAGCGGTGCGGACAAGTCCGGCTCGGGAACGGCCGACAGCAGCGCTTTGGTGTAAGGATGCTGCGGATTGCCGACCACCGTGCGGGTTTCGCCCAGTTCCACCAGGCGTCCCCGGCACATCACCGCGATCCGGTCCGCCACATAGTCGACCACCGCAAGATTGTGGCTGACAAAAAGATAGGTCAGGTTCAGGTCCCGTTTGAGATCCTGCAACAGGTTCAGGATTTGCGCCTGTACCGATACGTCCAGGGCGGAGGTCGGCTCATCGCACAAGATGAATTCCGGATTGAGTGCAAGCGCCCGCGCAATGCCGATGCGCTGGCGCTGGCCGCCGGAGAAGGAATGGGGGTAGCGGCGCAGAAACCTGGGGTCGAGCCCCACAAGGTTCATGAGATTGCGCACCCGCTCCGCCCGCTCCTGCGGCGTGCCGATGCCGTGAACCTCAAAAGGTTCCATGAGCGTGTCATTGATGGTCATGCGCGGGTTCAGCGAGGAGAACGGGTCCTGAAAGATCAGCTGAACCCGGCGCCGGTAGTCCATCAGGTCTTCCCCGCTGAGGCCTGCTATGTCTTCCAAACCCTGGCCGCGGTTGTAAAGAACCTCGCCGCCTTCCAGGGTGAGCGCGCGCAAAATGGCTTTGGCCGCAGTGGTCTTGCCCGAGCCGGATTCCCCCACCAACCCCAGGCATTCTCCGCGCCGGATGGTGAAGCTGATGGAATCCAGAGCCGTCATGGTTTTGGCCTTGGAGCTGAAAAGCGAGCCTTTGCGCAGGGAAAAGCACTTGGTGACATTGCGCATTTCCACCAGAGGCTCGCCAGGCGTCACATCGCATTTGGGCCGGTTGCGTGTCAGATCCTCCGACTTCAGCTCAATGGGCCGGATCGGCACCAGACGTTCGCTCTTGTCCATGTGGAAACTTGGAACCGCGTTCAAGAGCGCTTTCAGATAATCGTGCTGCGGATTGGAAAAGAGTTGCTGGGCCGTGCCCTTTTCCATGATCCGGCCGTGATAGATGACCGCGATCTCGTCGGCCATGTTGGCGACCACGCCGAAATCATGGGTGATCATCAGCACGGACATGCGCAGTTCGGCCTGAACCTCCCGGATGAGTTTCAGGATTTCCGCCTGGATCGTCACATCCAGCGCAGTCGTCGGCTCGTCGGCAATCAAAAGCGCCGGACGGCAGATCATCGCCATGGCAATCATGGCCCGCTGGCGCAGACCGCCGGACAGTTCAAACGGATAATTGTCCAGCGCCCGGTCCGGATCAGGAAACTGAACGAGGTGCAGCATGTCCCTTGTGAGCTCACGGGCCTCGGCTCCGGAGACATTCCGGTGCAGCAGGGCGGCCTCACCGATCTGGTCGCCAATTGTGTGCAGCGGCGACAGAGAGGTCATCGGTTCCTGGAAGATGATCGCAACCCGGTTGCCGCGCAGATGCCGCATCTGCGGCCCCTTGCGCTCAAGCGCGGCAATGTCGACCGGCGGCTCGGCCCCGCTCGGGTCTGCCAGCAGAACCTTGCCGGCGGTAATCTCGGCGGCCTGGGGAAGCAGGCCCATGATGGTCTGGGAAATAACTGTCTTGCCGGACCCGGATTCCCCGACCAATGCCACTGTGCAGTTTTCGGGAACGGCAAAGGAAACGTCGTCAACTGCCCGGATACACCCTTCGGCCGTATTAAACTCTACCGTTAATCCCTCGATCGAGAGAACATTCACCGCGTTATTCCTTCCCCGGCCAGGATTGTCTGCAAAAAGGCTTACTAAGCCCTTTTTGCGACAGAAAGACAACCAAATTTGCCTTTGGATAGCAATGAGGAATTCTGTGTTGCTGCGCAGTGACCTGAATTACGGCAGTCAGATTCCCCCTATTTTTTCAGAATCTTGCACCTTCTTCCGCCAAGTAATTGATTTTGCGCGGGGCTATTCTGCCGCCGACACTGGACGGCTCGTCTGCGCAGCGCTGTCCTGTTCGGGCACCTCCAGCGAGACCTGGAGCTGCGGATCGATCCAATAGACCTCCATAAGGCCACTGCGCCCACGCAAATGATGAGCCCCAACGGCCCGCTTGCTGACGTCGCCCGGGAGTTTGGCCACCGTGTCCGCACTGGCAAGGATCGTCATCTCCGGCGTTCCCTCCGCTTCCCGCCCGAGGGTCTGAAGCCGCTCGGCCGCGTTCACCGTGTCGCCGACAACCGTATAGTTCCACCGGTCCAGCGCCCCCACATTTCCGACAACCGCTTCGCCCGTGTGAATGCCGATGCGCATGGACATTTCCGGCCGGCCCTCTTCCGCCGCCTTCTTGTTGGAAGCGTGCAATGTCTGCGCAATTCTGCGCGCCGTGCGCACGGCAGCTTCCGCATGGTCGGGACGTGCGTCCGGCGCGCCCCAGAAGGCCAGCATCCCATCGCCCAGAAACTTGTCGACCGTGCCGCCTTCCCGCTCCACGGCCTCGACCAGGATCGCGAAATGGCTATTGAGGAGCCGCGCGGTGTCCGCTGCGCTCAAATGTTCCGAAAGAGCCGTGAAACCGACAATATCGGTGAACAGGACCGTCAGCTCCGCCTGCCGGGCTTCGGCGGCCTGGGCACCGCCGAGCTGCATCAGCTTGGTGAACAGGGACCGGGGCACATAAGGGTTCATGGCCTTGAGCCCTTCGACCATGGAATTGAAGGCTAGCGAGACTTGATCAATCTCCGCAACCCGGCTGCGCGGCATACGCTGAACCTCGTTGAGGGAGAGGCTGCCCACGCGCCGGGACTGAACCGCGAGATTGCGCAGCGGCCGTGCCACCCGGCGGCCCAGCCAGAACGCGATCAGAACCGACACCACAAGCGCCCCGAAGCCGACAAACATGGACCCGGCCAGCCGGCGCACCTCCCGCGAGACAGTGGCGCTCAGGAAGTACTGGCCAATTGTCCAGGGCTGGTCGCTGAAGCCTTCGAGCCGGGTCTTCATGATGATGAAGTCCTTGTCTTCCGTCTCGACCGAAAAAACATTGATGCCCAGGTCCGCAGCCTTTTGAAATTCCTCCAAAGGCTCCTCATCCGCCATGGCCGCCAGAACCGGGTCTCCCACACGGCTCCACTGGCCGGGAAGATTGTTCTTGATGTTGCCGCCGGTCTGAAGGTGGTTGGCGTCGGAATGCATGATCACCCGGCTGTCCCCATCCAGAATGAAGATGGTATTGTCGCTGCCATCATCCTGGGCCTTGACCAGCTCGGCAATGTCTTTCATGGAGCTGGCGGCAGTCAGAATGCCCGCCATTTTGCCGTCTTCTACCAGCGGCACGGAAACATTGGCAAAGAGGCCGACGCTGTGCTTCACCAGCGCACCCCAGGTCGGCGGACTGTCCGGTGTCAGCTCTGGAAGATCGCGCACATCCATGCCCGGCGGCGGCGTATCGGTTTCAATCCGCCATAATTTTCCAGACGGCGCCCGGTAGATCCCGAGCCGCCGGCCATCCGGTGACGTCATCACAAGGGTTGTGAGATCCGCGTTGGATTGCAGGGCAATGGACAGGTCCTGAAGGGTCCGCTCCGGATCGTCAAAGCCGACCTTGCCGCCCTCGAAATAGGGTTTCAGGCCGACAACCGCCTTTTGGACAGACGTGAAATGGGTGCGCAACTGGGTTTCCAGCGCCTCCGTGCTCAAGATCATTTTGTCATTGAGCAGGGAAAACGTGTTTCTGAAATTCGCGCTGACGGAAAGCGCCAGCACCAGACCGATGGCAATCGCGACAAACGCACCGAACCCGACGCCGACAATGCTTGTCAGCGGAAGCTTGATGCGGCGGTCCCGTTTGCTGTCTTCGCTCACCAGCTTTGTCCTGTTTTCTGCGATCTTAGCGTTCCGTCCCTTAACGTCAAACTACCTTAAAGGCAGGTCAGGCTGGCGCGCCGGATCCTGTCTTCTTGTCCATCATCTGCCGTAAGGCAAGCTCCTGCAGAAGCATGATCGTCTTGGCATCGCAAATGTCCCCGGTGCGGGTTTTCAAAAGCGCCTCTTCAAGCGGCACATGAAGAACTTCAATATCCTCGCCCTCATGCTCCGCGCCCCCGCCCTCGCCCGTCTTGTCCTTGAGCCGGTAGGTGCCGGTATAGAAAGACAGATATTCGGTCACTGAGCCAGGGCTCATGAACGCGTCAAAGAGGTGCTCCAGAGCAGGGACTTCGAAGCCGGTCTCTTCCATCAGTTCCGCGCGCATCCGCTCTTCCGGCTGCACCCCTTCCAACAGACCGGCAGGCGCTTCCACCAGAAAAGGGTCCTTGCCATTGAGAAACGCTGGCAGGCGGAACTGGCGCGTCAACAGAACGCAACCGGTCTGCGGGTTGAACAGAAGACAGACAACCGCATTGCCCCGGTCATAGGCTTCCCGGGTCATTTCCTGCCAGCCACCATCCTGGCGGCGGTATTGAAACCGGTAGCGGGTCAACCGGCCCCAGTCATCCGCCAGCACGGTGGAGTCCAGAAACCTCAGATAGTCCGTATTTTTCATACTGCCCGTCCTGCTGTCTGCCGCCCGGGTCACGCCTTGGACGACTTCTCTTCAGTGAGGCCAAGTTCTGCAAGGATCTCAGCGGTATGTTCGCCCAGAGACGGGGCTGCCCGGTCCAGAACCAGAGAGCTGTTCTGAAAGGTGATCGGCGTGCGCACAGAGGAGACAGTGCCGCCCTCAACCCCATCCGCTTTCAGCGTCACCTTCATGCCCCGATGGACCACCTGGGCATCGTTGAACACATCTTTCACCGAATTGATCGGTCCCGCCGGAACCCCTTCCAGTTCCAAGGCAGCCAGAAGATCGTCCCGGGCGCGGACTGCCGTTTCCGCTGCGATCAGCGGAACCAGTTCGCTTCTTGCCGCAACCCGGGCCGCATTGGTTGCAAATTTCGGCTGCTCAGCCAGATTCTGAAGGCCCAAAACCCCGCACATGCGCTGGAACTGGCCGTCATTGCCAACCGCAATGATCAAATGGCCGTCGCTGGCCGGGAACACCTGGTAAGGCACAATGTTGGGATGGGCATTGCCAAGGCGTTTGGGCGCCGTGCCGGAGACAAAATAGTTGAGGGCCTGATTGGCCAGAACCCCCACCTGGGCATCCAGAAGCGCCATATCAACATGCTCGCCCTCCCCGGTCCTGTCCCGGCGCCGGAGTGCGGCCAGAATGCCGACCACACCGTAAAGGCCGGTGAAGATATCGGCAAAGGCAACGCCAATCTTCTGCGGGCCGCCATCCGGTTCACCGGTCAGATCCATGATGCCCCCCATGCCCTGGATCATGAAGTCATACCCGGCCCGGTGGGCATAGGGGCCCTCCTGGCCGAACCCGGTGATGGAGCAATAAATCAGCTTTGGATTGACCTTTTTCAGGCTCTCATAATCGAGACCGTATTTGGTGAGACCGCCCACTTTGAAATTTTCAATCACAATATCCGCACCGGCCACCAGACGGCGCACGATCTCCTGACCTTCTTCGGTCCGGAAGTCGGCCACCACAGAGCGCTTGCCCCGGTTGCAGGCGTGAAAATAGGCCGCATCCCGGTCCTCGCCGTCCGCATCCTTCACAAAGGGCGGCCCCCAGCTTCGCGTGTCATCCCCCTTGGGGCTCTCCACCTTGATCACATCCGCCCCGAGGTCAGACAGGGTCTGCCCCGTCCAGGGCCCGGCCAGAATGCGGGCGAGTTCGACAACCTTAATGCCTTCAAGGGGCGCGGACATGCGTGAGGTTCCTGTTCAGATCGGGAGGAGGAAAAAACGGCACAGATATCAAGAAGGGAGCGCTGCTCAGGCGTCTGCGGTCTTGCGGTAGATATGATATCTGCCGGGATGGATGCCTTGCGGCTTTTCCAGGGCTTCGAAATTCGGCAGATTGAGCGCCAGCGCGGTCAGTACATATCCCCCGACCGCCATGCGCTGGTTCAGCAGCGGCTCAAGCCAATGGACAATTGCAAGATCGTTGGTCGGATCGGCCGAGCCTATATCGATATGGGCAAAGGAGGCCAATGCGCCGACACGCGGGCCGCAAAAGGCAAGTGTGTCGCGGATATCGCCCAGGATCATGTGCTCCGCATCCGGCGCACAGCTCGGATGGCAGTTCATGGCGAAATCGAAGACAAAAATCTCCTTGTCCGGATAGATTTCCCGCAAATGGTCATAGGTGCGGCCGTTCCCGAGCCCCAGTTCCAGAACCGGACCATCTACGGCATTGACCTTGTCGACAAGATGTTCCAGCAGGATTTTCTGCGATGTCATACGGCGGATGAAACTGTCCAGGCGGCTCATTTAGACTTTCCCAGTGACTCAAGACGCCTCTGACATAGTCAATGGCCCGCGGAAGGTCAAAACCTCATCCCCGCAACCAGAATGCGAAAAACAAAACATCGCCAAGGCAAAAGTTGCAAAATCAGGACTTTGCCCCATTTGGTGATCATGTTAACGCGGTTGGGGCACGGCTATGTGTATTGAGCCGTTGCCAAGGCCTGATGCGGGTCAATCGTCCGCGGACAGGCTTTGACATCTGAACAAACTCCCGGGAGACCTCGATGCGATCCGAAACGGCGCCGGCCATTCGGCTGGAAGACTACCAACCGCCTGCCTACCGTATCGACAAGGTTCACCTGACGTTTCAGCTTGACCCGGTGGCCACGAAGGTTATCGCGGTCCTCAGGATTGACCGCCAGCCCGGCACACGGGCCGGGACGCCCCTGTGCCTGGACGGGGACGATCTGAATCTTTTGACAGTGGCGCTGAACGGAACCCTGCTTGAAGAGACCGCCTATTCAGTCACAGCGGACAAGCTGGAGCTTCTTTCGCCGCCGGACGGGGCTTTCGACCTGACGCTGACCACCCGGATCAACCCGGATGCCAATTCACAGCTCATGGGTCTTTACAGATCTTCCGGCACCTTCTGCACCCAGTGCGAGGCTGAAGGCTTTCGGCGCATCACCTATTTCCTCGACCGCCCGGACGTTCTGGCTGTCTACACGACCCGTCTGGAGGCCTCGAAGGCGGACTACCCGGTGCTGCTGGCCAACGGCAATCTTCAGGACACCGGAGAGATTCCCGGCAGCGGCCGTCATTTTGCCGTCTGGCATGATCCCCACCCCAAACCTTCCTACCTGTTCGCCCTTGTTGCCGGGGATCTGGCGGCCGTTCCGGACCGGTTCACCACCGCATCTGGCAGGGAAGTCGCCCTGAACATCTATGTCGAACACGGCAATGAGCCGCTCTGCGGTTGGGCCATGGATTCGCTGAAACGCTCCATGCGCTGGGACGAAGAGGTGTTCGGGCGCGAATATGATCTGGACGTGTTCAATATCGTTGCTGTCTCCGACTTCAACATGGGGGCCATGGAGAACAAGGGCCTCAACATCTTCAATGACAAATATGTTCTGGCTGATGCGGAGACCGCAACCGATCAGGACTATGCCAATATCGAGGCGGTGATTGCCCATGAATATTTCCACAACTGGACCGGCAACCGCATCACCTGCCGGGACTGGTTCCAGCTGTGCCTGAAGGAAGGGCTGACGGTTTACCGGGACCAGGAATTCAGCGCTGACATGCGCTCGCGCACCGTCAAGCGCATCGCCGATGTCCGGCTCCTGAAGTCCCACCAGTTTCCGGAAGATGCCGGCCCCCTCGCCCATCCGGTGCGCCCGCGCGCCTATCACGAGATCAACAACTTTTACACGGCCACCGTCTATGAAAAGGGCGCCGAGGTCGTGCGGATGCTGAAGACTCTTCTGGGAGCTGACGGCTTCCGCAAGGGGCTTGATCTTTATTTTCAGCGCCATGACGGGGACGCCACAACGATTGAAGCCTTTCTGGCCTGTTTTGAAGAAGCGGCCAGGGTGGATCTTGGCCAATTTGCGCTCTGGTACGAACAGGCGGGCACGCCGGTTGTGCGCGTAAAGCCCCACCATGACGCACAGAAGAAGACCTACACGCTCACCTTGTCGCAGACCATCCCCCCCCTGCCGGGACAAAAGGCCGGCAAACCGGCCGTGATCCCGTTGCGTTTCGGCCTGATCGGACAGGACGGCAAGGATATCGCCCTGCCGGATGCGGCCGGAGCCAGATTGTCGGGGGATGTGCTGGTGCTGGAAGAGGCCCGGCAGGAGATCACGTTTTCCGGCCTGCCCGCCGCGCCGGTCCTGTCCCTTGCCCGGGGGTTCTCCGCGCCCGTGCGGCTTGACCAGCCCCAAAGTCTTGAGGACCTGCGGTTTCTGGCCGCCCATGATACGGACCCGTTCAACCGCTGGCAGGCGGTGCAGACCCTTGCCCTGAAAGATCTTGTGCGCATGAGCGGCCTGATCGGCAAAGGGAAGGAGGCTCAGGCGGATCCCGGCGGTGTGGCCGTCTTTGGTGCGGTTTTGGAGGACCAGGATCTGGACCCCGCCCTGAAGGCCCTGGCCCTGACGCTGCCCAGCGAGCCGGACATTGCCCAGGAGATTGGCAAGGAAGTTGACCCGGATGCGGTACACAGCGCCCGTCAGATCCTTCGCACGGCGATTGCCAGGGGCCATCAGGCCGCCTTCCTGAGAACTGCCGATGCACTTGCGCCTGGCAGCGACTACTCGCCGCAGGCCGGACCGGCCGGAGACCGGGCTCTAGCCAACCGGGCCCTTTACTATTATGCCGCCTCCGGTGCTGCCGGCACCGAAGATCTGATCTGGAGCCGGTTCGCCGCCGCCAACAACATGACAGACCGCCTCGCCTGCCTGACCCTTCTGGTTCATGACCGCATGACACGCAGCAGCGAGGCCCTGGCCGCATTCCTGGACCGCCACCGGAACAACTCTCTGGCCATGGACAAATGGTTCATGACCCAGGCGACCGCGCCCGGCGACGAAACCTTACCCAAGGTAAAGGAGCTTCTTACCCACCCGCTTTACGATGCGGGAAATCCGAACCGGATCCGGTCCCTGCTGCAGTCTTTTGCCACTGGAAATCCGACGCAATTCGCCCGGCGCGACGGGACGGGCTTTGAGTTCATTGCCGAATCGGCGCTCCTGATCGACAGCCGGACCCCCCAGGTCGCCTCTCGACTTCTAACCAGCTTCCGCTCCTGGAGGGCACTTGATCCACAACGCAGTCGACTTGCGGAAGCCGCCCTGTTGAAGATTTCATCAAGCGAAGACCTGTCGAGGGACAGCCGGGATATCGTAGACAGAACATTGCAATAGTGGGCTTTACTGGAAAAGGTTAACAAGTCAGCGGTAAAATTGGCTGCACGTTAACCATTTTCTTCTTCGGCGGGGCTGGACAAAGACATAAGATTTGATTCAAATGGAAGTGATTCGGAGCACGCTCCGATGCGGCGGAACTTGAGGCACACTTCCTATGGCGCGAGCACTGGCGAGCGACGCTTCCACGCGTGGCAGCGACAACGATTCGAACCCGGAACGCCATACCGGCAGCCCGGCCCTCCGCCTTGTGACGCTCTTCGGAACGCTGCGGGACAACCTGCTGCGCCCCGACAGCCTGATGCGGCGCATCATTCCCGGCCTTGCAATTGTCTTTATCGTCATCCTGGCCGTGTTCCGCGCCGGAGAGCTGGCGACAGAACATTCTGACACCGGCCAATCGGCAGAAACCACCCTCAGCCTGATGGCAACGGTTGTGGCCAACCGGCTGAATGAGGCCGAGGCCAGCCTTCCCGAAACCGGCTTCCGCACCACGCTGAAACGCACCCTGGCCGACAGCCTGCCTGCGGGCGCGACCAGCCGGTCCCGGATCTTCCTGATTGTCGATCAGAAAGGCATCATTGCCGCAACTGCCCCGGCCAAACCCGGGCTGGAAAACCGCCCGATCTCCGGCCTTCTGTCCCCCTCCCAGCCCCTGACAGTGTTTGGTGCGCGCGCCGGGGTCCTGTCTGTCCCGGTTGACCTTGGCAACGGCCTGGGCAGTGAGCCCTATCTGGCCACAGTGCATCATCTTGACGGCAAGCTGGGCATGGTCGCCGTGCTGCAGCCGGAGAATGCGGTCTATGCAGATTGGCGCACTGGCCTTTCCGCCAATGTGACCCTTTTTGCCGGCACCTCTCTGGTGCTGCTGGCTGTGATTTACGGCCTCTTCAGCCAGGCGTCCCGGGCCGAACAGGCGGACGACATGTATGCGGCCACACGGGCCCGGATCGACACCGCCCTCACCCACGGGCGCTGCGGCCTGTTTGATTGGGACCTCTCCCGCGGGCGCATGTTCTGGTCATCCTCCCTCTATGAGCTTCTCGGTCAGGAGCCGAAGGACGACATCCTGAGCTTTGCTGAAGTCTCCGCGATCACCCATCCGGACGATATCGACCTGCTGGGACTGGCCGAACACCTGCTTGAGACCGGTGAGACCCTCGTGGATGAAACCTTCCGCATGCGCCACTCCGATGGCAGCTGGATCTGGCTACGGGCGCGCGGGGAAATCCAGTCCGAACCGGGCCGGGCCGAGCCGCACCTGATCGGCATCTGTATCGACATTACCGAACAGCACCAGCTGGCTGAACAAAGCCGGATGGCTGACTTGCGCCTCCGGGACGCCATCGAGACCATTTCTGAAGCTTTCGTGCTGTGGAACGCCCGCAACGAGCTGGTAATCTGCAATTCCAAGTACCAGTCCCTGCACAGCCTGCCCAACGCGGCCGTGAAATCCGGCACCCCTTACAAGGATGTGATGGCAGCCGCTTCAAACGCGGAAGTCGCCCCGCAGCCGGTGACGGTGAACCAGCGCGGCGGCGCGCCTGAAGGGTCCTACGAAGCCCAACTGGAAGACGGCCGCTGGCTGCAGATTTCCGAACGGCGTACGAAGGACGGCGGTTTCGTGTCGGTGGGCACGGACATTACCGCGTTGAAAAAGCACGAAGAAAAGCTGGTGGAATCAGAAAAGCGCCTCAAGGCCACCGTGACCGACCTGCAGAAGTCCCGCCAGACCCTGGAGATTCAGGCCCGCCAGCTGGTAGAGATGGCCGACAAGTATCAGGAAGAAAAGACACGCGCCGAAGCCGCCAACAAGGCCAAGTCCGAATTTCTCGCCAATATTTCCCACGAGCTGAGAACGCCGCTCAATGCGATTATCGGCTTCTCCGACATTATGACCCAGGAAATGTTCGGCCCGATCGGCACGGAGCGCTACAGCGACTATTGCAAGGACATCTATTCCTCCGGCACCTATCTCCTCAATGTGATCAACGACATTCTGGATATGTCCAAGATCGAGGCCGGCCGCATGTCCATAGAGACCGAAGTCGTCAACGCCGCTGATGCGGCTATTGACGCCAGCCGGATCGTGACTGGCGCCGCCACCGAAAAGAATATTTCCGTGACCACCGATGTGGCCGAAGACCTTGCCGTCCACGCGGACAAGCGCGCCCTGAAGCAGATCCTGCTGAATCTTTTGGCCAATGCGGTCAAGTTCACCCCCGACAATGGTGTGGTGGTCCTGAAGGCCCGCCCGCGCGGCGACAAGCTGCGCTTCGAGGTCTCCGACACCGGGATCGGCATTTCGGAAAGGGACGTGGAACGGCTGGCACAGCCCTTTGTGCAGGTGGAAAACCAGTTCACCAAAACCCATCAGGGTTCCGGCCTCGGCCTCGCCATTGCCCGTTCCCTGGTGGAGCTTCATGGCGGTCATCTGAAGATCGAGTCGGAAGTTAAAAAAGGTACGACCGTCAGCTTCACCCTCTCGCTTGCCGACAGCGCAGACCAGCCCCGACAGAAAACCGCCTGACGCCGCGCGGCGGTCTGTCCGGCCAGCGCACTCAGCCATTTAAAAGATCCTCAAGACGGGAATATGCCGTTCTCGCCTGTCTTCCGGAGGCGCCTTCGCACCGGAGGCATATACTTCTTCAGGCCGTCACCTCACCGACGATGCGGACAAAGGCCGAGCGGACCTTTTGCTGGAGCTCCGCCAGTTCGGTTTCCAGCCGGTTGAAGGTCGGCATGTTCGAGGCCTGGACCAGAAGATCCAGCACGCCGCCCGGCGCGTCTGCAGGAACGAATTTTCCGGACAGGGCCAGCCGCAGAACCTGAGTAAGCCGCTGATACAGGCGCAAGGCCTCCAGAAGGAGTTCCGCATCCGCAGGCCCGAGCGCAGCGGCAGCCCGTAGCCGCTCCAGCGCGTCCTCGGTGCCTTGCGCAAGAACCTCCGGCATTGTCCCCGCATGCACGAGCTGAAGATACTGGGCGATGAATTCGATATCGACGAGGCCACCCGCGACCTGTTTCATGTCCCAGATGTCCTTGGTGCCTTTTTCCTTTTCGATCCGGGCGCGCATGGACCTAACGTCATCGGCGAGTTTGGCCGGGTCCCGTGCCTGTGTCAGCGTGCTGCAGATATTCTGCCGTATCTTGCCGGTGAAGTCCGGCGATGTGGACGCAATCACCCGCGCGCGCGTCAGGGCCATATGCTCCCAGGTCCAGGCATTGTCCTGCTGATAGGCAATGAAGCCGTCCAAGTTGGTCGCCAGCGGCCCCGCATTGCCGGAGGGGCGCAGCCGGAAATCCACCTCATAAAGGGCCCCTTCCGCTGTCGGGGCCGACAGGGCCGTCACAAGCCGCTGGGTCAGCCGGGTATAATATTGGGTGACAGCAAGTGGCCGCTGGCCGTCCGACTGTTTGACCTCATCGCGGGACTCATACAGCAGGATCAGATCCAGATCGGAGGCGGCTGTCATTTCCCGCCCGCCCAGCTTACCCATTGCCAGCACCGCCACATTGCCACCGGGCACCGCCCCATGGGTTTCCCCCACATGAACCATTACCTGCTGCAAGATCCGGTCGACCACCACTTCCGCCAGCCGGGCCAGCGCAAAGCCGACCCGGTCCGCCGACAGCGTGTCAGAAATCAGCCGCAGGCCGATCAGGAACTGCTGCTCCTGTGTGAAGATCCGCGCCCGGTCGAGTGCTTCTTCGTAGAAGCGGGACTGGGCCAGCGTCCGGTCGAGACCGGTGCGGAATTCTTCAACGCTCGGCATAGCCCCGAAAAAGGCCGGGTCCAGCACTGCATCCAGCACATGCACACGTTTGGACACGGTTTCGGCCATACGCGGCGCAGCGCCCATGGTGGTTGCCAGCAACGTCAACAATTGCGGGTTGGAGCGCAACAGCGAAAAAAGCTGCACGCCGGCAGGCAATTTAGCCAGAAAGGTGTCAAAGGCCCTGAGGGCAGCATCCGCATTGTCGGTGGCAGCCAGGGCGCCGATCAGCGAAGGGTGCATTTCGGTGAGCCGTTCCCGCGATTTGGTGGAACGGGTAGAGGGGTAGCGGCCGAAATGCCAGGACTTGACGATCCCGGCAGCTTCCGATGGGTTTTTGAACCCGAGCCGCGCCAGAGTTTCCAGCGTGTCCGGGTCATGGTCGTCGCCGGTAAAGACCAGATTGCCCAGCTCGGACGAGAGGCCCGGCTCGTCTTCAAACAACTCAGAATAGTGATGCTGAACATTTCGCATATGGCCTAAAAACGTGCTCTCGAACGCGGCCAGCGTGCCGAACCCCATCAGATAGGCAATGCGCGTGCGCCCCTCCTCATCCTTGGGCAGTAGCTGGGTCTGCTCATCATTGAGCATCTGAATGCGGTGCTCGACCATGCGCAGGAAAATATAGGCCGCGCGCATCTCTTCCCGGGTCTGCATACGGATCCAGTCGGCCTCACACAGGGCGGCCAGCATGTCGAGCGTGCGCCGCCCGCGCAGAGCCGGATTGCGGCCACCGGCGATCAACTGCTGGGTCTGGACAAAGAATTCCACCTCGCGGATGCCGCCCCGGCCCAGTTTGACATTGTGTCCGGCAACGGCAATGGCACTGTGGCCCTTGTGCATGTGGATCTGCCGCTTGATCGACTGCACATCGGCAATGGCCGCAAAATCCAGATATTTGCGCCAGATGAAGGGCACAATCTCATGCAGGAAGGCGTCTCCGGCGGGAATGTCGCCGGCACAGGCACGTGCCTTCACCAGCGCAGCCCGCTCCCAGTTCTGGCCGAGGGATTCGTAATAGACCAGCGCTGCGGGAACCGACATGGCCAGCGGTGTCGCCCCCGGGTCCGGGCGCAGGCGCAGATCCGTGCGGAAAACATATCCGTCTTCCGTGCGGTCTTGCAGGATCTTGACCAGACGCCGGGTAAGCCGGACGAACTCTACCGGCGCCTCCGCCCCTTCTGTCATGGGCGCCTTGGCCGGGTCGTAGAGCACTATCAGATCGATATCGGAAGAGTAGTTCAGTTCATTCGCGCCATGTTTGCCCATGGCCAGCACAATCAGGCCGCTGCCCACTTCCGGCCGCTCCGGGTTGGCAGGCGTGAATTTGCCCCGCCGGACCAGATCGTTCAGGCAGAACCGTATCGCCGCTGTGAGCGCCGCGTCGGCAAATCCGGCCAGGGCACCGGTAACCTGATCCAGATCAATGACCCCGCCAATATCCGCAAGGCCAAGGGTCAGCGCCAGATCCTGCTTGAACAGCCGGAGCTGGCGCATGAGCCCGGCTTCGTCCTCCGCTCTGAGCTCACGCGCCTGCGCCAACAGAGTGTCCAGACGCTGTTCCGGTGCCGCCGCCAGAAGACTGACGAGGCGCTGCGGGTCGGCCAGCATGAGGTCGCGCAAATAAGGGGAATTGCCGATGATCCCGAGCAGAAAGGGCTCAAGCTCCGGCAGATCGCAGACCATGCAGCTGAGCAAAGGTCCTGCTTGGGGATGATCCAGAAGATCCTTGAGGAACAGGGCCGCCCGCCCCGGCTCGGCGGTGTCCGGCACGATCCGGATGCGCCCGGCCAGTCCGGCGCTAGAAGGTTTTTTGTCCGTCCGGCTGCTCTTCTCTCCCGGATGTTGCGTCTCCATACCCGCTCCCGCTGTTATCCTGTGCGACCGGTGTCAGGTCGATGCGGGCCGAGAGGCCCGGGTCCACATTCTTGAAGCGCAAGTCTCCCCCATGCAAGCGGGCAACGGCCTTGACGAGGCTCAATCCCAGGCCGGTTCCCGGCTCCGATCTGCTTTCTTCCAGACGCACAAACCGGTCAACAACCCGCTCCTGGGCCTCTTCGGGAATGCCGGGGCCGTTGTCGGTGACCGACAGCTCCACCCGGCCGCCCTCTTGGCGGGCCCCAAGGCGCAGGACCGGAACACCATTTTCCGGACGGCCGTATTTCAGGGCGTTTTCGATCAGATTGACCAGAACCTGGCTGATCAGATCCTTGTTGCAGTCCGCCCGCAATCCATCTGGAACATGGGTTTCCAGCAGCCCGCCTTCTTCTTCCACCAGCGGTTCGTAGAGTTCGGCAATTTCCGCCACAAGCCGGGTCAGATCCACCGGCTCCATACTGGAGCCCAGAGCCATGGATTCAATCCGCGCAATCTTGAGCAAGGCATTGAAAATACGCAGGAGATGATCGGTTTCAGTGAGAGTGCCTTCCAGCGCCGACCGGTAGCCCGCCTCCCCCTTTGCCTCGCGCAGGGCAGTTTCGATCCGGGTTTGAAGCCGGGTCAGGGGCGTCTTCAGATCGTGAGCGATATTGTCGGTCACATCTTTCATGGAATGCATGAGCACTTCGATGCGGTCCAGCATGTCGTTGAGATTGATCGCCAGCCGGTCAAACTCGTCATTGGTGCCCGCAAGCGGCAGCCGCTGGGACAGGTCTCCATGCATGATCATGCGGCTGGATGCGGAAATGTCATCAATGCGCCGCATCACCCGGCGGCTGACAAACAGCCAGGTGATGACGGCCATCACCACCATCAGGACCAGCCACAGGCGCAACGCGTTGGCCAGAAGATTGGAAAATCTCAGCTGGTCGCCCAGATCCCGGCCGACCAGAAGCCGGAAGCCGCCGCGCAACTCGAACGTGCGGACCATGGCCTGGCGCTCGACATCTTCCTTGCCCTCTCCCAGACGAGTATATCGGACCCGGCGCAGGCCGCCATCGGCCTCTTCCAGCACCACTGTCGGCAGACGGGCAATGTTACCGACAAGCGCGTTTCCGGAAAAGTCGACCAGAAGATAAAGACTTGCATCCGGGTGACGGGTGCGGTCGGCAATGGTTTCCACCAGATCGCGGATGCCGCCACGCAAATAGACCTCCGACAGGCCCTTCAGCTCGGAATCAACCGTCTGAACCACCTGTTCGGACATGAGGTTGTCGGTATTTTCAGACACATAAAAGACAATTGCGCCGGACATCACCGTGAACACGGCCATGTAAAGCAGGGACAGCTTGAACGCCGTCGTGCGGACAAATCTAGTGAGCCGCGTCACGGATCGAGTATCCGGCTCCCCGGATGGTGTGCAGCAAAGGCGTTTCAAAGCCCTTGTCGATCTTGCCGCGCAGGCGCGAAATATGAACGTCGATGACGTTGGTCTGCGGGTCGAAATGATACTCCCAGACATTTTCCAGGAGCATGGTGCGGGTCACCACCTGCCCCGCATGTTGCATCAGATATTCCAATAGCCGGAATTCACGCGGCTGCAAGGGAATTTCGGTCTCCCCCCGGCGGCAGGAATGGGCCATCCGGTCAAGGGTCAGGTCACCCACCTGATAGGTGGTTTCCACCTGGGATGCGGATTTCGGACGCCGGGCAAGAGCTTCGATACGAGCCTGCAATTCGGTGAAGGCATAGGGTTTGGGAAGATAATCGTCACCACCCGCTTTCAGGCCCTTGACCCGGTCGTCGACCTGGCCGAGAGCTGACAGTATGAGGACAGGTGTATGATCGCCTTCCCGCCGCAGTTCCTGAATGATCGACAGGCCGTCCAGCTTGGGCAGCATCCGGTCGACAATAAGAATGTCGTATCGGCTGTGAAACGCCATATCCAAACCCGTCTGGCCGTCCCCGGCCTGGTCAGCCGTATGGCCCAGCTCACTCAGGCCCTTGACCAGATAGCTGGCTGCTTCGGGGTCGTCTTCGATCACTAAAATCCGCAACATACCCTCCTTGTAGCGTGAGTGATTTGAAAAAGAAATGGCTGGCGGCGGCGATGGATGTGAGGCGCCGCCGCCAGTCAGTATGGGTTTGCGGGTCGCAAACCCATGACGTCAACCGGCCCGTCGGGGTTGGGGCAGAGGGCAAGCCGGTTGCGCCGTCAGGTGCGGTTCATGAGGAACCGTCGCCTGATCTCAGACCACCTTCATGGGCAGAGCCACGAAGCGGGTGGTATCGTTGGTTTCAATCCGGAAGAGCACCGCCTTGCGGCCTTCCTCCTTGGCTTTCTCGATGGCCTTGATCACGTCAGAACCGGTTTCGACTTTCGTTCCGGCAACTTCCAGGATCACATCGCCGCGGGAGAGGCGTTTTTCCGCAGCCGGGCCATCCGGGTCGACGTCGTCAATGACCACGCCCTTGCCTTCCATGCCCAATTCCGCCTTCGTGGTGACAATGATCCCCATGTCGGCAAGCTCCGTTCGGCCGTCTTCCAGCTGGATCTGGGATCCGCCTGCCACCTGCTCCTTGTCCTCAAGCCGGCCAAGCTTGACGGTCACGTCCTGCTTCTTGCCATCCCGCCATATGGTCAGATCCACATTCGTATCCGGATCATAGGCGGCAATCATCTTGGACAGCTCGCGCGGGCCTTCCACATCCGCACCGTCAACGGCGAGGATGGTATCTCCGGAACGCAAGCCCGCCTTCCGGGCCGGACTGTCTTCCTGTGCCTCGGCGACCATCGCCCCATGGGCATGATCAAGGCCGATGCTGCTGGCAATGTCATCCGTCACATTCTGGATCTGCACGCCAAGCCAGCCACGAATAACGGTTCCGTCATCCTTCAACTCCATGATCACGCCCTGGGCGGTGGAGGCCGGAATGGCAAAGGCAATTCCGACATTGCCGCCCGAGGGCGAGAAGATCGCCGCATTCACGCCAATGACCTCGCCATGCATGTTGAAGGCCGGGCCACCGGAATTGCCCCGGTTCACAGGGGCATCTATCTGGATGAAGTCGTCATAGGGACCGGCGCCAATGTCACGCCCACGGGCGGAGACAATACCGGCCGTCACCGAGCCGCCAAGACCGAACGGGTTGCCAATCGCAACTGTCCACTCGCCCACCTGAGGCGCCTCCTTGGCGAATTGCACATAGGTAAAGTCCTTGTCAGCATTGACTTTCAAGAGAGCCAGATCGGTCCTTTTGTCCGCGCCGATCAAGGTTGCCTTGTATTCCTTGCCGTCCTGATCAATCACGGTGAATTCCGTGCCATGATCAATGACGTGCTGGTTGGTCACCACGTAACCGTCCTTGGAGATGAAGAAGCCGGAACCCTGGGACATGCCGTACTGGCGCGGGGACCGGTGCTGACGCTGACCTTGATCTGCGCCCTGACCACCAAAGTCCCGGAAGAACCGTTCAAATGGGTTGCCTTGCGGCAGGCCCTTGAAGAACTCTTCAAGGCCTTCACCATTGCCGCTGTAATTCATCATTTTCGGTTCGGCTGCCTGCTTCACGCGGACACTCACAACAGCTGGGCTGACCGTCCGAACAACTGCCGAAAAATCTGCCGGAACCTTGGCATCCACCCGAACCGGATCCGCCAGAGCCACTTGTGCTGGAACGAAGGTCTGGGCGGTCAAAAGCCCGGCAGCGCCGAGGGCCATGACGCCTGCCAGCAATTTGGCGCGATGGGTCCGAAAGGGAGAGACTGGCCGTTTGGTCTGCATAATTCTTCCTCTGAGCACGTAACTTTGAAGGCCTTTCTGAGAAGCGTGCGGGGTCACTCGCTTCAGGCTTGAGCTCAAACCTAGGCACTCCCGCCTTACCGTTGCCTGTCGGGGGGATTACAAATCTGTTAGGTTGCGGAAATATCCGGTCAGCCGCTTGAGGCAGCCCGCTCAAAAAGCAAAAAAACGCTTGTTTTTTCAGCACTTCTTAAGCAGCAACTATCGCAGCGTTTTTTCCACAGCCCTCATCTCACCCTGGAAAGCGCACTGGCGGGTCGCCTGGCTGCCAGCGGGCCCATTTGGGCATGACACTCAAAAAACGGCCAGACGTCTCGAAGTTCCCAAGCCAGGTCATCAGCGGCTGCCAGTCCTGCCGGTCGAACCAGTCCCGGTCCGTATTGGCAAATTGCCGCACAAACGGCAAAACCGCATAGTCCGCCAGACTGCCGGCGGCGCCGAACAGCCAGGCCCGTCCCTCCAGCTTACGGTTCAGCTTCCACAGGAACTGGGAGGCCAGTTCCCGTTCCTGCGTCCGCTGCACGTCCCGATAGCGGGTGTCGTATTTGTACCTGTCCAGATGCCGCTTGAAGGGACCGTCACAGAGTGCGATCAGATCATGCATGTCCGCGCGGCTGCCGTCCCCAGGTATCAGCCAGCCCTCCGGATCCCGCTGTTCAAGCGCCCAAACCATGATGTCGAGGCTTTCATCGAGAACCCCCTCCCCCAGTTTCAGGCATGGCACCGTGGCGCTCGGCGAGGTTTCCAGAAAGTCAGGCGCCTTGTCCCGAAGAACGATCTCACGCAATTCGACGGCAACCCCGCTTGCAGCAATCGCAAGGCGTGCCCGGATCGCATAAGGGCACCGGCGGAAGGAATAAAGGACTGGAAGCGCGCTCATAGGCCATGGCATGGCTCATGGACCCGGAAAGGTCAACAGGCCGTGTGCTGCACCCGGGAGACCCGGATTTGCCCGGCTCTTCACCGGATGTAAAGGTTCTTTCCGTAAGGTCTCCAGGCATAGGTACTTGCGATGACCAATACACTTATTCAACTTGCGAAGGACTGTTCTTCAGAAAAGAAACACAAGCTCGCCGAGCACGTCACCGACTTGCTGTGCGGTCGCGCTGAAGACCATGGCTCCGATGAGACCACCCTCTTGAACGACATACTCGAAGGGGTCTATGACACTTTGACAGTTGATTTCAGGCGGAAAGTGTCCGAACAGCTTGCTGATGTGAGCGCCACCTCCGCCACTTTGGCCGCAGCCATTGCGAGTGACGACATCACGGTCGCCAGACCTGTGCTGGAAAGATCAAACTCCCTCACGGACGAAACGCTGCACGCTCTGGCCTCCACCAAGGAAGACGGCCATCTGGAGGCGATGGCCAAGCGGGAGCATGTCAGCGAAGACCTGACCAAAATCCTGATCGAACGCGGCAGCAAGGATGTCAAGAACACGATTGCCGCCAATCTGGGCGCGGATATGCGCATGCCGGTGTTTGAGGATCTGGTCAAGCACATTCCCAAACAGCTGGGCGACCGGATGCGGCATTTGCGCAAATCCAATGAAGCGCTGATTGAGGACCTGTTCAAGGACAGCGGCGAGATTGCCGCCGGCACAGAGCTGCCCAAACGCCCGTCCAAAGTCAGCCCGAAAGCCTGGATTGCAGGCATTCGTTTGGGCAAGACAACCTTGAGCCGGGCCGTTTACCAGCTCGCCCTGGAACATAATCTGCTGGATGTGGTCGGCTTGCTTGCCGCGATGACCGGCCTTGACATGAAATACGTTCACAACCTGATGGTCCGCTTCGATTCCACCGGCATTGCGACCCTTTGCCGGGCCAGTGGCATCGGGGCTATGGAATATCAGGCCATTTGCAAGGAACGATGCAAACATTTGAAGTTTCCGGAGAGCACCGGCAGCAAGTGGCTCACCAACTATCACATGCTTGACGAAACGGACGCCCGGCGCCTTCTCGCCATCATGAAAATCAAACTAAATGGCCTGTCCCAGGTCCAGGCTGCCTAGAAAAAGCGTAGCAGCCTCAAGCCTCGAACAACTAGTCCGAAATAAATACAGCGAGACCTTGTCAATAATACCTATGTTTTATTAGTTTTTTCGCTTCGCCTTATCCACTTGTAAACGGTCTGCAGTTTACAGTCGCATTCAAAAGAATGGATGGTTTTCGACATGATCAATGATCTTCTCAACTTAGCGCAAGAAAGCACGCCGGAAAAACGGCACAAGCTGGTTGAACATGTCACAGATCTTTTTGTCACTGGGGCCAACAGCTACCAGACCGAGGAAATTTCGCTGTTCAACACCGTTCTGGAGCGTATGCTCCCGACAATGGAAGACGACCAGAAACAAGAAGTCTCCGAACGCCTGGCTCCCATTGATGCGACGTCACGTGAAGTGGCTTACGAACTGGCCAGCGACAAGATCGACATTGCCCGTCCGATGCTGACCCAGTCCAACGCACTGGACTCCGAGGACATTCTGAAACTGGCCAAGACCATGGGCCAGGGGCACCTTCTGGCGATCTCCAAACGCAACCATCTGGAATCAACCGTCACTGATGTGCTCCTGGAGCGCGGGGAAAGCCCGGTCAAACGGTCGGTTGCTGCCAACTCTGGCGCGGAACTTTCCGATTGGGGCGGCCGTCTTCTTGTGAAGCTGGCCGAACAGGATGAAAAAATCCGCGACGCCATGGTTGAACGGTCGGACGTCTCCGAAGACGATTTGGAAAAACTGATTTCCCAGATGCCCAGCGCACAGCAGACCAAGATCCGCAAGATGCGTGAAGACAACGAAAAGCTGGTCCTGTCCCTGTTCCACGAGGCCAGCAAGGTGGTTGCCAGCACCAAACTGGAGCGCAAAGCCTCACGCATCAATGTGAAGGTTGCTCTGAAGGACATCCGCGAAGGCCGGGCCGACATCAACAAGGCGATTAGCCCGCTGGCGATCTCCAACAACCTTTTCGACATCGCCTTCCTGCTGGGTCAGTTGGCTGGCCTTGAGCAAAAATACGTCACCAATGTCATGGTGCGGTACGATGCCACCGGCGTTGCAGTTCTGTGCAAGGCTCTTGGCGTGGACAACAACGCTTACCACGCGCTTTGCCGCGCGCGCGCGACCAATAACAAGCAGCCGCAAACCACCGTGCAGAACTGGGTCAACGACTACCAGAGCCTGACGGAAAAGGACGCCCGGCGTCTCCTGTCCTTTATGAAAATCCGGCTCAACACCCTGGAAGAAAAGGCAGCCTGACCCCCGTCAGACTGCTCTTTCAGCCTTTAGGCTGCGGGTCCACCTCGCGCGTGACAACTGCCGCGCCCGTCTCCAGCGTCCGGTGCACCGGGCATCTGTCTGCAATTTCCAGCATCCGCTGACGGGTTGCCGCATCCAGATCCCCCTCCATAGTGATCAGCCGCTCGAACCGGTCGATCCGGCCGCCCCGTTCCTTCTGGTCCTCGCTGCATGCTTCGCAGTCGGCCGCATGCACCTTGCCATGCAGCACGCGCGTTCCGATCCGCTCAACATCGAGGCCCTTGCGGTCCGCATACATGCGCAAGGTCATCACTGTGCAAGCACCAAGGGCGGCCGATAGAAAGCCATAGGGCGACGGCCCGCTGTCAAACCCGCCAACGGCCACCGGCTCGTCGGCCAGCAGCCGGTGCGGTCCCGTGACCACCATGGCCTGATAGGTGCCCTGCCCTGTTTCCAGCACCTCAACGCCCTCTTCTGCTGCGCTGCTCGGGGCTGGCCGCTCCGGCTCCAGATACCCGCTCGCCCAGCCTGCAATCACGCGGGCTGCGTAGGCGGCATCCTCGCTCCGGGTCAGCAGATGGTCCGCCTTGTCAAGGGAAACGAAACTCTTGGGATGTTTGGCCGCTACAAAGAGGCTGGTTGCATTGTCGATCCCCACCGTCTCGTCCAATGGTGCATGCAGAACCAGCAGGGCCTTGCCAAGGGCGGCCACCCGGTCGCGGACCGAATGTGTTTCAAGATCCTCCAGGAATTCCTTGCGGATGGTGAATGTGCGCCCGGCCAGATCCACCGTCCCGGCTCCGGTCTTGCGGATCTCTTCGACCGATCCCTTGAAATTGTGCAGAACATGATCCGCATCCGCCGGCGCCCCGATCGTGACGACAGCCCGTGCTTCGGGAACGCTCGCGGCCACGGCCAGCATGGCGGCCCCGCCCAGGGAATGACCTATCAGAAGCTGGGGGGCCTGATAATGCTCCCGTAAGAAGGCGGCGGCAGTCTTCAGATCCTCAAGATTGGAGGAAAACCCGGTTGAGGAAAAATCTCCGCCGCTGCCGCCAAGTCCGGTAAAATCGAACCGCAGCACCGCAATGCCTTCAGCAGCCAGTGCTCCGGCAATATGCCGGGCGGCCGGAATGTCCTTTGAACAGGTGAAGCAATGGGCAAACAGGGCAAATGCCTGGATCTGTCCGGCGGGCAGGTCAAGCCGTGCCGCAAGCTTCGCTCCGTTGGCCCCGTCAAATTCCAGTTTCACCGCGCGCTTCGCCATGCCTTTTTCCTCCGGCCCGCTTCCTCGAAGGGGTAATACATAGCGCAGCGCATGCAAGTCACGGATTGGTGTGGCGGGAGTGAATCACACCGTCCGGCGGAGCTTGCCGTAAACCCGTGCGGCTCAGGCAAAGTCCTTGAAGCTTTCCAGCGCGGCCCGATCATACCCTTGAGACGCTGTCCAGAGCTGGCGTGTATAGGCATGGGCAACGTTGCCGGTGCGCATCTGGTCTTCGCTCATTTCCTCCACCATCTCGCCCCGGTTCATGACGGCGATCCGGCTGCACAGATGGCCGACCACCGCCAGATCATGGCTCACCATGATGTAGGTCAGGCCATGGGCTCTTTGCAGGTCGGACAGGAGGTTCAGGATCTCGGCCTGAACGGAAACGTCAAGCGCGCTGGTCGGCTCATCGAGCAGGATCACCCGAGGCTCCAGAATAAGCGCCCGGGCAATGGCCACCCGCTGGCGTTGGCCGCCGGAGAGCTGATGCGGAAACCGGAACCGGAATTCAGGGCCAAGCCCGACTTCCTTCAGGATCTTCAGAACCCGTTCTTCCCGGTTGCCGAGCCCGTGGATCACGAGCGGTTCGCCGAGGGTGTCATCCACCGTGCGCCGGGGATGCAAGGAACCGTAAGGGTCCTGGAACACCATCTGCATATGTTTGCGCGAGGCAATGCTGCGCTTGGGGCTCAGGGCGCTGCCCTGAATGGCAATGCGGCCCGTCCAGTGGGAATAGATCCCGACCATGGCGCGCAGCACGGTCGATTTGCCGGAGCCCGATTCCCCGACAATGCCGTAGCTTTCCCCTTCCGCCACCTTGAAGGAGACGTTCCGGACCGCGCGAATGTGGGTTTTGCCGGTGCCGAAGGCCAGCTCGAGATTGCTGACTTCGATCATGGCGTGCCCCCTTCCCCGGTCGCAGCCGGGCCGGACAGCCAGGCCGGATCACGCTTGAGCACGGGCAGCGCCTCGTGTTTGCCATCCAGACGCGGCAGGCAGTTCAATAAGCCCCTTGTATAGGGGTGTTGCGCCTGATCCAGATGCCTGGCATCCAGGCTTTCCATGATCCGACCGCCATACATGACCAGCACCCGGTCGCAGAAACTGGATACCAGGGTCAGGTCATGGCTGATCAGAACCAGTCCCATGCCCCGCTCGCGCACCATGTCGTCCAGCAGCGCCAGCACCTGCATCTGCACTGTCACATCCAGCGCCGAGGTGGGTTCATCAGCGATCATCACCTGCGGATTGGTGATCAGCATCATGGCGATCATGATGCGCTGGCCCATACCGCCGGACACCTGATGGGGAAACAGGGAATAGACCTTGTCCGGCTCCCGGATGCGCACGGTTTCCAGCATGGCCAGCGCGCGGGCCCGGGCTTCCTTTCGGGAGACCTTCTCATGGCGGCGGCAGGATTCGGCAATCTGCGCGCCGACCGTCAGCACCGGATTGAGGGAATATTTCGGATCCTGCATGATCATGGAGATGCGCGAACCGCGTATGCCCCGCATGGTCTTGTCGCTGGCACTCATCAGATCCATGCCGTCAAAGGTCATGCGTTCCGCCTCGATGGCGCCATTGCCGGCGGTCAAGCGCAACAGTGCCCGGCCGGTCTGGGATTTTCCGGAGCCAGACTCCCCGACAATGCCAAGCCGTTCCCGGCCAAGATCGAAGCTGACGCCGCGCACCGCATGAACCGGTCCCTTGGGCGTTGAAAAGCGCACATGGAGATCGCGTACCGAAATCAGGGGGGCTTCGCTGGTATCCGGATGGCCGGGCACTGTCATGGCTTGTTCGCTCATTGTTGTTTCCCTCCCGAACTGCGCGGATCCAGCACGTCCCTGAGACCGTCGCCCAGGAGGTTGAAGCCCAGCGAGACCACTAGGATCGCAATGCCGGGAATGGTCGGCACCCACCATTGGTCCAGGAGGAAATCCCGTCCGGAGGCGATCATCGCCCCCCATTCAGCCAAGGGCGGCTGGGCCCCCAGCCCGAGAAAGCCAAGACCGGCGGCGGTAAGAATGATCCCGGCCATGTCGAGCGTCAGCCGGACAATGGTCGAGGACAGGCACATGGGCATGATATGCGCCACCAGAATGCGCAGCTTGGAAGCGCCCATGATCTCGGCCGCCATAATGAACTCGCTGTTGCGCAGCGTGAGTGTTTCCGCACGGGCCAGCCGGGCATAAGGCGACCATGTGGTGAGCGCAATGGCCAGCACCGCGTTTTCCAGCCCAGGCCCCAGAACCGCCACAAAGGCCAGCGCCAGGATCAGGCGCGGAAAGGCCAGGAAAATATCGGTGATGCGCATCAAGGTGGCATCAACCAGACCGCCGAGAAGACCGGCCGTGGTGCCGATGATCAGCCCGATGGGCATAACAATGATGGACACCAGAAAGATGATGTAGAGCGTTACCCGGGAGCCCCAGACAATCCGGGCGAAAATGTCCCGGCCGAGTTCATCGGTGCCAAACCAGTGTCCGGCACTGGGCGGGGCCAGCCGGTTGGCAAGATCCTGCGTGGTGCCATCGCCGCCCGCCAGAACAGGCGCAAACAGGGCGACGAGGCAGAGAAACAGAACAATTGCCAGACCGAGCATGGCAATTGGATTGGCGCGGAAGGTCAGCCAGCCAAGATAGATACGCTGGCAGCGGGCCTGAAAGGCGGTGGCGGGCGTATCGGCAAGCAGCCAGGAGGCTGCGCCGGACTTTGGGTCAATTGCGCGGTCTGTCATCACTTCGCCCTTGGGTCGGCAATCCGGTAGAGCATATCGGACAGCATGTTGATGAAGACGAAGGAGATCCCGACCACAAGCGTGCCGCCGATTACCGCATTCATATCCGCGTTGAACAGCGAATTGGTGATGTATTGGCCGATCCCCGGCCAGGCGAAAACCGTTTCTGTCAGCACGGAGCCTTCCAGAAGACTGGCATAGGTCAGGCCGATAATGGTGATGAGCTGCACCAGCACGTTTCGGAAAGCGTGATACCAGATCACCGTGCCTTCCTTCAGCCCTTTCACGCGGGCGGTGAGCACATATTCCTGATTGAGCTGATCCAGCATGAAAGAGCGGGTCATCCGGGCGATATAGGCCAGCGAATAGACCGCCAGCATGGAGGCTGGCAGGATGACGTGGGACAGCGCGTTGTGAAAGACGTCCCATTCCCCGGCCAGGGCTGCGTCGATCATGATGATGCCGGTCACCGGATCGACAATCCCGTCATAGAAGAAATCGATCCGGCCGGGTCCGGCCACCCAGTCGAGTTTGGCATAGAAGATCAGCAGCGCCACCATGCCCAGCCAGAAGATCGGGATGGAATGGCCGATCAGGCCAACAATGCGCACAATGTGATCAATCAAGGTGCCCTGGTGGACCGCTGCCAGCACGCCGGCCGGAACACCGATCAGCACCCCGGCAATCGTCGCGATGGTGGCCAGTTCCAGGGTGGCAGGGAAAAAGCGCTTGATGTCCTCGATGACCGGCTGTCCAGTCATCACCGACGTGCCGAAGTCCCCACGCAGAATATCGCCGAGGAAAATCAGATATTGCTGCCAGACCGGCTTATCGAGGCCGAGCTGGATGAACATGGCATCATAAACCTCCTTGGAGGCCCGGTCGCCGACAATGGCGACGACCGGATCATTGGGCATGATGCGGCCAATGATGAACGTGACTGCGGTCAGACCGATAAAGGTGAGAGCCAGCATGACGAGGCCACCGCCGATCTTTCGCGCCACATCCCAATAGGGGCCGAAATCGACTGTGGAGCGCTCCGCTATGGACCTGTCGCTCATTCAGGACGAATCCCTTGATTTTTCTTGGTATTTCAAAAGGCGCATGGCACAGCGCCGTCAGCGCGGCCTTGCGCCTCCCTGTCAGACAGCCGCCCGCGGCCTCCTCAAGCAAGCAGCGGGCGGCTGGAACGGTGTTATTTGGTGACCGTCTTGTAATAGGCCTGATCGGACGTCACACCATTGACGAAGCCCTCGACATTCGAGCGCTGACCAAAGGTGCCGATGGCCTGGAACATGATGGTGAAGGGCGAATCCTCCTGAACCATTTTCTGCAGCTTGGCATAGATGGCTTCCCGCTTGGCCGGGTCGGATTCTGCGGCGGCCTGATCGGTCAGCTCCGTCAGCCCGTCTGCCGGCCAGGCGTTGCGCCAGGTCAGCTTTCCGGTGAGCTTGGCTTCAAAGCTGTTGTCAGGATTATGCGCAAAGGCATCGGCGTTGGAATGCGGATCGGAATAGTCCGGACCCCAGCGCGCCACGATCAGCTCATGCTTGCGAGCCCGGTATTTCGGCCAGAGTGTCGCGCCGTCGGACAGGATGATCTCGGAGTCGATTCCAAGCTCCTTCAGACTTGCCTGAACACTCTGGGCCACTTCCTTGAACGGAGACTTGTTGAGCGTATCGATGGTGATCTTGGTGCCCGGCTCAATGCCAGCATCAGCGATCAAAGCCTTGGCCTTTTCCATATTATGACTGTAGGGGGTGTCCGTTGCCGCAGCCCACATGCCGGACGGCCAGAAGTTCTGATGGATCTTGTACTGGCCATCCAGAAAAGAGCCAACCATGCCATCATAGTCGACCATGTATTTCAGCGCTTCGCGCACCTGCGGCTTCGACAGAACCGGGTGTTCCATGTTGGTCGCCAGATACATCAGATAGCCCTTGGGGTAGCTCTCGGCGGACACATCCGGATTGCCCGCAAGCCCTTTCAGCTGATCGGCGGTCAGTTCCATCGCCGCATCAACATCACCCTTTTCCAGCAGCAGGCGCTGCGCGGAGGGTTCTGCCACATGGCGGATCACCACCCGGTCCATGGCCGGCTTGCCCTGCCGGTAGCCGTCAAAGGCTTCCAGAATGACCACTTCATTCGCCTTCCAGGTCTTCAGCTTGAATGGGCCGGAGCCGGCAGAGTGATCCTTCAGCCAGCCATAGCCCATATCGCCGTCGACCTCGTGAGCCTGGACCTCCTTCATGTCGACAATGTTGGCGACACCTGATGAGAGCAGGTTCAGGACCAGCGCGGGCGACATGTCGGACAGGATGTTGATTTCCACCGTGCTGTCATCAACCGCAACGACCGCCTCATCCACATTGTCCGCTGTCCAGCCGATCTGCTTGATAATGAAGGCCGGGGTCTTGTCCAGCTTCACCGCACGGCTCAGAGAATAGGCCACATCCGCCGCCGTCACCGGATTGCCCGAATGGAAGGTCAGGTCCGGACGCAGCTTGACGGTGATCTTCTTTCCGTCATCTGAGAATTCGTAAGATTCCGCGATGCCCCCGACCAGTTTGGTCAGGTCGTCCGGCTCGAACAGGAACAGCCGCTCATACAGGTTGGCAACAATCCGCCCACCTGTGAATTCGAAGGTTTCTGCCGGATCAAGCGTGATGGCGTCAGCCGTGTTGCGCGCAATAACAAACGTGTTTGCCGGTGTTTCCGCCAGCGCCGGAAAGGCAACGGAGGTTGCCAGAAGGGCTGCAAGCGAAAGACTTTTAAGAACTGGTGTCAGTTTCACGATCATTCCCCCTTTGGAACAATTCGGATGGAATTAAACCGGGACTTGCCCGGAAGGTCCGATGCGGTTCCGTTTCGTTACTTGAACGGAATTTTTCGCATATCGTGAAAGCTTATATCGATTGCTTGAATTCAACCAACAGCGTTGTTATGCAAATTTTGCATAGAGTTTTGCCCTGCTCAGTTTTTCAGCATTACCCCGGAGCTGCCCCATGGACACAAACTGGCTTGCCGATTTTCTGGTTCTGAGCAAAAGCGGCAATTTCTCAAGGGCCGCTGACGAGCGCAACATTACCCAATCCGCCTTCAGCCGCCGGATCAAGGCCCTGGAAACCTGGCTGGGCACGGACCTGTTCGACCGCAGCAGCTATCCGGTCACCCTGACGGCGGAAGGCGAACAGTTTCATGCGACCGCGCAGAATGTCCTGAAAGAGCTGGAAATCAACCGGGTCGAGTTTTTGCGGCGTAAATCCGGTTCCAAGCCGGACCTGCGCCTGGGCGCCTCCACCTCCCTTGCCCTCAGCTTCATTCCCGAATGGCTGAACCAGATTCACAAGGCCTGCGGCGCCTTCACGGTCTCGCTCGACACTTATGACTTCTATGAAATGATCGAATTGCTGGGCGACCGGAAGATGGATCTGGTGGTGCTGTATTATAAGCCAGAAGTTCCGGCATTTTTTGAGCATCAGGCCTTCGACGCGATCAAATTGGGCGAAGACACTATGCATCTTTGTACTGCCCTGAGCGCGGATGGCAAGCCGGCATTTGACATTGACGCCCCGCCCGAAGGAGGGCTGGAATATATCGGCTATGGCCAGACCGGCTATTTTTCCCGAGTGGAGGACCTGCTTTTTGCGGCGATGACCCCCCAGGATCCAAAATTTGTCTGCACCTCCCAAAGTGGCACATGCGAATTCATGAAACAGCTGGCGCTGATGCAGCAGAACATGCTCTGGCTGCCCGCCTGCAGCGCCCATGAGGGGGTGCGACGTGGCCAGTTTGCCCTGGCAGGAAACGGGCGCTATGACACGCCCCTTGAAATCTGGGTTTACAAGAACCGCGACGACGCGTCCCCGCTGGTGGAGACGATCTGGGCCCATTTGAAATCCAATCCCTGCACCGGCCATCTTGAGCGGCTGCGGCTCTCTTAAAAAAACGCGGCTGCAGGCTTGCGCGGCGCTATGCCGGACCGGTGCCGTCCTGTTTCTCCAGCAGGGCCTTGAGGCGGTCTTCCTCTTCTGCTGTCAGAGGTACCGCCCCGGATGCAGAGACCTGCCAGTCCGTCCGGCGGGCGCGGTTTCGAAGCGCAAGACCAATTGCGATGAGCCCGGCCAGGAGTGCGGCAGGCCCGGCAGCCCACAGGATCAGCGTGTGCCAGGCCATGCGCGGCTTCAGCAGCACAAATTCCCCGTAGCGGGACACAAGATAATCGATGACCTGGGCATCGCTGTCCCCCGCCACCAGCCGTTCGCGCACCAGAATGCGCAGATCCTTTGCCAGCGGCGCATCACTGTCATCGATCGACTGGTTCTGGCAGACCATACAGCGCAGTTCCGCCGAAAGCGCCCTGGCCCGCGCCTCCAGCGACGGGTCGCTCAAAACCTCGTCCGGCGCCACGGCGCGGACCGGTCCGCTCAAAATCGTGACAAAAAGCACCAGGCTCATCAGCAGCATCCGGGTCATCTTGCTCACTCCGCAGGGGCCAGGTTGCGGGCCGCCTTGCGCGCGGCCGGTTTGGGAGCGCCGATGCGCAGCCTGCGGTCCGCCATGGAAAAAACCGCCCCGATGGACATGATCACGCAGCCAATCCAGATCAGGGTGATCAGTGGCTTGAAATAGACCCGCACATCCACTGCACCGTCTCCGCGCCCCTCGCCCAGAGACAGATAGAGCTGGGAAAAGCCGGTGGTATGGATGCCAGCTTCCGTTGTCGGCATGCGCCGGGCCGTATAGACGCGTTTGGAGGGCTCGAGTTCAGCCACGAAAGCCCCGCCCTCGCGGATGGTGAAGTGGCCGACATCTTCGGTATAATTCGGCCCCTGGCGAGGGGCTCCGCCATCGAAAGTCACCTGATATCCGGCCAGATCGACCGTATCGCCCGGGCGCATGGTCTCGATCCGCTCTTCCTGAAAGGCCGAGGCGGTGACGATGCCCAAAACCGTGACACCAATGCCGAAATGCGCCAGTGCCGCGCCCCAGGCGGACCCAGGCAGGCCCGCCAGCCGCGCGGCCGCACGTTGCAAGCCTATCTCGAAAATCTTCACCCGGGTTAGAATTTCGCACACCGCCCCGGCCATGACCCAGACAGCCAGGCCAACGCCGAGCGGTGCCAGTACCTTCTCCATCCCCCAGAGCCAGAATGTGAACAGGGTGAGAATCAGGGCGAGCGCGAAAGCGGCGTACAGGCGCTGGCAGGCAGCCAGCAGATCACCGCGTTTCCATGACAGAACCGGCCCGAAGGGGACCGCCAGCAGCAATGGCACCATCAAGGGCCCGAAGGTGAGATTGAAGAACGGGGCGCCCACGGAGATTTTCTCACCGGTTACCGCATCGAGGGCCAGCGGATAAAGCGTTCCAACAAAGACCGCCGCGCAGGCTGCGGTCAGAAACAGATTGTTGAAGACCAGACCGCCCTCCCGGCTGATCGGCGCGAACAGTCCGCCCTGTTTCAACATGGGCGCGCGCCAGGCATAGAGCGCCAGCGACCCGCCGATGAAGAGGCACAAAAGACACAGGATGAAAACACCGCGCGCCGGGTCGGTGGCAAAGGCATGAACGGACGTCAGCACCCCGGAGCGCACCAGGAACGTGCCCAGCAGCGACAGGGAGAAGGTGAAGATGGCCAGCAGCACCGTCCAGACCTTCAGCGCTTCGCGCTTTTCCATTACGATGGCCGAATGCAGCAGGGCGGTTCCGGCCAGCCAGGGCATGAAGCTGGCATTCTCGACCGGATCCCAGAACCACCAGCCACCCCAGCCCAGTTCGTAATAGGCCCAGTAAGAGCCCATGGCGATTCCCAAGGTCAGGAAACACCAGGCCAGCAGCGTCCACGGCCGGACCCAGCGGGCCCAGGCCGCATCCGTACGGCCCAGAATCAATGCGGCTACGGCAAAGGAAAATGTGATCGAAAACCCGACATAGCCCACATAAAGCAGCGGCGGATGGATGGCGAGGCCGATGTCCTGAAGGATCGGATTGAGATCCGCCCCTTCCAGAGGCGGGTTCAGAACTCGGGTGAAAGGGTTGGAGGTGGCTAGCAGAAACAGCAGAAAACCGGCCGTGACCCAGGCCTGAACGGCAAGGGTTGCCGCCTTCAGGTCCGAAGGAAGGTTGCCCCCGAAGAGACCAACCAGCGCCCCAAAAAACACCAGGATGAGCACCCAGAGCAGCATGGAGCCTTCGTGGTTGCCCCAGACACCGGTAAATTTGTAAAGCAGCGGCTTTGCGGAATGGGAGTTCTCGACCACGTTCAGGACTGAAAAGTCCGACGCCAGATAGGCGGCGGTCAAGGCCGCAAACGAAATCAGCACCAGAACGAACATCATGACCGACACGGGCGGCGCCACAGCCATCAGCCTCCCTTGTCCCGAAAGCGCGCCCCACAGGGGCAGCACCGATTGCAAAAGGGTCAGCGCAAAGGCAAGCACCAGTGCATAATGTCCCAGTTCTACGATCATGTCGCGTCCCGTCCTCATTCGAAAAGGCGATGGCCCCGCTGCCGGTCCGGCAAGAGGTGCCCGCCTCTGTATCACGCCCCTGCCCGGCTTTCTGGAACAACTCCAGAGCGTGTCGCGTTCATCCGCTGTCAAACTGCTTTGTCTTTTACGGAGAAATCTCTGATTTCAAACAGCAAAAGGCAAATCCGATAAAACGCAACTGGCTTTAGTTGGCCCGGCCCTCTTCCCCCTGCCAATGGCCCTGATCCTTCAGGGCTTCGGCCACTTCCTTGGGCATATAATTCTCGTCATGCTTGGCAAGCACACTGTCGGCCATGAACACCCCGTCCGAGCCGATGATGCCTTCGGTCACCACCCCCTGACCCTCGCGGAACAGGTCCGGCAAGATTCCTTTATAGGTAACAGCCACCGTATTCTCCATATCCGTCACCCGGAAACGGACTTCGGCATTGTCCGAGCGGACCACAGACCCTTCTTCCACAAGGCCGCCCAGACGGATGCGCTGCCCGGCCGGAATGGATTGTTGCGCGATGTCACTCGGGCTTTGGAAAAAGACGATCTGATCGTTCAAAGCCACCAGAATCAGCCCAAGCGCGACGGCCAGCACAGCGCCTGCCGATCCGATCAGGGTCAACCTTCTCTGCTTACGTGTCATGTGTTCCGTCCGGTTTTCCCGTCCGGCCGCCCTCCGGCGGCTGGACATCTCCTGCCCTTAAGAGCCACTTAGCCCCAGCGCACTGGCCGCGTCCTTGATCCGTGACAAATCCGCCGGACTGTCCGCATACGCGGTTTGCGCTGCACTCAAAGCCTCTTCAGCTTTTTCCTTCTGCCCCAATACCATGTAGGCTCGGATCAGCTGCGTCCATTCCTCAACACTGCCCCCCTCCGAGGAAAGGCGGCCGGACAGCCCGGCCACCATCCCGCTGATCATGGCAGCCCGGTCCTCCGCCGGCATGTCTTGCGCGGCCTCCACTTGGTCCCGGCTGGGCCCGGCAAGCGGCGTGTTCGGGGCCTTTTCGGCCTGCTCCGGCCTGGTCTGCCCCTTCAGGGTGGCCAGCTGCTGGCGGGCAACACCGGTCCAGGCTGCTGTGTCATCCGCATCTTTCAGGAGATCTTCCCAAGCTGCAATCGCACCGTCCGCGTCGCCGTCCTGACCGAGGGCAACCGCGAGGAAAAAGCGCGGCTTGACCGCACCCGGCGCCAGCTTGAGCGCTTCTTCAAAGGCCTGATGCGCCTCAGCCGTCACCAGGCCTTGATTTGCAACCGTCAGCGCTTCGCCCATATCCGTCAGCCAGTCCGGGTTTGGTCCCAGAATGCGCAGGGCATTGGCATAGGCCTGCGCAGACGCCTGCGGGCGGCCAAGGGTCATATAGACCGGCGCGACCACCGCCCAACCCTGACCGTCTTCCGGATTTTCAGACAGGTGGCGCTCGACACGGGCCACCAGAATATCGACTGATTGATCTTCGGCCGGGGCCTCCAGCCGGGCCTTCAGGGGCTGATCCGGATCGTCCGGTGACCCGAGCAGACCATAAAGCCCGAGCGCCAGCACCGGCAGCACGGCCATCGCGCAGATCCGGGCAACCGCCATGCCGCCACCCGCTCCCTGTGCCCGGCCGGAGGGATCTGATCTGTCATGGGCGGCGAGCAATCTGCGTGCGGTTTCCGTACGTGCGGCCTCTGCAGCCTCCGCATCAATCAGCCCCCGCTCCAGTTCCTTGTCGATGGCTTCAAGCTGTTCCCGATAGACAGCCTCGTCTGCGCTTGTCTGCGCACCGGAATGCGATTTCGCCGGCCGCGACAGGGGAACGAGAACCGACAGGGCCGCAGCGCCTGTCAAAAGGGCGATCAGTATCCAGAAAATCATGCCGCTCTATAGACAAGGCCTTCCCGGCAAATGCAAGAGAGATCCGCTGTGACCCGCCGTCGCGGCCCACGCCGCCAACAGGCTTTTTCAGCCCTGGCCGAGCGCGCTTTTCACCAGTCGGCGCTCCGGCCCGGACACGGGCGGAGGCGAGCCATCCGGGCCATGTCCGGCAGCCTTGGTCACCGCCGCCTGGCGGCTGCGTCTTAACTGAGCGGCATAATCGGCGCCAAAATAGATTTCCGACAGCATCACAGCGACATCCACTGCGGACAACTGGGCCAGAACGTCCCGGCCCCGGGCCTTGCCCAGATCCGTCATCAGGGTCCGGGTCAGAAGTTCAAGCGTCTGCTCTATACTTTGCCGAGTCTGCTTTTCCACTTCGCTGACCGCCAGCGTTTCGGATGCACCGCGGGCCATCATCAAAACACGCAAGATGCGCACCGCCTCGTCAATGGCCGCCTGGTCCTGCTCAAACTGGCCGTCCTTGTCGAGTCTGGGCACCTGAAGCGCTCTGCGGATCGCCCCATGAGCGCTTTTCAGCTCACGCGTCACTTCCGAGGAAATGTTGCGCTTGGTCTCCGACAGGCGCTGCTGCCAGCGTCCGGCCATGGACAGGTCCATATCCCGTTCGACCCCGCGCACCAGCGAGTGGTAATCCGACAAGGCCCGGGAGAAGGCGACCGGGTCCGGGTTGTTGTTGCGATGGTCCAGGGCCAGGATCTGCAACCGCTCCGCCTCGCTCATGACCACGTCCACAATCGGCGCAAACGGGCTGCCGGCAATCACCTTGGGGTCCAGATCCCCCGCCAGCCGGCCGGCAAAGGTGCACAGCGCTGCGGGGACTTCTGAGCGGTCGACCAGGGCGGACGCGATCAGGGGCAGATGGTCTGGAAAGCGCGACGAGCATTTGTCGACCATGCGCAAGACGTCAAAGTCATGTTTCAGGCGGTGCTCATTGATCCGGTCAGGTATGTTCTGCAGAAAAGGCACCAGCCAGCGTTCTGCCGCGAAGATCTTGTAGATATCCTTCAGCTCGGCTATGCCGCGCTCGCCCCCCAGTTCCACGGCAATCAAGCGCCGGTCCTTCTCCGAAATCTCGCTACGGTGAAGGGCTTCGCCAACGGCCTCCACGGCCCGGCTGCGCAGTGCCTGCACCAGGGCATCCACCCGTTCTCCACTGACCGCATTGCTACCGGCCTGGTCCAGGACCGTCTTGACCTCGTTCGGGATGACATCCCGGCCGAGCCACTTCCAGACCCGCTCGATCATCGCCCGGTTGATCCGCCCTTCCTGACGCAACGGCAAGGTTTCGCTGATCAGAAAACTGTCAAGCGGAGCAAAAAACAGTCTTTGGACCTGGGCTTTGCGGTCGGGGCCACCCAGATCCGCAGGCTTGACTTTCGGGATAAGCGCGGCAGCCGCAGCCAGAACCAGATTGAGATGGGGGTCGGCGTTCTTGCGCACCTTGGCCTGTTGCAAATTACTGACCAGCGCCTCAACCGCTTTAGGGCTGAGACTGCGCAAATAGGTCTGAATTTTACTCTCAAGCTCGTTTGAGTAGGTCATTCAAGGGGTCAACGCCGCGATCCGAATCCGACCCATGATACGGTCAGAAGGATTAAACAATTGTTGAGTTTAAACGCAGCGACATCAAAGGCTTTTACTGGAATATCTTAGCCGATAACTGTCCAGTCGCCACGGCCGGTTTCACAGGCCGTGCCCCTCGCCTTAAGCGTGCGCCCCTTGAAGATCATTTCATGTGTGAATTCCCGGCAGCGTGTCTCGTTCACGGTGTAGACCGGCCCCGGCCGGACATGGCCGCTGCGGCCTGTCCGGTCATTCTGCCAGGCCACCGACACCCCGACGCCCCGGGCCCGCAAGGCCCGTTTCTGCGCGTCTTCGGCAGCACGCCGGTCCGCCGCATCAAGCGCATTGCCGAACTCATTGTTCACCAGCACGGAAATGGCCGTGTTGGCCTCGGAGCGGGCCGTGTTCGCGCTCGGATCGCCAAAGGATGATCCCCAGCCTCCGCTTCCACTGCCCCCGGATGTCATGGAGCATCCGGCCAGAAGACCGGCAAAAGCAACACATTTGGCATTGCGCAACCGCATGCTTGAAAGCTCCCGAGGGGCAAAGAATCCACGCCAGACCCGCTGACGTAAAACCGGTAATTTCAATTTGTGGCCGAACTTGGCCACACGTCGCTTTTCTAGCCGCATTTCCGTCAACGCGTCGATCAATTCTTCGTTTCTCCCCAAAGGCACCCGCCATCATTCGAGGCCGAAGCGATCCGGACCCGGTCTATAGCGTGTTGCGATCAATCGGATTTGCCTTTCGCTGCCTGAAATCGGAGATTTCAACGCAAAAGACAAAACTGCTTGAAACCATTTGCACGCGGCACACTCTAGTCCCGGGTCAGGGCCGGAAGCCGCAGCCGGGCTTGCAGGCCACCCAATTCCGAGCTGTCCAGCTCCAGTTTGCCGCCATAAAGGGCAGCCAGATCGGCCACGATTGACAGACCCAGCCCGGTGCCTGGTACGGTTTCATCAAGCCTGCGCCCGCGTTTGACCGCTTCGGCCCGCTCTTCGGGCGTCAGGCCCGGACCGTCATCTTCCACGATCACTTCAAGCATGGCCCGGTTGGAAGCGGTGCCGCTCACCAGATGCACCTTTGCCGACACTCTGGACTTCGCCCATTTGCACGCATTGTCGATCAGGTTGCCGCTCATTTCTTCCAGATCCTGGCCTTCTCCCCGGAACCGGATCCCGGCTGCCTGATCAAGGGCAATTTCAAGGCCCTTGTCCCGGTAGATCTTCTCCATGGCGCGAATCAGACGGGCCAGCACCGGTCCGGCCTCGCAAGACACCCCGATCACCCGCCTTTGCGCCGCCATGCGGGCCCGTTCCAGATGGTGCTGGATCTGGGTTGACATGATGGCGGCCTGCTCGGTGACCTTGTTGGCCAGCACCCCTTCCCCGGTGCGCGCTTCATTGGAAATGACGGACAGCGGGGTTTTGAGCGCATGGGCCAGATTGCCCACATGGGTGCGGGCACGCTCCACAATTTCCCGGTTGGAGACGATCAGCGCGTTCAGTTCCACCGCAAGCGGTGCAATCTCACGCGGTAGCGCCTCGTCAATCCGCTCCGCTTCGCCCATGCGCACAGCGGACAGGGACTGGCGCAGCCGCGCCAGGGGTTTCAGACCGAAACGAACCTGCAGGAAAACCGCCAGGATGAGCCCGGTCCCCACAATGCACAGGGTCACGGTCACCATGCGCGCGAATTCAGCAATATCGGCCCAGAACCCGGCGGTCGCCGCACCAACCGCAATAACATAATCCGTGTCGCCAATGGAAATGCGCCGCTGCAGCACCCGCACCTCATCGCCGGTTGGCCCGACGATAAATCCGGCGCTGGTCTGGTTGCCTCCGATCGGCGGGGTGTTGAGCGGATCGCCCACAAGAGATTCGGAGGCATAAAGAATACTGGGGCTGTCCGCCCGCCGGATCGTCCAGTACCAGCCGGACAAAGGCAGGGAAAACCGGGGATCTCCCCGATAGATCGGCGCTTTGGCGATTTTGACCGATGGATCGGTGTCCGCATTCGGCTCAGTCGCCAGCATTTCCGCCAGAATGGCCTTAATGTGGATCTCGAGCTGGGCGTCAAAAGCGCGTTCGCTGGCGCTCTGATAAAGGCCAACTAGAAACACTCCGGCGAGGGCGAGCGCAACCGTGGACCATATGGCAGCGACGAGGACCAGCCGGGCGGCCAGCGAACGCTGGGGCTTCGCTGGATCCGGGGCCTGCGCGCCAGCCTTTTTGTCAGGTGTCACCGGCAGCTCCAAGGCGATAGCCAAGACCGCGGATCGTCTCGATCATGTCCGAGCCGATCTTCTTGCGCAGCCGTCCCACAAACACCTCGACCGTGTTGGAGTCCCGGTCGAAATCCTGGTCATAAAGATGTTCGGTCAGCTCAGTGCGGGAAATGACCTTGCCCTGATGGTGTAGCAGATAGGACAGGAGCCGGTATTCATGGGAGGTCAGTTTGACCGGGCTGCCGTCAACCGTCACCCGTCCGGCCCGAAGGTCAAGCCGGACCGGGCCGCAGGTGAGTTCATTGGAGGCGTGCCCGGCCGCCCGGCGCACCAGCGCGCGCACCCGGGCCAGAACTTCCTCCATGTGAAAGGGCTTGGCTACATAGTCGTCGGCCCCCGCATCAATCCCGGCAACCTTGTCGGACCAGCGGTCCCGCGCAGTCAGGATCAGAACCGGCATGGTACGCCCGTCCCGGCGCCAGTTTTCCAGCACAGACAGGCCGTCAAGCGAGGGCAGGCCCAGGTCCAGGACAACCGCGTCATAGGGTTCGGTATCCCCCAGAAAATGGCCCTCCTCACCGTCATCTGCCGTGTCGACCACATAACCGGCCTCTTCCAGCGCAACGGCAAGCTGGCGGTTCAAATCAACATCATCTTCAACGACGAGAATACGCATGGGATCAACTTCTGACCTGAAAATATGGCAAGACCTGAGACGGGAGCCGGTGCGGGAGAACGTCAGGGGTGAGCCAGCACCTTAACGGTCACCGGCTCGCGTTGACTGTGACCTTTGTCACTTTGCCGCCCTTCAGCACAGACAGGACATAAACATATCCACCGCCTTGCTGGCAAAGCTGCGCCTTCACGATTTCGCCGCCCGCCCGCCCGGCAACGGAGCCGAGCGGCGCCGCCTTGCCACTGGCCACGGCCTCGCGCGCCTGGGACTGGGACAGGCACCCGGCCTGGGCCGGCATCACGGAGAGGGCGAAGAGAAGCAAAACGGCGGCGGTCTTTTTCACGTGACGGGTCCGGGTCAGGGGCTGCATGTCTTATGTTTGAGCAAGGTGTAGTCAATTTTTCCTGAACGCAAGCTGAACCAGCCCTTCAGCTGTCCCGTCCGCCCATTTTTGAGGCGCGGGCCAGCCTTTGCCCCCGGCCTCTGCCCTGCTAAGATCTTTCGATGTTCCGGCAGACCTTTTGCGCCTTCTGTTCTTCGGCCCTCGCGGGCACGGCCCTCCTGAGCCTCTCGACCTTGGGCCGGATGAGCCTGGAACGCATGAGCTTGGGCCGCGTCTTCGCGCTGTGTGCGGTTCTCCTTCTCACGGCCCCTTCCCCGGCCTCTTCCTGCGCCCTGGCGCTCGTTCTGGCCATGGACGGGTCCGCCAGTGTCAATCCGCGTGAGCACAGCCTGCAGCTCAACGGTCTGGCCGATGCCTTGAGCGACCCGGACGTGGTCAAAGCGATTGAAACTGTGGGCGGCATCTGGGTGATGAGTTTCGAATGGAGCGGACGTTACAAGCAATTTGAGCAACTGGGCTGGCGTCCATTGACCGATATGGCCAGCGCCCGGCGTGCTGCCGCCGACCTGCGCAAGTCGCGCCGCGGGGCAGTCAATTTTCCGACCGCGCTCGGATATGCGCTCGGCCATGCATCGGTTCAACTGCGCCGCGCCCCGGTTACCTGTGACCGCAAGGTGATCGATGTGGCGGGCGACGGCATCAATAATGACGGCTTTCCGCCCCAAAGCGCCTATAAGGCCTTTGATTTTGAAAATGTAACGGTCAACGGGCTTGTGATTGCCGATCGGGACACCAGCGCCGTGCGCTACTACCACCGCAACGTCATCAGCGGTCCTGGTGCCTTTGTCGAGGTGGCTGCCAACTTCAAGGATTATGCCAGGGCCATGAAGCGCAAACTGGTCCGAGAAATTCTCGGCAATGGCCTCGCAGCGCGGAACTGACGCGTCCCGCCACCGTCCAGCCCGCCCGGTCACCGATGGTCTTTCATCTCCATGGACCGGTAGAAATCCTTCAGGGTCTTACCGGGTTCGGGGCGGAAAAGATCGCCGGTTTCGGCAATCTCCTCCATCCTGTCGAGACGGAACATGCGGAAATCCCCGCGCAGCTCGCACCAGGCCACCAGGGTCCAGACCTTGCCCCAGAACCACAGGCCCAGCGGCCGGATGATCCGCTGGGACGGCTCGCCCTTGCCATCCCGGTAGACGATGGCAAGCCGCTTGCGCCCATCGGCAGCCGCTTCCAGAAAATCGATATGGTCCCGGACCTGAGGCGTCATTTCCGGTGCGAAGGCGTGGATTTCAACCTCGCTCTGGCGCACCCGCGTCTTTTCAGGCAACACCGCATCGATCTTGATCATGGCCTCTTCGGCGGCCCGGGCCATGGCGGCGCCGCCCCAGGCGCGGATGATGCGGGCCCCCGCAAGAAGGGCGACGATTTCGTCCCGAGTGAACATGAGCGGCGGCAGGTCATAGCCATCGCGCAGGATATAGCCGACCCCGGCCGCCCCCTCGATGGGGACGCCGGAGGCCTGCAGATCTGCGATATCACGGTAGATCGTGCGTTCGGAGACCTCCAGCCATTCGGACAATTGCCGGGCGCGCACAAGACGGCCACCGCGCAGATATTGCACGATCTGGAAAAGGCGGTCGGCGCGTCTCATGCAGCCAATCCCATCAGAAGGGTTTCAAAAGGTTCTTCATGCGTCTCGTCCTTGCGCGGCCGGTGCAAGAGCGTGTCGCGTTCATCCGGATGCAAACTGCTTGTCTTTTGCGTTGAAATCCCTGATTTTAAGCCGCGAAAGACAGATCCGATCGAACGCGATTTGCTCTATTCGGCAAACAGCCCAATGGAATTGCCGTCCGGATCAAGGCAATAGGCGAATCGGCCGACCGGAATGGCAATCGGATCCGATATTACCTCGCCGCCCGCTTTCGCGAAGCGTTCCATTGTCTCTTCCAGCGTGTCGGGACAGGCCAGATGGATGGTCGGCCCCGTTCCCCTGGGCGCAGGCGTGCCGGGGTAAAGGTGCCCAGCCCGGCCTTCGCCTTGAACCGGAAACATGGCAAAATCATTCGGGCCACCGGTCTCCAGCACAAGCTCGGTCTGAAAAACCTCATTGTAAAAGCGCATGGCCTTCTCCAGATCGGACACAGGGATCTCCGTCCAGATGGTGAAATGGTCAGGTTTGAACGTCATGTCAGTCTCCTTGGAAAATGCAACGGAGCCGACTGTAACAAAGCCCTCCTGACACCTGCCTGTCAGGAGAGTGCGCAGGAAAGAAACGCTGCCGCCGCTCCCGCGCGGACGGCCACAGAACTGCCTCTGGCACGCCTTGCTCTGTGACAGTTCGCAGACAGTGTGACAGCCCGCGCCGGATGACCGAGACAAAAGTTTAACGTTACGGACAATCCAGCGTCACTCAGGCCCGCCACTCTGGGCCCCGGCTGATCCCATGGCACTGTCCCATAGAGGTGTCTCTCAAGCTCTGTTCCATGGCCAATCCCTGGAGGCGTTCATGAAGAATCTGACTGTCACCCTGCTTCTTGCAGGCACAAGCCCTTTTGCTTTCGGCGCGGCCCTGTCCGGCGCGCTCGCCAAAGACGCAACCTATATCGGAACCGTTGATGCAGAAAGCGGCACGCAGCCTGCGGACACGGCCACCGGCAAGGTCTTTGTCGATGCCAACCGCAATTCCAAGCTGGATGACGGCGAAGCCGGCGTCCCCGGCGTCCTGGTGTCCAACGGCCGCGAAGTTGCCGTAACCGGCAAAGACGGCTCTTACGCCTTGCCGGTCTATGACGACATGAACCTTTTCATCACCAAGCCGGCCGGATATGCGCCTCCGCTCAATCAGGACATGGTTCCCCAGTTCAACTACATCCACAAGGTGGCCGGATCGCCGGATCTGCGCTTCGGCGGCATTGAAGCGACCGGCCCAATGCCCGCCTCTGTCAATTTTCCGCTGATCGAGGACAAGACCGGCGATGATTTCCAATGCCTCGTCTTCGGCGACACCCAGCCCTACACCAATCAGGAAATTGGCTATGTGCGCCAGACGGTCGGCACATTGCTGACCAACCGGGACAATTCAAAAACAGAATGCCTGCTGTTCGAAGGCGACGTGATGGGGGACGACCTCTCCCTTTATCCGCGCTTCAAGAAGATCATCGCCGCCGGCGGTGTGCCGCAATATTACGTTGCCGGCAACCATGACCTCGATTTCGATGCCAAGAGCGATGCTGACAGCTTCGACACCTTCCGCCGCGAATTCGGCCCGGAATACTATTCCTTCGACATCGGTCAGGTGCATTTCGTCGTTCTCGATGACGTGCGCTACCCGTGTAACGGTGTGGATGCCCACGCGTTCTGCGATCTGTCCGCAAAACCGTCCTATAACGGCGTCATCTCCGAGCGCCAGCTGGAATGGCTGAAAAACGATCTGGCCCATGTGCCGGAAACCAAGCTCATCGTCGTCAACGCGCATATTCCCTTAGTCACCTACACGGATGCGAATGCCCAAAAACACCAGGTGGACAACCTCGACAAGCTTTATGAGCTGATCGGGGACCGGCCCGCCCTTGGCCTTTCCGGCCACACCCACACGACGGAGCAGATCCTGCCCGGCGAATATTTCGAGGGCTGGAAAGAGGCCACAAACACGGGCCCTGCCAAGTTCCACCAAATCGTGACCGGCGCCGTCTCCGGCTCCTGGTGGGCCGGGGATCTGAACAATTCCGGCGTGCCCCACAGCACCCAGCGCCTCGGCGCGCCGCGCGGCTATTACATTCTGGATTTCTCAGGCGCCGACTATGTCGACACCTACAGGACCTTTGAGGGCACGCAGCAGGACCAGATGCACGTGGCTTTCAACTCGCCCCGCTTCCGCGAATGGGCGGAAAAGCTGGTTGGCTACACCGAGCTCTATGACGTCCCGAGCGATATTACACCACCCGTGACGATCAACGACCTGGGCGACATGGACATGCTGACCAAGGCGGATCTAAGCGGCACCACCTATGTGGCGGTTAATGTCTGGAACGGCTCGAAGGACAGCAAAGTTTCCTTCTCCCTCAATGGCGGCGCGGCCACCGAGGCGGTCCGCACCCAGAAGGGTGAAGGGGAAGCTCCCAATGACGGTCCCACGTTTGCCGATCCGCTGGCGCTGGCCAAGCAGTCTACCAATGGCCGTCAGGCGATCCGCAGCACCTCAGGCGGCGACGAAACTGCCGGCTACCGCACCTGGCGCGGCACTGAATGGACAGGCATTGCCGGTCCGTTCCAGAACTGGATGCTGACCACCAAGTCCAGCCACCTGTGGCGCGCGGAACTTCCCAAGGACCTGCCCGTTGGCGTTCACACTCTGGAAGTGACCACGACCGACCGTTATGGCCGGACCTTCAAACAGACCAAGACCTTTGAAGTGGTGGAAGAGCTGCCGCAAATGACCTGGCAGGAAAAATTCTGGCAGTAATCCCTTGGCGTTTCGCCAAAGGTCTCACAGGATAGTCCCGGGCTCTGAGCGCCCGGGACCGTTTACCGGAAAAACCGCCATGCGCATGTACGTCTCCTCTCTCCGCCGCAATTGTGTCCGCTCCCATAGTGTCCGGCTTGTGGCCACTCTTCTCCTTAGCTTAATGGGTCTTTTGTGCCTTGGGCTGACGTCACAAGCCCATTTTACCAAGGGCACCAAGGTCCGCACCGTTCTTGTCGCGCAGGAAGACGGCGGCCTGACCGCCTATATCCGCGTGCCTGCCCCGCTGGTCTTTTCCGATCTGATCGGCAAGGCACAGGTGGACCAGACCCCGCTCCACTCCCCCTTCCTGCGGGTTGAGGCCACCGGAACCGGCGCCCGCTACCGGATCGACATAGCAGCCGTTGACAATGACCGGGCCCGCTTTGAGGACCGTCTGCAAAGGGCACTGATCTTTTCCCAAGCCGGTCTGGATCTGGAAAGCTCCGTCACCGGTTTCACCATCCGGTCCCGCCGCCCGGCGCAGGTGATGGACAGTCTTGCCACTGCGCAATCGGCCATGCAGGTGACAAGCACGTCGCTCGATCCGGTTTTTGGCGAAGCCGTCATCGACTATGCGCTGACACTGCGCAGCCAGGATCCGTCCGGCCTTCTGGACGTGCGCGCTGGCTATGCCCCCCTGTTGCCCGGCCCGGGCGTTGCCTTTGAAACCCATCTGGTGGATGCCAGGGTCACGCCGCCGGTTGCCTCGACAGCCGAAGGCCAGCTTGAAATTCCTGCCCGTCTCGACGGTTCCCGGCTGACCACCTTTGTCCATTTCCTCTACCAGGGCATGCTGCATATTCTGGAAGGGCTGGACCATGTGCTTCTGGTGGTCGCGCTTGCGCTCGGGGTGGGCGCAACCCGCAAGCTGATCTTTCTGGTCACCGCCTTCACACTCGGCCATTCGGTCACGCTGATTGCCACCTTTCTAGGGGCAACGCCATCCTGGCCATGGTTCATTCCGGCCGTGGAAACGGCCATTGCCCTTTCCGTCCTTTATGCGGCGGTTGCGGCCATGGTTCAAAAATCCGGTTCCATCCTCGTCTTTTCCGGCATTGGCCTGCTGCACGGGCTCGGCTTTTCCTTCGTCCTCGGCGACATTCTTGGCCGGACTGCGCCCGACCTGATCCCTGCTCTTCTGGCCTTCAATCTGGGCATTGAAGCGGGTCAGCTGGTCATTCTGGCGGTCACTCTCAGCATTGTGTTTGCGCTCGACCACCTGCTGCATCCGGCGCTCAAACCGGTCCGGCTCGGGGTCCTGACAGCCATCGCGGTTCTGTCCTCCTGGTGGGTCCTGGACCGGTTCGGCGGCATTCTGTCCTCGGCTTGACCGCAGAAGCGCCCCTACGCAACATTCTTTAGAAAGGGGGCGCCCGCCCAATTCACCTCCGATTGATCTGGCTCAAGGTGACAGCCGCCGCTTGGCGGCACTTTGAAGACAGCAAAAGGAGGACACAATGAGTCACGTTCCACACGAATTGCATGAAGAATTTCCGGAGGCCGCGCAGGTCCTGCACCGGTTGAAAACCGAGGATCCGCATTTCGCCCGGCTGGCGGAAGAGTACCACGCCGTAAACCGGGAAGTGCACCGCATTGAGACCGACGTAACTCCTGCGGCAGATGACGTGCTCGAGAACCTGAAGAAAAAGCGCCTCAATCTGAAAGACAAGATTGCCGCCCTATTGGCGGTTGCCGAAAACACCGTGCCCTGAGCCCCTCCTTTTCAGGCCGGTGTGAGTGCCCGCGTCGTCCCCGTCCGACGGCGCGGGCCGCTTTTTAAGGAAACACGCCCCGTTGCTTCAAGGCCAATCTGTTTTCTTTTGCGCTGACCTCTTCGAATTTAAGCTGCAACAGGGAAATCCGATGGACCGCGCTTTGCGCCAGGAGCCCGTTTTCCCCCCCAAAAAAAAGCGCCGTAGCCTCTTCAAAAGCCCGGCGCCAGTCTGGGGAGGAACGACCCTTATCGTTCGAGACTAATGTGTGCCCTCTCCCCCCCGCATTCAAGGAAATAAAGCGTGAATCTATCGTGAGAGACTGTCTCCACTAGACATTTTCCGGTTTCTTTTCAATATCTTAAACGAACACTTGACCAAGCGTCATTCACCAGCTTTGCTTTCCCTGTCTTTCACAGCGAAGCAACTTGCCATGGTCAGCCCCTTCCCCGCGCTCTGCGGTCTTTTCCTGCTTTTCTCCGGGTACGCTCAGGCGGCCGAAATATGTCTGGATGTTCAGGCCAAGAAAGGCTGGCAAGGGGTTACCTTGCCTGGCGGCAAGATCGGCAAGGTCAGCTATTCCGGCAACTGGAGCGTGATTGCCGGTCAGTACAAGCCGGTCGGACCTCGCGGCTATACCGGCGCAGATGCAAAGCGGCTGGGCCCGCTTTACGGCTATAAGTTCGACCAATCCTATGCCTTTGGCGAGATGCTGGTGCGCGACCAGGCCGGGCGGATTGTCCCGTTTGCGGAATTTGCCGCGCTGGCAGTCAACGCACGGGACACGGCCGGCAACTATGCCTTCCGCATCAACGATCTCGACATCGCCCTTTGGGACAATGCGGGGGCGATCCGGGTCTGTATCACCCTGCGCTGATGCGCTCATACCAAGCTCAATAGATAGGAACCGATCTGACGGTGTTTGGGGACTGTTCGTCAAGGAGCAGGTTGCAGGGCGATATGGTTTATCGTTCAAAACCTGGGACGCAGTTGAACAGTCCTCAAACACGGCCTCGGTGGCCTGCTCCGGCCCGCCGGACTGCGTTGCGCCGCTTGAACGGCCATAAAGGCCGTCCTGCGCAACGCGCCTTGCCGGCCAATCCGCACCAGCGCCATAAGATGGGTTTCTATCTATTCAGGTTGGTATAAGCTCTGCGTCCATCTTTCAGATTGCTCAAGAAAATCAATCCAAGTGGAGCAAACATGGCAGCGAAGGTTGCTTTGGTCACGGGCGCAGCACGCGGTATCGGGCTGGCCACAACACACCTGTTTCTGGACCGGGGCTGGCAGGTTGCCATGCTTGACCGGGACGGCGAAGAATTGACCCGTGCCGCAGAAGGGCTTCAGAACGCAGCCCCCTTTGTGTGCGATGTCTCCATCGAGACAGAGATCGCCGGGACCGTTCCAGCGATCCTGAAACGGTTCGGCCGGCTGGATGCGCTGGTCAACAATGCGGGCGTTGCCCGGTTCGGCCCGATGGAAGACACCAGTTTCGAGACCTGGCGGACGGTGATGGCCACCAATTTGGACGGGGTCTTCCTGCTGTCCCAGGCGGTCCTGCCAGCCTTGAAGGAAACGAAAGGCGCATTGGTCAATATCGCCTCCATCTCGGGCCTGCGCGCCTCGACCCTGCGGGTGGCCTATGGAACCTCCAAAGCCGCCGTCATCCAGCTGACCAAACAGCAGGCGGCGGAACTCGGCGAATTTGGTGTCAGGGCCAATTGTGTCTGCCCGGGACCTGTGCGCACCAAACTTGCCATGGCGGTGCACAGCCAGGAGATCATCGACGCCTATCACGATGCAATCCCCCTCAACCGCTATGGCAGCGAGCGGGAAATTGCAGATGTTATCGTATTCCTGTGCTCTGATCAGGCCAGCTACGTAACCGGCCAGATTATTGCGTCCGATGGCGGCTTTGAGAGCACTGGCGTCGGCCTGCCTGCACTGCGGAAGTAATCCGCCAGGGCGCTTCCAGGGTCAGGATGTTGCCAGAAAATGCGCGGCCACCTGACGCTGGTGCGGCTGGCTGCGGTGCTCAAACAGATAGAGGCCCTGCCAGGTGCCCAGCATCATCTCCCCGCTGTCCACCGGGACCGACAGGGAGACAGGCAGCAGCGCCGCCTTGATATGGGCCGGCATGTCGTCCGGGCCCTCATAGGTGTGGGTAAGATAGCCCATGGCCGGATGATCGGAGGAAGGCACAAGCCGCTCAAAAAAGGCTTTCAGATCCACCTGAACATCCGGATCGGCATTTTCCTGAATAAGCAGAGAACAGGAGGTATGGCGGACGAACAGGGTCAACAGCCCGCTCATCCGGCCCGCCTCCCCCAGCCACGAGCGGACGGAGGCGGTGAATTCGTAGAGGCCCTGCCCTTGAGTGCGCAGGGAAATAACAGTCTGCATGTGCCGATACCACTCCGGATTGTTCAATGGCCGCCCGTCAAACTAGAGCCTCGTGCGCTAAGTTTGCACCATTTGATGCTGGAAAGCAGATCCGGTCAAATCGTGCAGACTGATCGCACGATGCTTTAGGCTGTTCCGGGCCGCGCTTGCAATTTCCAGCCGCAAACGCCACTTGCCAGACACAGTCGGCCGGCCCTGTTGGTCTCCCAGGTCCCAAGTTCCAGGACCCTTTTCCCGCCCTCCGTCCCAGGACACAGAATGTCAGATACCAGCCCCAGAATCCTGATCGCAACCCTTGGCACGCGCGGGGACGTGCAGCCCTATGCGGCCCTTGCCCGGGCGCTTGCTCAGCACGGGGCGGAGGTGGTTCTGTGCACCGGCGAAGGCTTTGAGGAGATGGCCTCGGCGGCCGGGGCCCGCTACCGCCCGCTTCCGGTCAATTTCGAACAGCTTTTGCAGCAGCCGGACATCAAGGCCGCGCTGCGGTCCGTCACCGGTATGATCAAGGCCGCCCGGCAGAATATCTCTGTGCAAAGAGACGTGACACGGTCCCTGTGGACGACGGGCCTGTCTGAAAAGCCGGACCTGATCCTATTTCATCCCAAAGCTGCCGTTATGACCTTTTTGGGCCGCCGTCTGGGCGTTCCCGCCCTGCCCACCGTCTTGCAGCCCGTCACCGCCCCCACCGGCGCCTTTCCCGTGGCCTTGTTTGGCTGGCCTGGCATGGGTTCCTTTCTCAACCGCACGAGCTACGCCCTCGCCCGTTCGGTAATGGCAGCCGGGCTGCGCAGCCTGCTGCCACCGATCCGCGCCGAAGCCGCCCGGGAAATCGCCATGCCCGGCTCCAGCCTTGACGGGTTTGTTCCGGACGCGGCCCCCTGGAATGGCGGCAAGGCCTTGTCTCTGCAGGCCTATTCCCGGGCCTTGGTACCAACACCGCCAGACTGGAGCGCCGAATACTGGCAGTGCGGCTACTGGTTCACTGAGCCAGATCCGGACTATACCCCGCCGGAGGATCTGGCCCGGTTTCTGGGCGAGGGCGCCCCGCCCCTTTATCTTGGGTTCGGCTCCATGCCGAGCCGGGACCCCGAGCGGCTGACTCAGATAGTCTTAAGAGCTCTTGAAAAGACCGGACAGCGGGCCATTCTGGCCAGCGGCTGGGGCGGCCTGAGCACTGTGGCTTTCGCGGAGAGACTGCCGGAGGGGCTGTCAGACAAGATCCATCTGATCGGTAAAGCTCCCCATAGCTGGCTGTTTCCCCGCTGCGCCGGAGTTGTCCACCATGGCGGGGCTGGAACCACCCATGAGGCCCTGCGCTGGGGCAAGCCCTCCCTCGTCTGCCCTGTTTTTGCCGATCAGCCCTTCTGGGGACGCCAGGTGCACAAAATTGGGGCTGGCCCAGCCCCGATCCGGCAAAAGAACCTGACCCCGGATGCTCTGTCCCAGGCCCTCAAGGATCTGGAAACGCCAGGCTTCACCAAGGGGGCCGAAGCCGCCCGGGACATTATGGCCCAGGAGCCGGGTGCCTCCGGCACAGCGGCCCGGCTGTTGGAGGCGGCAAGACGATGACAGATGCCAAAGCGGCTGGCCTCAAACTCTATCGTTACGGAAGACCGCCCTAACTTTGTCCTTTTCTGTCAAGCGTCTCTTGGCGCTTTTCTTTTCCCGTGCAGCCTGACACAAATAGGCCTTATTGAACGATTCTCCCAAACGGTGTCCGTCACCGGCCCGTCCATAGCCAGCTTTCAAAGGGGTCACCTGCCGTGTTTCCTGCCCGCTATATCGTTTTTGTACTTTGCCTTGTCGCGACGTTCCTGACATTCGTCCTGATGTTCGCCTTCAACATTCACTTCCTGTGGCCGTTGCTGGTCTTCTTCGCGCTCTCCCTTGTCGGCTGGCATGATCTTCACCAGACAAGGCACGCTGTCTTGCGCAATTATCCGGTCGCCGGTCATTTCCGCTTCCTGTTCGAGGCGATCCGGCCGGAACTGAGACAGTATTTCTTTGAAAGCAATCAGGACGGGCGGCCCTTTTCCAGGGAACGCCGCTCCATGGTCTATGACCGGGCGAAAAATATTGAGGATGTGCTGCCCTTCGGCACTGAGCTGGATGTCTATACCAGCGACTATGCCTGGGTGAATCATTCCATGACACCGATGCCGGAGAACCATGACGAACTTCGGGTCACGATTGGCGGGCCGGACTGCAAGCAGCCCTATTCCGCCTCGCTCTACAACATTTCCGCCATGAGTTTCGGCTCCCTGTCGGCCAATGCCATTCTGGCCCTGAACAAGGGCGCCAAGGCCGGGCATTTTTATCATGACACCGGCGAAGGCAGCGTTTCCCGTTATCACCGGGAAGGCGGCGGCGATCTGGTCTGGGAACTGGGTAGCGGCTATTTCGGCTGCCGCAACGACGACGGCACGTTCTCGCCGGAAAAATTCAAGACCCAGGCCGAAAATACTCAGATCAAGATGATCGAAATCAAGATGAGCCAGGGGGCGAAACCAGGCCACGGCGGGGTTCTGCCCGGCAGCAAGGTGTCCGAGGAAATCGCTGAAGCGCGAGGCATCCCGGTCGGTCAGGACTGTATTTCCCCCGCCTCCCATTCCGCCTTTTCAACACCGCTGGAGCTGCTCGGCTTCATTCAGCAGCTGCGGGACCTATCGGGCGGAAAGCCGGTCGGCTTCAAACTGTGCATCGGCCACCGCTGGGAATTCATGGCCATTGTGAAGGCCATGCTGACAACCGGCATCAAGCCGGATTTTATCGTCATTGACGGGTCTGAAGGCGGCACCGGCGCTGCCCCTATCGAATTTGCCAACCGGCTTGGCACGCCGCTGCGCCAGGGATTGCTCTTCGTGCATAACAGCCTTGTGGCCACGGGCCTGCGCGATGACATCAAACTGGGTGCCGGGGGCAAACTGATCAGCGCCTTCGACATTGCCGGAACCATGTGCCTGGGCGCGGACTGGGTAAATTCGGCCCGCGGCTTCATGTTCGCGGTCGGCTGCATCCAGTCGCAGAGCTGCCATACCAACCGCTGCCCCACCGGTGTGGCCACCCAGGACTCCAAACGCCAGCAGGCCCTGGTCGTTCCCGACAAGGCGGAACGGGTAGCCAATTTTCACCGCAACACCCTGAAATCCCTGATGGCGTTCACCGCTGCGGCCGGTTTAAACCATCCCAGCGAATTCCGGCCCGAACATTTTTTCCTGCAGGAAGGCGCCGGTGGGATTTTGCCCGCCAGCGCTGCGCTTACCTGGCTGGAAAAGGACGCGCTCCTGGAAGACGGCCACGATATTCCAGGCTATTCGACCTACTGGGCCATGGCGGACGAGACCAGTTTCCTGCCGGTCCGCAGCGTTGCCACTGCCAAGGCCCTGCGTCATCAAGGCAGCCACAACTAGGTCATGGCCTCCCTAAAGCATGCCTTCAGGCGTTAATCCGACCCCAAATGGCGAATCCTGTTCAGCACGGCGTACCCCGGCACACCGCACACGCACCGGCAGACTGAGCTGCGACCGGCAGCCGAGCCGGCACTTTCCGTGTTTTGTGCTGGGGCCAAAGGACAGAAGCTTTAAAAAGGGGCCTGGGATGGGAGCACAGGATCCCCGCCGGGGGGCTGCCTTTGCAATGATACGTAAAATTATCAATATATTTCATCATTCGGACATGCAGCCCGTCTAAAGTGCAATCTCCGCACTTAGCAATTTAAAATTGTATTTGAGGTTGAATATGACATCCCCGTATCCCCAATATTCGGAAATCTACATTTTTGGCGATTCCCTGTCCGATGGCGGCAATTTCTATGGTGTTTTCTCCAGTTTGCTGACGGTCGGCTTTCCGCTCGATTCCTTTGGCTACAATCACACCTTCACCAACGCGGAAGCCACCGGCGATGGCCAGGTCTGGAGCCAGAGCATCGGGGATCTTCTCGGCGTGGCGCCCGAGCAGGTAAATAATTTTGCCTTTGGCGGCGCGGAAGCGATCGGTACCCAGACCATTCAGGAAGCCATCGTTTCCCGGAACCTGGACACTGAATTTTTGAAAGACGGGCTGACCGCCGACCAGCTTGCCCCCAATGACGACGGCAGCGCGAATGCCACCGTCACAGATTTTTTTGCCGAAACGGCCTTTGGCCAGGACCAGCTGGACAAGATGCGGGTTGCCGACAATGTCAACCTGACAGGCCAGGTGCAGAATGCAGCGGCCTATGCCGCCGCTCAAAACGGTGTTTCGGAGACTGGTGAAGTGTTTCAGGAAGGCTCGGCCGCCTTTCTCCTGATTGGCGGCAACGACTATGCCGCCATCTCTCCTGTGGGCTTTGACGCAGAAGCCTTTCTGACGGAGCTGGTGGGCTCCATTCTCAGCAATGCCCAGTCTCTGGTCGCCCAAGGCATAGATACGCTGGTCTATTTCACCCAGGCGCCCCTGACCTTTGCCCCCGTTGGCCAGCTTGCCGTGGAACGCTACAAACTGGCCCTGCTGGCCGCAGGCCTTTCCGAGGAACAGGCGGAAGCGGCAAAACAGCAGTTTGTGGCCGATCTTGCCTCCCTGTCGGACCAGCAGAATGCTCTTGTGCAACAGGGTTTGGAGCAAATCGCGGCCGCGACCGGGGCCAAGGTCGAAATTGTCGATTTCGCCCTGATTTCGGCGCTGCTTCAAGATGACCTGTCCGGGTTTGGATTTCTGTCAGCAGAACCCCACCTTTTGGATACGGGCTCCTTCCCCCATGCGTTTCAGGATGCGGACGGAGATGGCAATCCGGAGATCATCAACGATTTCGGGCAATTGGAAGAACTCAAACCCGGCGAGTTCATTGCCAGCGACGAGGACGGCGACGGCACGCCGGATGTTGTGGCCGCTCTCAATCCCGATACACTCGGTCTTGATCTGGACGACGTTCTCTTTTTCGACCCCTACCACCCGACGGCGGCCGCTCATGACATTTTCGCCCGTTTCGCCGCCGACACCCTGGCAGGGAAAGTGTCTTTGCTCGATGCGGACAGCAACAGCTTCCGGGGAACCTGTGCGGACGAAACCGTGTTTGCTGGAGCCGGTGATGACAGGCTTTTTCTGCGCAGCGGGAACGATGTGGCCTTTGGCGGCCTTGGAGACGACCGGATCCAGGGCGGCCGGGGCAATGACATTCTGTCTGGCGGTGGCGGTGCCGACACGGTGCGCGGCGGGTCCGGATCAGATGTGCTGACCGGCGGAGACGGCAATGACGTGCTCAGCGGCGGCCGCGGCAACGACATTCTGGCCGGAGGCACTGGCAACGACAAACTGCTCGGCGGATCGGGCCGCGATCTCTTCCTGCAGACACTGGATGGTGGGCAGGACACCGACCTGATCGATGGCCAGTTCAACTTTGATGCCCTTTTTGTCGAGGTTGACGGCGATGCCGTGACGGATCTGGAGCTTGCCGCCATCCAGTCGGATCTGGCAGCGGCGATTGACAGCTGCACTGGCACCTTCACCTTTGGAGACACGACTTGGACCTTGAGAAACATCGAAAAGGTCTTCATCGGCAACGCGGCGGACGCGGATCAATTCGCGCAGGCATATGCCGATGCTCTAGACTATGTCAGGGCCGATGCCGGTCTGGTGGACGCCGCCGCCGGCTGGAACCAGATCGACCCGACCCCGGACACGTTTCTGTTCTGAACAGATCCCGTCTCTGCGGATTTGCCTGTCGCGGCCTGACATCAAAGATGTCAGCGCAAATAGACAGCCCGGTTTGAAGCCGTCCGCATGCAGCACACTCCAGACGCCGCACAAGACCAAGCGCAATTGATCATAAGCTCTTGGAACGGGCTTGGTAGAACGGCTCAGCCCTGACAAAAAGCCCGGCACGCAGCCGGGCTTTTCCGCTCTTGCGGGGCCAATCGCGGTAGAGGCTTAGGCGGGTTTCGCCACTTCCGGCGCAGGCGCGCCCGGCGCCTTGTTTGTGGCCGCCGTCAGATCGGCCTTGCCTCCCGTTCCCGGCACCGCCTCATGGGGAGGTTCCACCGCCCCGGAGATCCCAGCAGGCACCGTCCCCAGGCTGGCTGTCAGACCGGAGAGACCAGAACCGTCCAAACCAACCTCTTTCATCATGGCATCCAGAAGCGGAGCCTGTGAGCGGTATTTCAGGGCTGATGAGACCATCTGGTCGGCCAGATTTCCGCCGGAGCCGTTTGTGGAAGACCCATTTGCTGCACCCGCGCCGCCGCCGGTCATACCATCCACCTGGATGATCTTGATACCGTCGATCTGCTCCATGGGTTTGACGCTTTCAGAAATGATTTCAGGTAATTGCTCCAGAAGTTTGATGCGAATTTGCATCGCAATCTGCTCGGGTGACAGCAAGTTGGCTGCCTCATTGATGGCCTTCTGTCCGGCTGCTTCCACTTCATAGAGCGCTTTTTCGGCTTCCGCGCGCAGCTTCTCAGCCTCTGCCGAGCCCTGGGCCTCGATGCGGAGTTTCGCAGCTTCCGCTTCTGCAGCAATCCGGACCGCTTCGGCCTGGTCGGCAGCTGCCTGTTTCTGCGCTTCTGCGCCGACCGTAATGGCAACGGCGTCCATCTCAGCAGCCTTTCGGGCCTCGATCAGTTCGATCTGCTTCTCGCGTTCCGCAACCTCGGTGTACCGCGCGGTGGTCACCTGTTCGGCCGCACGGGCCGCAATGGCACGCGCTTCATCCGCCTCAGCTTCCGCTTCCGACTTTTCCCGGGACTTGGCAGCAACTGCAATGTCGCGGTCCTGTTCGGCAAGCTCGATCAGTTTCCTTTTCTCCACATTGGCTGCCTCAACGGTACGCTCCTTGGTGATTTCCCGCTCACGCACCTGCCGGTCCATGTCGATCTGGCGTTCTGTCACGGCCTGATCGGATTCGATCCCCGCATATCGGACCTTCTGGTGGGCCATGATCTTCGCTTCTTCGGCTTCGCGCTCCCGCTCGGCCTGCTGCTGTGCGATCTGGGCCACCTGCTCCGCCCGGCGGATTTCAACTTCACGCTGCTGCTGCAGCTGCGCGAATTGTTTGTCCCGGTCGATCTGCAAACGCTCCTGCTCCGCCTCCAGGTTCTTGCGCTGAATGTGAACCTCCGTTTCCTGCTCGATATCGTTGCGCTTCTTCCGGCGCTCCTCGATTTCCTGTGTCAGCTTGGTCAGCCCCTCGGCATCGAAGGCGTTCTCCGGGTTAAAATACTCCCGGTTGGTCTGATCCAGGCCGGTCAACGAGACGGATTCCAGCTCAAGGCCGTTCTTCAAGATGTCTTCGGACACAGCTGCCTGCACTTTCTGGACGAAGCTGACCCGTTGCTCATGCAGCTCCTCCATCGCCATTTCAGCTGCAACCGCCCGCAAGGCGTCAACGAATTTGCCCTCCACAAGCTCTCTGAGCGCTTCCGGTTTCATCGTGCGCTGTCCAAGGGTCTGGGCGGCGTTCGCAATGGATTCGACCGTCGGCTGAACGCGCACATAAAACTCGGCCAGAACATCAACGCGCATCCGGTCTTTCGTGATCAACGCCTGATCATTCGACCGGCGCACTTCCAGGCGCAGTGTATTCATGTTGACCGGGATGACGTCATGCAACACAGGCAGCACCAGCGTCCCGCCATTCATGACAACACGCTGCCCGCCAAATCCGGTGCGCACGAAGGACACTTCTTTTGAAGACCGGCGGTACAGCCGCGAAATAATCATGCCGACGGCAAGCAGCGCGACAAAAGCCACGCCAACAAGAATGAGAATTGTCATGAGTTGGTTCATGTTCCTCAACTCCTATCCAGAGAATGAAAAAGTGTTTTCCCGGCACCGGAATCAGCTTCTGGCGCCGGTCAATGAGGTGTTGGTATTGCGGATCGCGGTGAAATGCGCCCCTTTCTGGCGCACAATGATGATGTTTGTGCCCTGCTCAAGCACCTCGTTCTCAACATCCGGCTCGACGAGCAGATAGTGGGACTGGCCGGTGCCATCCTTCAGGCGGGCCTGAGCCGGCAGCCCGCCTTTGGCATGCCCCTGAACAACCACCGCAGGTTTGCCCACAAAGCTCTGCCTGGACACTGCATCACTTTCATCCCTGGGCATGACCTTCGACAAACCCAGCGCAGCGGCCCTTGTGAAAGGCAACGCCCCGGCAAAGGCACCGGCAGAAGCCAGAACGCCCGGCAGTAGGAGACCGGAGACAGATTGCACAAGCCCTTGCAGGACAAAGCCCGCAAGTCCGAACCCGGTCAGGAAAATCACCAGGATTATCAGAGCGGGCACGCGGCCAAAGCAAAACCAGCCGAGAACCCGGCTCAAAACGCCCTGTCCAGGACCGGTGACCTCCGTTCCGGCAGCCACCGTTTCAAGATCTCCTGGAAGCGCCCCACCCGTCACATTCGTATCGAAGTCGGGCACGTCCACATCAATCTCGGGAAGATCGACGTCCGGCAGCAGGCTGTCGACCATGCTGGAGAGTCCGAGCCCGAGCAAAGTGCCGACACCTTCAGCAAGCGCAATCGCGATCATCAAGCCAATGGCGACCGCAAACGGCGTGTTCTGGCCAGCGAGAAGAAAGTCGATCATGCTCAACTGTCTTTCGCCGCCGCCTTCATCGCCGCAAGCCGTTCAGAGACCCGGTTCTTGCGCGCCAGCTCTTCCAGTTCTGCAAGCTTGACCGCATCGCCCTTGTTGGCCATGCCCGTTCCGGGAAGGCCAGTGACGGTCTTCAGCACCCTGTCAAAAGCTTCTTCCGCTTTGCGGGTCTTGCCTTCAACGCTGTCTTTTTGGGCCGCACTCCCGGCGGCCGCGCTGTCTGCCGCGGTTTGCTGCTGCGTCAGGCGAAATGTGGCAAGCTCGGCTTCCATTTCGCGTTTGCGCGCCTGAAGGGCGCCAATATAGCCTTCCAGTTCCTTTTCCTCGCGGCTCGCATCAGCAACCGCGGCTTCCAGAACCGGGATCTGAACCTCAAGATCGAGCTGGCGGGCGATGGCGGCCTCGGCAAGATCGTCGCGGCCTTTCTTGACCGACAGGGCAATCTGGCCCTGAAGGTCCTCATGGCGCGTTGTCGTCTCAGCCAGGCGCGTGTTGGCCAGATGCTTGTTGGCAAGAACTGCGGCCAGTTCGTCACGGACCTGGTCGATGGCCCGGTCCACTTCCCGGACGGCTTCCGCCATCACCGTTTCAGGGGATGTGTTTTCGATGGTGTCCACCAATTGGTTCACACCTCCGGAGACAAGACGCTTGACGCGTGAAACGAGACCTTCTGCCATTATTCTTCCTTTCCATTCCATCCTTTGAACGCATCAGGGCCAGGCTTTTGGTCCCAGGCCCCTACCCCTTTGTTTCTCTCCTTTTGTCCAGCAGCCGCGCCACTTCCAGAACCGGCTCCAGACGCTGTCTCATCAATCCAGGGTCGTAGGTCCGGCTGGGCGTTGTGAGACCGAGATCGAAAATTTCCTCAATCAGCGAAAACAGCTCAGCCGAAAGCGCCGCTTCAAACCGCACAAGGCTCTCCTGTTCCGGCCCCGGCGCAGAGGCAATCAGCTCTGCCATCATTTCAGGCAGCCGTTCATACAGTTTCATGACAAGATCAGATCTGATCCCGCTTTCCCGCTGCAATTGCCGCAAAGCTTTTTCGGCAGGGCGGGCCATTGTCCGCAAAAGATCCTCGCAGGCAGCAACATCCCGCACACCTTCTGCCCGCTCCCGGGCTGCCTTCAAGATCTCCCGCATCTTGTCACTTGGCGTCCGGGCGCCTTGCACCTCGTAACCTGCCAGAAACGCGACGTCATCGTCGCTGAGCCTGACACTGATTGGAATGCTCTTCGGCATGAACCTCACCAACCATTTTCAAATTCATCATAATGTAAACATATGTATACAAAAGTTTTCATTTGTCAAGAAAAATAAGTTGAAATTGTAGTCCTCGCCACCTAAACGCCTCACGGCCTCAACCACAAACAGGCGGTCCGCAGAGACAAAATTGCGGAAAATGTTTTTTTCGCGTAGCTGGAAAGCGCCTTCAGCAAAAGTCACCGGGAGCCGGGCGGCCCTTGGGCCGGCCCTGCTCAACAGCCGTCAAATACGGCCTCAAACACTTTGCGCCAGACCGGCGGCAAACGCGCCGGCTTCATGGGAGCGAATGACCGCGTGGCGGACGAGGTCGTCGAAATGACCTGCGAACAGTTGTACATGGCGGGTGTTGGAAAAGGCCAGATAGCGCTGGCCGAGATAGAGCGCGGCCCATTTCTGGCCGAACACGGTGAAAGGCACTGAATACCGGTCATTTGCGCCATAAAGATGCAGACGGAGGGAGGGATAGAGATCCGACAGGTTTTGTCCCATGGCCGCCAGCTGCGCGCGCCGTGTGGCCGGCGGCAGGCCCGACCAGAGCCCCTCCCCCCGGGCAAAGCCCTCCAGCACCTCCCGGGAGAGAGCAATTTCCATATCCGTTTCGGCCCGGTGCAACAGCGCCCGCTGATCCCGGGTTCCGGTGATGGCCTGCCCGGCCGTTCGCAACGTCTCGCCCGCATATTCATAGGCAAGGACTGCTTCCGTTTTCAGGACATCAGGCAGATTGGCCGGTACATGACGGATTTTGGCCCCCACCGCATCCCGGTACCAGGCCAGCAAATGCGCATCGACCGGGTGCCTGTCCGTCTCGGCGAACTGAACCGCCTGATCGAGAACTTCGGCGGCCGCACCGCGATGGGTGGAAAGGCCAAGCAGCCAGTCGGCGGAGACCCCAAGGGCCGCCGCCATGGCAGCCAAGGCCTGGCCATTGGGAAGACGCGGCGCATCGTCCGACAGAAGTTGTGACACGGTGGAACGGTCCAGGCCGGCGGTGCGGGCCAGATCGCTGCGGGTCATGTCCCGGCTGCGGATCGCATCGGACAGGCGTTCCCGGAAGAGTTCTGCACGCGCTCGCTTATCCATGGATGACTATGGTCCCGGATGTTTCATTAAATCAACAACCTGCTTGGCAAAGTTGTTTTCTTTTAGGGCGCGACCGTCCAGATGCTGATCTTCGTTCCGCGCTTCACACCCAATCCGGGCCATGCGATTTTGCCCTATGCGTTGACAGGACCGGCATCAACAAGGGAAAGACACTCCCGGCTGATACCGATCTCAAGTGAAGTTGGTCTTACAAGCGGTCAGCCCGCATGCGAGCTGTGCTGGTTTGCGTGATCTGGGGCCGGGACAGGAAGTCCGGGATCTTCTTGCCCGTGATCTCGACATCGTCAAACAGGAACCGGCCCTTGCCAAAGGCTGCCAGCGCCAGCGTGTGCTGCCCGCCGGCAACAGGGTCAACCTGGACCCGTGTCACCTCCCGGCCATTTGCAAAGAACAGGATCTCATCGCCCTGCAGCTTATAGCTGATCCGGTTTGCAGCCTCTTTGCGGATGGCGGGATGTTCCCCGCTAAAGGCAACTTCGAGACCCCGCCTCTTGCGCCTGAGCAGATGATACGTGCCGTTGCGCCCCACCAAAAAATACCAATAGAAATCGGGCCGGCCAGAGCCGATCATCATCCCGCCGCCCCCGGTGCCCGTGTTTCGGGAGGTCACCGTCAAGGCCAGCCTCATGCCGGCCGCCCGGGACACGGGGCCCATACCATCGAACCGGACCCACTTGATCTTGTCATAATAGGAGGCGCTCCGGTCCCCCTTGTTGCTGAACGTCAGTTGCTCTCCGGCAACCCAGACCTTCCAGTCGGTGGAATTGGGATTGAACTCGATCTGTCCTCCCAGCATAAGACTGGGATCTTTGCCGTCGAAATGCTCGTGGAAGACCGCATCATCGTAGAAGGCAGAAAACAAACTCGAAGACGGAACAACAAAAAGCATTGCAAGGCCCAGAACGCCAAGCGCGATCAGACCGCAAAAATAACTTACGCGAGAAATCATGACATCACCTGCAACCGCATCTGATTGTCAGATATACGCAAAGGCCGGTGGTCTTTCAGCAACAAACCATCCTTAGCGTTAACCGGGCCGCCTCCTGTTCCGCCTCATTCCACAGCGCTCAGCGCCAGAAAACCGCCGGACTGGCGCTGCCACAGCCGGGCATATAGGCCGTCGCGGGCCAGCAGCGCCCGGTGGCTGCCTTCTTCCACGATCCTGCCCTTGTCCATCACCACCAGCCGGTCCATCGCCGCGATGGTCGACAAACGGTGCGCCACGGCCAAGGTTGTGCGCCCCTCCATCATCCGGGCAAGGCTGTCCTGAATGGCGCTTTCCGCTTCACTGTCGAGCGCAGACGTCGCCTCGTCCAGAACCAGCACCGGCGCGTTTTTCAGCAAGACCCGGGCAATGGTGATCCGCTGGCGCTGGCCGCCGGACAGTTTCACGCCCCGGTCCCCCACATGGGCGTCCAGGCCTTCCCGGTCCTTGCTATCCTTTTGCTCAAGAATGAAATCAAGCGCTTGCGCGGCGCGAGCCGCATCCAGGATTTGCTCATCGGTCGCCTCCGGTTTGCCATAGCGGATATTGTCGCGGATGGAACGGTTCAGCAGCGAAATGTCCTGTGTCACGACACCGATCTGGCTGCGCAGGGAGGCCTGGCTCACCTCGCGGATCTCCTGCCCGTCAAGGGTGATGCTGCCGTCTGTGACGTCGCGCAGGCGCATAAGGAGCGAAATCACGGTGGACTTTCCCGCCCCCGACAGACCCACAAGACCGACACGTTCTCCCGGCTCGACCGCCAGGTTGAAGGCCTCAAGCACGTGCGCCCGGTCTTTCTGATAGGCAAAGGACACATTCTGAAAGACGATCCTGCCCTCCGAGACGCGGAGCTGGGAGGCATCGGCACGGTCGGTGATCAGCGGGCGGCTGGTCATCATCGGCATGGCATCCTTGATCGTGCCCAGGGCGCTGGTGATCGACTGGCCAACGCCGATGAAACTGGAGGAGGCAGCCGACAGAGACCGGGTTACGGTGAGGGCCGCCACGAAATCCCCGATGGACACCCAGCCGGAGATCATGCCCTTGAAACCGACCACGACGATGGCCAGAACCAGAAGCACATTCAGGCAATATACACTGCTGTCGGTCAGGATATAGGACCGGTTCTCACTGTGCCGGGTCTCGATGGTCTCGCCAATCACCTTGCGGATCGCCCCGGCCTCTGAATCCTCAGCAGAAAAGAGCTTCACCATGGCAATGTTGGAATAGACATCCGTCATCGCCCCGGTCGCACGCGAATTGGCCGAAGCCACCCGGGCCGCCCGCTGCAAATAGGTGGGCACCGCCAGCCAGGCTACAACGCAATTGGCCACGATCCAGACCAGAACCGGCAGTGCCAGCGGCCAGGCCAGAGCCAGCAGCAGCAAAAAGGAACCACCAAACTGGATCAGCAGAAACGGGACCGTCTCAATGGCCAGCATCATCTGCCGGTGCACCGAATTGGTGACCTGGGCAATGCGGGAGGCGACCTGACCCGCAAATGTGTCCTCGAAAAACGCCAGATCCTGCCCTTCCACCGCCTTGTGGGCCTGCCAGCGCATGGCAGCGGGCAGCAGGATGCGCACGGTCTGGAAGGAAAAGGTCTGGCGCAGCAGGAAGACCAGCGGTGACAGGATCACAAACAGGAAGAAAAAACCGCACAGCACCCAGACATTTGCGTTCAGAAAGGCTGCAGGCCCCGCCTCGGTGACCCCGTCCACCACATAGGCAATCGCCCAGATGCCGGCAATGCCGAGCGCCGAAGCCAGCATGGCAAGGGCAGAAACGAGCACAAGCTGGCGCCGGAACATCTTGGCGAAATGCCAGATCAAGCGGACCGGGCCGTCATCCGGCAGGGGCGTCACCGGCAGATCCAATGGTTTCAGGTGCTGTTCGAAGGGCTGAAAATACCAGTCTATCAGCGCTGCCAGACGCAGTCTGAAATTCATGAAGGCTGCCCCTTCTGCAAAACAGGTTTTTGCCAGAACGGCTCAACGTGGGACGCTGCGCTCTTTCAGACCGAACGCTCGCTGTCAGGTCTCAGGTTTTATTCTATACATGCAGCGCCGGTCCCCGGCGAGCAGATGTTCCACACGCTCGACCCTCACGCCAGGTCCCAGCACGTCCTTGAACAGGGCAAGCTCTGACCGGCAGAACGTCTGGCAGGCGGTCGCTGCGGCACAGATGGAACAGTGGTTCTCGACCAGAAGAAACCCGTCCTCGTCCTCCACGACCTCGGCCATATAGCCCTCCCGGCTGCGCAGACCGGCCAGGAGGTCAACCTTCGAGGCGAGCCCGGACGCGTCTTTCATGGCCTCGCCATAGACCTGCCGGGACTTTGTCTCCCGGTGGGCTACCAGTTTTTCAAGGCCGTCCTCGCCGAATAAGGTTTCCACCCCATCCAGCAGCCCGACGATCAGCGGGGCATGGCTGTCGGGAAATTGCCCGTGGCCCTCACCGGTCAGATCCCAAACCCGTTTGGGCCGCCCGACTGAGCCTTTCAGATCTTCAAACTCCACAAGCCCGTCGCTCTGCAAGCCGTCCAGATGCTGACGGACAGCAACCGAGGTCACGTTCAGATCCTTGGCCAGAGCCGCTGCGGTTTGCGGTCCGGCGGATTTCAGAGCATTCAGGAGCCGTGTACGGGTGCGATCTGCCATGCTGGCCAATATAGGGTCTTTTGCGCATAAAAAAACACTTCTCTTGCCAAATACTCCCCCCTTTGACAGCTTCTTGGTTTCCACCAGAAATACAGAGGAAGCGACTTCAAAACTCAATACCGATTCGAAAAATACGCAGAGGAATATATAATATTTCGCAGGCTTTACTGGCGCGGCTTATTTTTCCTGAAGTTTCCAGGGCGGCGCTCTTATTTCCAAGCCCGGAAACGCACTTATTTTCAAAGGGCTTTCACACTTTTTCAGGATCTTTCCTGCGATGTTACAACTTGAAGACTAAATCAAACTGGACAAATTAATGCCTTTTCAGAACCATAGGTGGCATTCTAGCGTTTCATATAAATTGATCCCTTTTGAAAATGCCTAATTTGGAGGGACTGATGGACAAAGTCCGGGCTTTCTTGAGATGGATGATGATCGACCCCCGTCATCCGGAGATCGCTCAAGCACAATATAATGAACTGTCGAACCAGATCCCCTCGCTCTATGCGCTGCTGATGGTCAATGCCATCGCCGTGTCCTACACGCATCTGGACGTTGCTCCGACCTATCTGACTGTCGGCGTTTTGATACCGATCCTGCTTGTATCCTTTGCCCGGTTGGTCAGCTGGCTCCGCGCCAAACGGATCTCGCCCACCCCGGAAGAAGCGATCCGCAGGCTGCGGCAAACCGTTGTCATCGGCAGCCTTGTCGCCGTGAGCTATATTTCCTGGTCCCTGACGCTGGATGGCTATGGCGGACCGGAAGAGCGCGGTCATGTGGCCCTGTTCATCGCCATCACCGTGATGGGCTGCATCTATTGCCTGATAAACTTGCCTCAGGCCGCCTTCATGGTCATGTCCATCGTGACGATTCCTTATCTCATCTACTACATGCAACAGGACAAGGATGTTTATTTCGCCATCGGGATGAACATTTTTCTTGTCTGCCTGGTTGCCCTTCAGGTGCTGATCAGCGCGTATTCCGGCTTTTGCAAACTGGTCCGCTCTCAGGTTGTGCTCGCTGCCAAGCATAAGGAAACCGAACGCCTCAACGCGGAGAACGAGCGCCTTGCCCAGACAGATGCCCTGACCGACCTGCCCAACCGGCGCTTCTTCTTTCAGCGCGTTGAGCAGATGATCAAGGACGCGGACAGCAGCGGCGAGACCTTCGCAGTCGGCCTGATTGATCTGGACCGTTTCAAGCCGGTCAACGACACCTATGGCCATAAGGCAGGCGATGTGCTGCTGGCAGAGGTGGGAACCCGGCTGAAATCCCTTGAGTCGAAGGGGCCCCAGATCTGCCGCCTAGGTGGCGATGAATTCGGCTTCCTGTTTGCCGGCCCCCCGGACAAGGCGGAAGAGACCGGACAGGCCATCATTGACCGGATCAGCGCCCCCTTCAAAATTGGCGACATGAATGTTTCGGTCGGCGCGTCCTGCGGCATTGCCCTGTTCCCGGAAGCCGGACGGTCCGCCCATGAACTGTTCGACCGCGCCGACTACGCGCTTTACAATTCCAAGCAGGTGTCCCGGGGCGGCACGACAGTTTTCTCCGAAGAGCACGAGGCCCGCATACGGTCTGAAAATGCTATTGAAAGCGCACTGCAATCCGCGGATTTCGACGCTGAATTCAAAGTCTATTTCCAGCCCGTGGTCTCCTTGTCTGACCGCACGATTGTGGGCTTTGAGGCCCTCGCGCGCTGGACGAACCCGGTTCTGGGGCCGGTCAAACCGGAACATTTCATTGCCGTCGCAGAGCGGACCGCGCAGATCAACAGGCTCACCCTGGCGCTGTTCGACAAGGCTTTGAGACAACTGAAGCAGCTTCCCGGAGAGCTGCATCTCTCCTTTAACCTGTCGGCCCAGGACATCACGTCTACAGAGAAGGCAAACGCGCTTCTAGAAACCATCAAACGCCATGGTCTCAAGGCGCAACGGATCACTTTCGAGATCACTGAAACCTCGGTCATCGGAAGCTACGAGGCGGCAGAGACCTGCATGAAAACCCTGCGCGAGGCGGGAGTGAAGTTCGCCCTGGACGATTTCGGAACGGGCTATTCCAGCCTTGGGTATCTGCACCGGCTGCCGATCGATTGCGTCAAGGTAGACCGCAGCTTTGTGACCGGCATTCACGAACCGGTGGCCGGAGGAGTTGTCACCTCCATCATCAATCTGTGCCGTTCCATGAAAATGCTCTGCATCGTGGAAGGGGTTGAAGACCCTAACCAGCTGGCCCTCCTGAAGGCGTTGCGCTGCCATCTTGTCCAGGGCTATCTGTTTTCGCCCCCCCTGCCCTTCGAAGACATCTTGAGGAGTGCGCAGGAGACCGGGACCATTGCCGGACTGGCCCTTCCTGCCGCAACCGGTCAGGACGCATTGAGGCTGAACAGCGCCTGACACACCGGGGAAACCACCCCGCGTCAATCCGTCAGCCTTTCGCCTGAGTCTAGGATGCGGGTCGATATGAAGCGCCCCAAGACGCATGGAAGGAGAGTGACCGCCGGAATGACGCTATGTATAAGACCGGAAACTCCAGAAACGGCCGTTCAGGGACGATGCGCAGCCCCGCCCCTCAGAACGACCAACCGGCAGGATCAATCGGCATGACCGGCGGCACCAAGCGGCAGAAAGAGATGCGCAAGGCCCTCAGAGCCCTCTTGCCACGGGTTCCTCTTGGCGATGCGGAAGCAATCCTTGCCGGAGCCCTTGCAGGTCATCTGAGGCATTTGCCACCCTCCATTTCGCTCTGGCAGGCCACAACAAGTCATGTCCGCCATGTGCACACGGAGTATGATGCGCTGCTGGCGGAGGGCTATGACCGGGACTCTGCCCGACACTTTGTGCTGGACGCCATGGGAAACATGCTGCGGGACTGGGGTTGCAACCGGACTGTGTCCGGCGCTGAAGACGAAGAGATCCTGTGACGGTCCCGCCCACGTGCGGCAAACCGGTGAAGCGCTTGCCAAGGCGCTCAACAATCCGGCAACCAGGACCAGTGATTTCAACGGAAAAGACAAACAGGTTTGCATCCATATGAACACGGCATGTGCTAGGGACGGCGCGCCACCAGATCAATCTCCACCAGGGCATCAACCGCCAGCCCGGAGACCCCGACGCAGGTTCTTGCCGGCAGCTTGCCTTCGGCAAAAAACGCGCTGTAGGTCCGGTTCATCGCCTCATAGTCGCGCTTGAATTCTGTCAGATAAACCCTTGCGAAGACAACATTCTCAAGTCCGAGCCCGACGCCCTTGAGCACCAGTTTCAGGTTTTCCATCACCCGTTTTGTCTGCGCCTCGATCCCGCCCGGCAAGGGTGCCTCCGGCGCGTCCGGGGCCGTTGGCATCTGGCCGGTTACAAACACCCAGCCATCCGCCTCCACAGCGTGGGAAAACGGAGCAACCGGCTGCGGCGCGCCGCCAACCATATGATGAAGTGGAAGCATGTATCTCCTGTCCTTCTTCTGGTGTCTGGGGAGGGCAGTCTCTGCCAAATGGATCCTGACCCCTGCGCTAACGGAAGACCTTCCGCCTCAGGGGCTTCGGACCTCCTCAGCTTTCTTTCGGGTAGATCCACTGCTCCGGCACATGGGCGGTCACAGCCTCTCCGGCCCGGATCACCCCTGGCTTTTCAACATAGCCCACAAGACCGCGCAGGCCCCTGGCTTCCCGGGGAAACATCAGGTCCAGCCCTTCCCGGTCCGGATAGTTTGCGGCAATGGACTCACCGGCAAACCGGCACGGGGCATTGTCCCCGTCCACCCGGATCACGGTTCCGCCCTCAAACACCAGCCGGGTGCGCGGCGGTATCCTTGTCAGGCTGGCCAGCCCGGACAGGGTGACGTTGGCGCCGATCCACTCGGGCCTCACCTCGGGAAGCATCATCTTTTCGGCAATCTGCGCCAGTTCCTCATTGGACAGGAGCGAGATCTGCCGCTCATTGCACATCTCGGTGCCCCTTGGATACCAGGGCTCCCGTCCGCCGGACTTGCGGGTGAACCCGGCATGGCGGTCCCCCGGAATACCTTCAAATGTCAGCTCCAGATCCTCGACAGCTTCGGTCTGGAAATCCTCCGGCCGCGCTGTGCGATAGACACCGGTCACCGTACCGGCAAGCTTGAATTTCGGGGTCACCTTGATCGCTGCGGGCAGCAAGGAAAGCTGGTCGCTCATTTGGGCCTCCTTCGAGGGTCTGGCAGTGCGGTAAGACACAGGTCCGCGTGGCTCGGTCCGATAGGCAAATGCACCAGACTGACCAGAACTGGTTTTAGGGGACAGCCAGGGAAAGCACCAACAATTCCTCTTGATGAATTGATCACAGGCTGTGGCCTTCGACATCAGAAATGTATTCGGAGCCGCAGCCCACTGGGCCACGCTAAACTTTCGGCAATATTGCGTCCTATTTCTGCCTTCGAAGATTTCGTTTCAGGATACTGTTTCGAAAAAATATAATTCTCGAAACATCCGCGGCATGCGTGAGACTCACGAGCGAAAACGCCTGCGGCAAGTTGATCAAAATTTTCGGACGCCAGCGTCTGCTTTCACAGCGTATCGGTTTTCTTTTCCTCAACATGTCAGGCCAGATCACCAATAAAGCGCCGGTCTCCGAAATCCAGAGGCACATGATCGGGACGGCACTTTAGGTTTTCGCCGCTGCGAATGCCCTGCTTCTGAACGGAGATTCTGCAGGCAACATTCCAAAGCTGTCCTCGCCCCGGATCGACACTGTCCTTGAGACAGGAACGCTCCGCACAGCACAGCAAACCATCGATCACGTCCTTGAGGAGCTGCAGCGCCGCCGCGACAAACGCCCCTGGGACACGAGAAGGGCCGCATCCGCTGGCCCGGGAAGCTCTGTCAGGATGAGAATATCAAATGCCGTTTTTTCATGCTCCTGCGCCAGCCGGTCCAGTGCAGCGGATCGGCCGAACAAATTGAGAGCCCCCACCCTGACCGGGGTGCCCTTCCCGGCGCCCGGTTCCACGAACCGGGTCGTGCTGCCAAGGTCCATCTGCAAAAGGGATATAGCCGCCAGAACCAGAGCCAGCGGCGCAAAGGCAAACTGCCGCTTTATGCAGGCCAGGATGGCCAGCCCCAAACCGGCCAGAACAAATTGCGCCTGAAAATGCCCGGCGACATTTAAAGGCCAGACGGCATGCGCCCAGACCCCCGCCCCGGCGAGGCAGGCAAAGGCGGCAAACAAGACATTGAAAAACCGCATCAGGAAAGACATGGTCCTTCCCTACCGCAAAAAGGGCAGTCACTTGACTGCCCTTTTCAGCATTTTTTATGCAGTTTTGAGCGCGATCAACGCGTCAGCGGCTTGTACTTGATCCGGCGCGGGTCGGCGGCGTGCGCGCCGAGGCGGCGGACCTTGTCCTTTTCATAATCCTCGAAGTTGCCTTCGAACCATTCCACATGGCTGTCGCCCTCAAAGGCCAGCATGTGTGTGGCCAGACGGTCAAGGAACATACGGTCGTGCGAGATCACCACGGCGCAGCCAGCGTAGTTTTCCAGCGCATCTTCAAGAGCCGCCAGGGTTTCCGTATCCAGATCGTTGGTCGGCTCATCGAGCAGGAGAACGTTGGCTCCCTGTTTGAGGACCTTTGCCAGATGTACCCGGTTGCGCTGACCGCCGGACAGGTCGCCCACCTTGGCCTGCTGGGCCGGGCCCTTGAAGTTGAAGGACGAGCAATAGGCGCGGGAATTGATTTCCTTGTCGTCGAGATAGATCACCTCGGCCCCGCCGGAAATCTCTTCCCAAACCGTTTTGTCCGGGCTGAGCTTATCCCGCGACTGGTCGACATAGCCGAGCTGCACACTGTCGCCGATAACGACCTTGCCGCTGTCCGGCTTTTCCTGACCGGTCAGCATTTTAAAGAGGGTCGACTTCCCGGCCCCGTTCGGGCCGATCACGCCGACAATGCCGCCGCGCGGCAGCTTGAAGGACAGGTCATCAATCAGGAGCCGGTCTTCAAAGCCCTTGGAGACACCCTCGACCTCAATGACATTCGCGCCGAGCCGTTCGCCAACCGGAATGAGGATCTGCTCGATGGACGGCTGACGCTCTTCCTGGGCGGACAGCAGGTCCTCAAAGGCCCGGATACGGGCTTTGGATTTGGTCTGACGGCCTTTCGGGCTCATGCCCATCCATTCCCGCTCGCGGGCAATGGCCTTGGAGCGGGCCATGTTCTCGCGGCCCTCCTGCTCCATGCGCTTGGTCTTCTTTTCCAGATAGACCGAATAATTGCCTTCATAGGGGATGCCCTGACCCCGGTCGAGCTCCAGAATCCATCCGGTGACATTGTCCAGGAAGTAGCGGTCGTGGGTGATGATCAGGACAGAGCCCTTGAACTCGCGCAGGTGGCGTTCCAGCCAATGCACGGTTTCCGCGTCCAGGTGGTTGGTCGGCTCGTCGAGCAGCAGCAGGTCCGGCTCGGACAGAAGCAGCTGGCACAGGGCCACCCGCCGGCGTTCCCCGCCCGACAGGTTCTCCACCGCACTGTCGGAGGGTGGGCAGCGCAGGGCTTCCATGGCCATCTCGACCTGACTTTCCAGGTTCCACAGGTCCTGGGCGTCGATTTCGTCCTGAAGCTGGGCGGCTTCCTCGGCGGTTTCATCCGAGTAGTCCATCATCAGCTCGTTATAGCGGTCGAGCTTGGCCTGTTTGTGGGCCACGCCTTCCATAACGTTTTCCATGACCGTCTTGTCTGGATTGAGCTGGGGCTCCTGCGGCAGATAGCCCACCTTGGCGCCTTCAGCTGCCCAGGCCTCGCCGGTATACTCCTTGTCGAGCCCGGCCATGATCTTCAAAAGCGTCGACTTACCCGCCCCGTTCGGGCCCAGAATGCCGATCTTGGCATCCGGGTAGAAGGACAGGTGGATGTTGTCGAGGACTTTCTTGTCGTTATAGGCCTTGGAGAGGCCGTGCATGTGATAGATGAACTGGCGCGCCATGGGGCTCCGCTTCTCCACTTTCGAAAACTGACGGGATTCTTTGGAATTCTGCCGGGACTTTTAGGGGAAATGGCTGCCGGGGGCAATGGGCTTCACACGTTGCCGACCGGTTCAGCCCAAAAAAGGAACGACCGCCCGGCCAACCCCGCGCCGGGATCAAATGGGCCCGTCTCAAATCCAAGATGCTGTGGTTTCCTCTCCGTCTTTGACAGGTCAGACGTTTTCGGCCCTTTCAGCAAGTTCCGGCGCCCCAAATCCGGCCGCAAGGTCTTTTACTGCGCGCCAACCCGGCAAAACGACACCGAATCCTGACCGGGAAATGCACGCAAAAAGCCTATCTACACATTTTATTTGCCACACCACCAAAAAGCGTGAAAATTTATTATTGTCAAAACCACCAACTCGCAAACAAAACTGAATCAATTCACTCATTATTATAATTTACAATACTCTTCAGCTTCTGATTAAGCTTTTCACCCACAATTAAAACCGTAAGTTTTTTTTCATATCTCAGTACAATCTTATTTGAAACAGGCTCTTGCCAAACTTCAAAGAGGCCCTAGCAATGCACGTCCGTCTTTCAGTTGCCGCTAAAGTACTTTCTATAGTTGCCTTTCTCAGTCTGGTTATTATCGCCCAATCCATCTTTAGCGTGAGCCAGCTGAACAAGATCGGAAGGGAACTTGAGACCATCGCGGAATCCGACATTCCCCTGACCGAAGTGATCAGCCGGATCACCTCCCATCAATTGGAGCAATCGATCCTCTTTGAACGGCTTCTGCGGCTGAATGGTCTAGCAACCGGGGACATCGACGAGCAACGCCGGAAAGCGGAGCAGAAATTCCTTGAATATGCAAAGCTGGTGGACGCTGAAATCCTCGAAGGCGAACGGATTGCCGAAGAAGCGCTGAAACACTCCTACGACACCAAGACCCGCGCCAAAATCAGTCACGTGCTTGAAACCCTTAAGCGGATCGAAACCGAACACAAGATCTATGACAAACACGCGGAAGACATCATCGCTCTTGCCAGCACCAATGAGATCGACAAGGCACAGGGCCTCCTCGGAACGATTGAAGCGGAAGAAGAAAAACTCAACCACACACTGGTGGAGCTTTTGCATGAGATCGAGAGGTTCACCCTTGAAGCAACCCGCGCGGCGGAACAGCATGAACGCGACACTGTGCGCATTCTCATCATCGTGGCTGTGCTGTCGACCTTGGCCGGTATCGTTGTCTCCGCAGTTATTGCCCATATGACGGTGACCAAGCCCCTGCGCAAGGTTGTCGATGCCCTCAACCGGCTGGCGGACAATGACCTGACCGCCGCAGTGAACGTGAAGGGCAATGACGAAATCGCCGATCTGGCGAGGGCCTTCAGCCACTTCAAAGACAAGCTGTTGATGATGCGCAAGCTGGAGGAAGACCGCAAAGAGGTGGAGCGGGAAAACATCCGGCAGCGCCGTGAGACCCTGACGATGATGGCGACCGACGTGAAGGACAAGACCGACCAGGGCATTGCCACGATTGCCAAGAGCGCGGACGAAGTGGAAATCCAGTCCGGCAACATGCGGACCGAGCTGGAGCGCGCTCATGAGCGGATCAATGACCTGCTGTCCCAGGCCCAGGAAACCCACAGGCGCTCCGAAGAGGCGGGCGAACTGTCCGAAGGCCTGCTGACGGCGATCAGCGAGGTTGCCGAGAAGACCGACAAGACCCATGAACTGACCACCGAGGCTGTGTCTTTGTCCTCCTCCTCCCATGACACCATTGGCGAGCTGGCCAGCGCGGCGGAAAATATCGGCCAGTTTGTCTCTGTCATCAGCGACATTGCCGAAAAGACCAATCTGCTGGCGCTCAATGCCACCATCGAGGCCGCACGGGCGGGAGAAGCCGGCAAGGGCTTTGCCGTCGTGGCTTCGGAAGTCAAGGAACTGGCCGAGCAGACCAACCGCTCCACCGAACAGATCTCCGAGCAGGTCGTCACCATTCAAAGCAAGACAGGGGCTGCGGTCTCCTCCATCGACAAGATCATCGAAAGCATCGGGCGTCTGAGCGAAATGGCTGCCTCCGTGGCTTCGGCGACGGAAGAGCAGCGGGTGACCACGGAGAATTTCGGCCAGATTGTCAATGACAGCGGCAGCGCGGTCGGCAGCATCACCGAGGGCATGTCGGACGTCGCCCAGATTGCCCAGCAGACCCTCGCCTTTTCCACCGCCATGAATGACAAGACCACGGCCATGGCCGCCGCCGCCCAGACCATGCGCGAGGAAATTCCTGCCATCATCCAGGCGTCGCTAGATGAGACCGAACGGCGCTCCCAACCGCGCACCGATGTGAACCAGCAGGTTCCTGCGCGCGACCCGGCCGGGGACTTCAAGGTCCTTCTTCTCAACATGTCCGATAGCGGCTGCTGCATTATCCCCCCGGACCGCGCACTTCTCGACCCGCTGGAGCTCAACATCCCGGGCGAAGGCTGGCGCCGATTCTCCATGGTCTGGACCGAACAGGACCGGGTGGGCCTGGAGCGGGTTTAAGATAGCGCCGCAGCCCTGCGGCAAACAACAATCGGAACGCTCCGCACACAAGGTTTCAGCGGAGCGTTCCGATATATCTGGTGATTTGGCACCACCGAAGGCAACACAAATCTTCGCAGACACCACAAGCGGCAGGCCTGTACCACCTCAATTCGGGCTTTTCTTGCAGGGCTGAATCTGTAAGGTCTAGAGGCACCTACCTGTAATTGCCGTTCCGGATTGCCCATGCCCAAGACCGATATCCTGATTGCCAAGAAGATGCTGCCGCTTGTGGAAGACCAGCTAGACGCGGCCTTTTCCGTTCACCGGCTCTATGAGGCGGCCGACCCGGCTGCTTTCCTGAAGGAGATCGGGGCGCAGATCCGGGGTGTGGCCCTGACCGGAACGGCGGTGAATGAGGCCTTTCTGGCCCCCCTTCCAAATGCGGAAATCGTGGCAAGTTTCGGCGTCGGCTATGACCATGTCGACACAAAGGCCTGCCTTGATGCCAAGGTGATGGTCACCCACACGCCGGATGTCCTCAGCGAGGAAGTCGCTGATACCGCGCTTGGCCTTTTGCTGATGACCGTTCGCGAGCTCGGCCAGGCCGAGACCTGGCTGCGGGACGGCCATTGGACCGGCAAAGGCGCTTATCCCCTGACCCCGACCACCTTGCAGGGCCGCACGCTTGGCATTTTCGGCCTGGGCCGGATCGGCAAGGCCATTGCCAAACGGGCCGAAAGTTTCGGCCTGACCATCCACTATCACGGCCGTACGCAGCAGGACGGCATTGCCTATCCCTACCATGCCAGTTTGCGGGATATGGCGGCCGCCTGTGATACGCTGATGGTGGTCGCTCCCGGCAGCGCCCAGACCCACCACGCGGTGAATGCCGAGGTGCTGGACGCGCTCGGGCCAAACGGCATTGTCATCAATGTCGGCCGGGGCTCTGTGATTGACGAAACGGCCTTGATCACGGCGCTTGAAGACGGCACCATTCTGGGCGCCGGGCTGGATGTTTTCGAACACGAACCGGAGGTTCCAGAGGCCCTGCTGCACCTGCCCCGGGTGACCGTTCTGCCCCATGTAGGATCTGCATCCCAGGCAACGCGCAATGCCATGGGCCAGCTTGTGGTGGACAATCTGAAAAATTGGTTTACCAATGGCACCGCTATCACTCCAGTTCCGGAAATGACATGACGCCCCGCGGGGCACGGATTCCCATGCCCCGGATCACCGCAATTACGCTATGTATCAGGGCTGTGTCAGGCTCTCAGCCAGCGCAGCCCCGATCTCGGCAATCGCCTTGTTGCGGTCGTCAAAACTCGCCTGCGTCTGGGTGATATAGATCGCGATCACCACCGGAGCCCGCCCTTGCGGCCAGATGACGGCAATGTTGTTGCGCGATCCGTTCTGGCCCGCACCGGTCTTGTCGGCGATGCGCCAGTCCTTTGGCAGCCCGGCTCTCAAGGTTGCGTTACCAACTGTGTTGCCTTCCAGCCAGCCGGTGAGCTTTGCCCGCGCAGCCTCCGGCAGGGCACTCCCCAGAACAAGACTTTGCAGGCTGCGCGCAGCGGCGTCCGGTGTGGTCGTGTCCCGGTCATCTCCCGGAATGCCGCTGTTGGAATCCGGTTCCCAGCGGTCCACCCGCGTTGCCGAGTCGCCGATCGCGCGCAGATAGGCTGTCACCCCCTTGGGCCCACCGACCGCCTTCATGACCAGATTGGCCGCCCCGTTGTCGCTGACCGTTACCGTGATCCTGCACAAGTCCTCAAGCGTGACGGGAGCGCCGCCGACCCGTTTTTCTGTTACCGGCGAATAAGAAACAATATCGCTTTGCTGAATGGAAACCGCGTCTTCAAGATCCACGGCTCCGCTCTCCGACGCCTCCAGCAAGGCCGCACACAAAAAGGTCTTGAACGTGCTGTTTGTGGGAAAACGTTCCCCACCTCGATGGGACCAGGTGCCGCCGGAATGTGTCTCAATGACTGACACGCCAACCCGGGCGCCCAGACGCGCTTCAGCCTCCGCAACCACATGTGCAACAGGGGCCGGATCGAAGTCGGCTGCCCCTGCGGCCTCTCCACAAAGAGCTGGCAAAACAAGGACCGGCAAAAGCACGCCCAGGACTGTGCATGTGTGGTTTCCCGACATCATTTTAACTCCCGAAAACGAAAGGTCTTGTCTGCCATTTTCCAGCCCACGACCATTTCCCGTTTGCCTGCAAAGCCCGGTTTCTTTTCCACGGCAAATCCGGCTGCCTGAAGATTGCGGCGCACCCAGCCAGCCGCTGTATAGGTCGCAAGCGTCCCGTCTTCGGCGGTCAGAGCCGCGGTTTTGGCCAGAAGCGCGTCCCCCCAGAGTTCCGGGTTTCTGGCCGGGCTGAACCCGTCCAGATACCAGGCATCCACGGGCGGGATCACGACAGCGCCGGGGGGCACTCCTGAGGCCGTTGCTTCCCGCACCAGAACAAGATCCGATATCAGCTCCCGGGCATCGCCGACTCCGAGCAAAAGCTCCGCTCCGGCAATCTCCATCCGGCACCATCCCGGCTGCGGTGCCCAGCACTCCACAAGCTGGGCCGTCAGTGCGGCAAGCTCGGGAAATGCCCCCAGCGCGCGCGTCAACTGGTTCCGTGTGAACGGATAAAGCTCAAAGGAGACAAAGCAGACCCTGGTTTTCAGGCCTGCCACTGCCAACGCGTCCAGAGTCGTCAGAAAATTCAAGCCCGTTCCGAAGCCGAATTCGGCAATCGTGAAGGCACTGCGCCCCTCCAGCCGTTCTGGCAGCCGGTTTCCGGCCAAAAACACATGACGGGTTTCTTCCAGCCCACCGGCCTTTGAAAAATAGGTGTCGTCAAAGTCCGGCGCTCGCGGAACATCGCCCTGCAGCCATTCAAGCGTGGGTGCCGTTTCCCTGGTCATGTGCGGTCCACATCAATTCCTTTGCCAAGCGTGGTCACATCTCATAAGAGATCCGCGCGAGCCAATCAATCCTGAGGACTGCCCCTGCCATGGCGCCTGACGCTGCCGCCCCGTTTGATCTTGCCATTGCCGGTGCCGGAATTTTCGGCCTGTCCATCGCCCACCGGGCGCTCCAGCACGGCTTGCGGGTGATTGTTCTGGAGGCGGACAAGGTGGGCGCCGGGTCCAGCGGCGGTTTGCTGGGAGCTCTGATGCCGCACATGCCTGCCCGCTGGAACCCCAAAAAAGAATTCCAGTTCCAGGCCCTCGCATCCCTGGACGCTCACATCGCTGCCCTGGAAGCGGAGACCGGGCTTTCCTGCGGCTATAAGCGCTGCGGACGCCTCCTGCCGCTGACAACGCAGGACAAACTGGAGCACCATCTGGAGCGCGCGGAGGAAAGCAAGCTGCGCTGGCGGCCGCAAGACACCGGCTTTTCCTATCAGGTGGAGCCGGCTGGAAGCCGCTCGGACTGGCTGAGTGCGCAAGCCGCCCCCCATGGCATCGTCTATGAAACCCTGGCCGCGCGGGTGTCCCCGCGCGCCTATCTTGCCGCCCTTGCCGCCTTTGTGTCCGCCCGGGGCGTGTTGAGGGAGGGCACAAAGGTCACCGGGTTCGATGAGGATGGCGGCCTTGTGCTGCTGGACGGGCACCCGCCCATCGCTGCCCGGCATCTGGTCTTAAGCGGCGGCTTTCACACCTTCGCCCTGATTGAACAGCTGACCGGCGAGCAGATCGGGCGCGGCGAGAAAGGCCAGGCCCTTCTTCTCGATGGCTCTGGCCTGGAGGACCGGCCTGCAATCTATTGCGACGGGCTCTATGTGGTGCCCCACGACGATGGCACGGTCGCGGTTGGCAGTACGTCGGACCGGACCTTTGAAGATACCCGACCGTCTGCGGAGCGCACCGCTGAGCTGATTGCCAGAGCCAGCGCCTTCTGTCCTGACCTGACCGGGCGGGCCGTTCTGGACGAATGGGCAGGCATTCGCCCGCGCTGCAACAAGCGGGACCCGCTGGTTGGGACCCTGCCAGGCTTTGAGCGCCTATATGTGGCAACCGGGGGCTTCAAGATTTCCTTCGGGATTGCCCATCTTATTGCCGAGTGTTTTGTCTTTGAACTCACCGGCACACAGGCATCTTTTGCGCTGCCGGAGACTTTCCGGCCAGGCCATCACTTTGGCGCCAGCCGGCTGGCGCCGGATGCGGCCTCTGGCACAAACGGCACCGGCACACACGGCTCCGGCTGAGACCAAATTCAAGTGATGGAGACCTATCTGATGAGGTCGGAATGATGGGTGTGGCGCAGCGCATGCCGACGTCGAAAGACACGGACGTTGGGGTCCGGCTTCAAACGGAACAGTCTTTGCAGGCTGGGCTCTGGCGCAGCGTGATCAAAAAAGGGAGAACAACGAATAGAGGCCATAAAGGCTTAAGGAGACAGACCCCCAGACCAGAACGTTCTTGGCCAGCAGAAGCCCAAAGGTGGCCTCCCCGCCCGCACGCGGCTGCAAGACAACCCGTTCGGTTCCGTTCAAACGCGGATCGCGAACTTCTTCAGCGGTTGTCATGGCTCTGGCCATCTGGGCATTCCTTGGCATGTGGCGCTCTTCTAAACGCGAAAACGTATTGCTCTGCTACGTTCTTCATAAGCAATAAGGCCTTCTCATTTAACGCACGTTTAAAAACAGTATGAATGCTTCCTTAAATTGCAACAGGTGGTTTTTAATCATATGCACAAATCGTTTTCACACCTGTTGATATGTTTACCCTTCCACATCCCCCAAAACGTGTATTCCCCACATCAGGAGTGAGACAGACCCCATGAGCCTTGAAAGTGTCCGTTCCCATCTGGCCACGGCCGCCCCGGATCTTGAGATCATCGTGACTGACGAAAGCAGCGCAACGGTTGATCTTGCTGCCAAAGCCCATCGTGTGGCCCCGGGGCAAATTGCCAAAACCCTGTCTTTTCAGCTCAAGGACAGGATCTTTCTGCTCGTGGCCCGTGGCGATGCCCGCCTGGACAACAAGAAGGCCAAGGCCGCCTTTGGCGGCAAGATCAAGATGCTGTCTCTGGAAGAGGTGGAAACCCTGACCGGGCATCCGGTCGGCGGGGTCTGCCCGTTTGGGCTCGCCCAGGCGCTGCCGGTCTATTGTGATATCTCGCTGAAGGATTTTGACATCGTCATCCCCGCCGCCGGAGCCACAAACGCCGCCGTGAAGATCCCGCCGCAACGCATGGCCGACATTACCGGCGCTGAGTGGGTTGATGTCTGCCAGCCGCCTGCCGGAAGCTGATCGGTTCAGGAAACGGCTGGCGGGCATCACTTTGGGCGCGCTGGGACCACGCAGGTCTCAGACCCGATAATAGTCCCGGTACCAGGCCACAAATTTTGCCACGCCTTCTTGAACGGACGTCTTGGGGGAGTAACCGGTCAGCCGATGCAGAAGATCCGCATTCGCCCAGGTGGCCACAACATCACCAGGCTGCATCGGCATCAGATTGCGCTCCGCTTTCCGCCCGGTTGCAGCTTCAATGGCGTCGATAAAGTCGGTCAACCGGACGCTTTTGGAGTTGCCGATATTGACGATCCGCCAGGGCGCCACCGGGGACAGGCTGTCGCCCTCGGGCACTTCTTCCCCCTCCTGCGGGCGCACAGGCACGGCGTCCATGAGCAGGCGGATGCCCTCAACCAGATCTTCCACATAGGTGAAGTCGCGCCGCATGTCGCCATAATTATAGACGTCGATGGGGTGGCCCTCGAGAATGGCCTTTGCGAATTTGTGGTGGGCCATGTCCGGCCGGGCCCAGGGGCCATAGACGGTGAAAAACCGGAACATGGTGACCGGCAGGCTGTAGAGATGCGCATAGGAATGCGCCATGGCCTCGGTCGCCTTCTTGGTGGCCGCATAAAACGACACCTGATGGTCGGCCTTGTCGGTCTCCGTATAGGGCATGTGGGTGTTGGCCCCATAGGCGGAGGAAGTGGAGGCCAGCAGCATATGCTCCGGCGGATGGGCCCGGGCCGCTTCCAGAAGCTCGAACGTGCCGCAAATATTGCTGTCCAGATAGGAGCGCGGATTTTCAATTGAGTAGCGCACCCCCGCCTGGGCAGCCAGATGGATTACAAAATCCGGAGCCTCTGTGCGGAACAGGGACATGAGCAGATCCGGTGTTTCGATCCGATCGTTCACCGCCTTGAAATGCTCGTTCTGCAGAAGCATCTGCTGGCGGCGCTCTTTCAGCCGGACGTCATAATAGTCGGTCATGGCATCGAGACCAATGACCCTGAAACCGTCCTCAAGAAGACGCGTGCACAGAAAATATCCGATAAAGCCTGCGGAGCCGGTTACCAGTACAGTTTTCATCTGCGCCCGTCATCCTGTCACTGAATTGAATGCGTCGAAGGCGTCTTTAAAGGGCTTCGGAGCCCCGGGCAACGGCAAATCCCGGCGACCGGCAATTCTCTTGGATTATGTGACATCGCCTCCGCGAACGCCAGAACGGAACCGGGGAGAGAACGGCCGTTCCCTCCCCGTCCGCAATCGGCCTTGAAACGGCGTGTCAGCTTTTCAGGAAGCCGCGCTCACGCAGATAGGCGATCACCTCTTCGGCGATTTCGTCCGGGTCCCGGTCCACATTGCGCAGATGGATTTCCGGGCTTTCCGGTGCTTCATAGGGGCTGTCGATGCCGGTAAAATTCTTGATCTCGCCCCGGTCGGCCTTGGCATAGAGGCCTTTCGGGTCCCGCTGGCGGCAGATCTCGATGGGGGTATCGACAAACACCTCGATGAATTCCCCCTCTCCCATCAGATCCCGGGCCAGACGGCGCTCGGAGCGGAACGGCGAGATGAAGGACACGAGAGTGATCAGCCCGGCATCGGTAAAGAGCCGCGCCACCTCGCCGACACGGCGGATATTTTCCACCCGGTCCGCATCGGTAAAGCCAAGATCCTTGTTGAGGCCGTGGCGGACATTGTCGCCGTCCAGCGTGTAGGTATGGCGGCCATCGATATGGAGTTTCTTTTCCACGATTGAGGCGATGGTGGACTTGCCCGAGCCTGAAAGCCCGGTAAACCACAGCACCGCCGGTTTCTGGCCAAGCTTTTCCGAGCGGGCAGTCTTGTCGATATCAAGGTCCTGCCAATGAATGTTGCTGGCCCGGCGCAGCGCGAACCAGATCATCCCGGCGCCAACGGTGGCATTCGACATGCGGTCGATCAGGATGAAGGAGCCCGTGGACCGGTTTTCCTCATAAGGGTCAAAAGGCACGGCAGCGGACAGGGCGAAATTGCAGAAGGCAATCTCGTTCAGTTCAAGGGTCTTGCCCGCCACATGTTCAAAGGTGTTCACATTGATCTTGTGTTTGATCTCCGAGACGGTCGCCGTCACCGTGCGCGTCCCGATCTTCAACAGATAGGGGCGGCCCGGCAGGAGCGGCTCGTCATTCATCCAGATCACATGGGCGGCGAACTGGTCCGCCACTTCCGGCCGGTGGGCCGTGGAGGACAGAAGATCCCCCCGGGAAATGTCGATTTCATCTTCAAGGGTGATCGTCACCGCCTCGCCCGCGCGCGCTTCGGAAACCTCGCCACTGGCGCCGACAATCGCTTTCACCTTGGAGAGTTTCGCCGGACCGGCCACCACCAGCTCGTCCCCCAGAGACACCCGGCCGCTGGCAATGGTGCCGGAATAGCCGCGGAAGTCGAGATTGGGCCGGTTTACCCATTGCACGGGAAAGCGGAACGGGGCTTCCAGCGCCTGTTCGCCCACCTCAACCGTTTCCAGATGGTCCAGCAGGGTCGGGCCTTTGTACCAGTCCATGTGTTCACCCCTGGCCGACACGTTGTCGCCAAAACGGGCGGACATGGGGATGGCCATAAGGGTCTCAAAATCAAAGCCATTGGCAAAGACTTCGAATTCCTTGCGGATTTCATTGAAGCGGGACTCGGAATAGCCGACAAGATCGATCTTGTTGACCGCCAGCACAACATGGCGGATGCCGAGCAGCGAGGCGATAAAAGCGTGGCGCCGGGTCTGTACCATCAGCCCGTTGCGGGCATCCACCAGAAGCACGGCAAGGTCCGCTGTCGACGCACCGGTCGCCATGTTCCGGGTGTATTGCTCGTGCCCCGGCGTGTCGGCGACAATGAACTTCCGCTTGTCGGTGGCAAAGAACCGGTAGGCCACATCAATGGTGATGCCCTGCTCGCGCTCTGCCTCCAGCCCGTCCACCAGCAGCGCCAGATCAATATCTTCGCCAACCGTGCCGTGTTTGCGCGAATCCCGCTCCAGAGCGGCCAGCTGGTCCTCAAAAATCAGCTTGGTGTCGTAGAGCAGGCGGCCGATCAGGGTCGACTTGCCGTCATCCACCGAACCGCAGGTGAGAAAGCGCAGCTGGTCCTTGGTCTCCTGGGCGAGGATATAATCGGTGACTGCCGTTTCAGCAGCGTCCTGAACCTTGGTCGTCATCTTAGAAATATCCTTCCCGCTTTTTCTTTTCCATGGACGCGCTCTCATCCTTGTCGATCAGGCGGCCCTGACGCTCGGAGGTGCGGGCAATCAGCATCTCGCGGACAATGGCCGGCAGCGTGTCGGCATCCGATTCAATGGCGCCGGTCAGCGGATAACAGCCGAGGGTGCGGAACCGGACCATCTTTTCCTGAAGGACTTCGCCGGGCAGCAGTTTCATGCGGTCATCATCGGCCATGATCAGCATGCCGTCCCGCTCCACCACCGGGCGCTTGGCGGCCAGGTAAAGCGGTACCATCGGGATGTTCTCGGTCAGGATATATTGCCAGATGTCCAGTTCGGTCCAGTTGGACAGCGGAAACGCACGGATGCTCTCTCCCTTGGCCACCCGGGCATTGTAAAGGTTCCACAATTCAGGCCGCTGATTTTTCGGGTCCCAGCCGTGATTGGCATTTCGGAAGGAGAACACCCGCTCCTTGGCCCGCGATTTTTCCTCATCGCGCCGCGCCCCGCCAAAAGCCGCGTCAAAGCCGTATTTGTCGAGCGCCTGTTTCAAGGCTTCCGTCTTCATGATGTGGGTGTGAACGGAGGAGCCGTGATCAAATGGATTGATGTTCTTTTCCAGCCCTTCCGGGTTGGTATGGACCAGCAGATCAAGCCCGAGACGCTTGGCCGTTTCATCCCGGAAACGGATCATGTCCTGGAATTTCCAGGTCGTGTCCACATGAAGCAGCGGAAAGGGCGGCTTGGACGGGTAAAACGCCTTCATGGCCAGATGCAGCATGACGCCACTATCCTTGCCGATGGAATAAAGCATCACCGGGTTGGAGAACTCGGCCGCCACTTCCCGGATGATGTGTATGCTTTCCGCTTCCAGCCGCTTCAGATTGCTGAGGCGCTCAGGCGTGATCCCATTCGATTGCATGTTCATGGTCTTGTTTTCCGTTTCGGCCGGCGCACCGGCTTTCTCTGGACTGTTTCTTTGCTTCTGGCTGCCCGCTCAAACGGCGGCGGCCGGTTGGGGCAGCAGCGCCCGCGAACTCACTGCGATGAAATGCGGATTGCGCAGATCGTCCTTCACCGCATTTTCCGGCACCCGGTAGACAAAATCCGCGCCGGTTTCTGCAAAAACAACCGCCCCGCCGGCCGCTCTCACCACCGCATCTCCAGCGGCAATATCCCATTGCATGGTCGGGGCAAGGCGCGGATAGAGATCCGCCTGCCCGGCCGCCACCCAGCACAGTTTCAAAGACGAGCCGACGGACAGGCGCTCCGCCACATTCAGCCTGCTGATCAATGCGGTTGTCTCTTGCGACAGGTGCGAGCGGCTGGCCAGGACGCTGAGCCCTTCAGCAGGCGGCTGACGCACGCAAATGGCCTCCGCTCCGGTGATACCGCCAGCCTCGATCCGGGCCCGGAAGGCCTTCCGGCCCTTGCTGTCCACCGCCCCATCAGAAGATCCGGATCCGGCCCCCCCCCAGAAAATATCGCCAAGGGCAGGTGCAGACACCACGCCGAAGACCGGGCTTCCGTCTTCCACAAGCGCGATATTGACGGTGAATTCGCCATTCTTTTTCAAAAATTCCTTGGTGCCATCCAGCGGGTCCACCAGAAAATAGCGCCTGCCAACGGCTGGCAGATTGCCCGCCTCCACCGCTTCTTCCGCAACGACGGGGATGTCCGGGAAAGCATCGGCCAAGCCTGCCAGAATGATCTTTTCTGCCGCGGCATCGGCCTTGGTGACCGGAGAGCCGTCCTGCTTGTTTTCCACCTCGAACGGCTCGGCATAGATCTTGAGGATTTCTTCACCGGCGCGCAGTGCAAGCTCAATCAGGACGGAAATCTGGTTGTCGGTCATAAATACCTCTGGCTGCTGGCCCGCCCCCCGGCGGATCAAGCTTTTGTTGCGGTGGCGCCCGGCAGAAGCGCCCGGCGGTCTTGAGGCACCGTAGTAGCGGGAACCCGTGCCTCAATTCAAGAAATGGCGTTCCACGAATGCACCGGAAAAGGAAATGCATCCGGTGCCTTGCACCGTCAGAAAGGTGATTGTTCCGGTTTCTCCGTCCTTTGGCCCCGGCAAGACCTGAAAGGCCGCAAAGGAGCTGGCGGTGGGCCCTTTTTCGAAGCTGCCAGGCGCTCTTCCCACTTCGGCAAGAGTAAGAGACGCCGGCTGGGACCGCAACCAGCTCGATACCGACCGGATCCAAACCACTCCAGTCCGGAGGCAGCCCTTTGAAATTTAGTTAAATTGTAAGCTTTTACCTTAAATTACATATCTCCTGAAAACAGTCCTCAAAACACTGCGCTGAAATATTAGAAATGACATATTAACCCGGCATAGGAATTTCGGGCCTTTCTGTCATTTAGACAGCATTGACTGCTTTGGATTCATTTCTTGGCAAGGCGTAGCGCCTAGCCTTGATCCTGCAGAAAGGCTGACCGCTTCATCGAAACGATGCGAGAACACCATGACCAACGTCACTCCCGCCCCGCAAGACACCGCGGCAGACACAGAAGAACAGTTTCTCCCTCGTGAGCGCCGGGCGCGCGTTTACAAGAAGGGGAAAATGGTTTTTCAAAATGGCCTGAGGTCCATTCCCTGCGTTGTGCGCAATCTGTCCGATGGCGGCGCGATGCTGGAATTCGAGCAGCCTTACATTCTGCCCAAGGAATTCGAACTCTTTATCGATCTGGAAGACTATGAAGTGGCTTGTGAGCGCCGCTGGGAAGATGGCCTGCGCTGCGGTGTCATGTTTACCGGAGAAAAGCGCCAGGTGACCCAGCAGCGCTTTCAAACCCTGAAACCCTCTGAAACCGCTCTTCAGGATGACGCAAATTTTCTGCGCGACCAGCAGGAAGACCCGGCCGCCTCCGCAGAAGCCCCCGGTGCGGCAGACAGCGGCCGCCCCCAGCCGGCCCCGACAGGCGGCAAAACGGGCTTTGGCAAAAGACGCTGAGCATAAACTCCCCGCGGAACTCTGGCGGATCTGGTCATAATTTCACATAATGACAAGGTGTCCTTGTTTAAAAGAAGAGCCGTTCGGACTGCCTTTGCATCCGAACGCTCAGAAGATGTGAAATGACAATGCCCGACGACCAGAACACCGAGAACAAACAGTCTGACACGCCTGCATCCGCCGCAGCCTCACGGTCTTCAGAGGCAGATGGCCTGCAAGAGCGCCCCCGGCGCATGCGCTCCTTGAAAAAGGGCAAGATCCTTTTTCAAAAGGGGCTGCGGTCCATTCCCTGTATCGTGCGCAACCTGTCGGAAAACGGCGCGAAACTGGAATTCGAACAGGCCTTCCTGCTGCCCCAGCAATTCACGCTGCAGATCGATCTGGAAGATTTTGAAGCCACCTGCGAACGGCGCTGGGAAGACGGCCTGACCTGCGGGGTTGAGTTCATCGGCCAGAAACGGGCGGTGAGCAAACAGCGCTCCCAGGTTCTCAAATCCTCCGAGCAGGCGCTGCGGGAAGACATCGATGCGCTCCAAGATTCGCCGGACAATTTCTTCTCCCGCAAGCGGCTGATGGACCAGAAGGCGAGCCAGACCCCGGACCAGCCCGTGCGGCGCAGCCGCCCGGTCGGCAGCGGCAAACCGGGTTTCGGCAAACGGCGCTGAGTCAAGTCAGACTAGGGGTGACAGCGCGGCCAGAGGCCCAATGTGCGCGGCGTTCTTATGAGGCTCCAAAGGTCCTTGGCATGACAAGGATGGGCTTACATATCCGGGCGTTATCTGCTGCGGCGTGATGGCGGGCGGTCCCAAACTGCACACAACAGCCAAACCGCTACCACTTATGGACGCTCTTGTTCAGGTCTGCCCCGCCGGGACGGTCTTGGCCCCATTTGCCGGATCGGGAACCACCGGTGTTGCTGCGCTGAGAGCTGGCCGCCGCTTCGTCGGTTGCGAGCGCGAGACCGCCTATTATGAGATCGCCAGCGACAGGCTTTCAAAGGCTGCTTAAACCCGCTTTAATGGCTCCCTCAACTGAGGGAGCCAACACTAAAAAGAAGCAGGATCCAGCCAAGATGAACAAGGACGAACTGGAACTAGAAAACGTCAAGATTGTCAACGAACACGGCCACATCGCGCTGAAGTCAATCTTCCTTCTGAACGGTGGTGCCTCCATTGCGATACTCACATTTCTGGGGTCCATTGCGATAAGTTCGTCGACTGGCAAAATCCAGCCAAGTGCGGTTGCTGGAATCCTAATGTGGTTCAGCTCAGGAGCCGGATTGTGCGTTCTCGCTCAATCACTGAGTTATATGACCTTGTTCTTCTGGTATTTTTGGAAATGCGAAAAACTTTCTAAACTCACGCGCTACCTTACTATAGGCGTGGCCTTGGGGGCGCTGGTCTGCTTCTTTGTCGGTATTTTGGAAGCTAAACACGTGAACCGCCCCGGGTTCGCCGGAGACCCCAACTCGTGAGAAGTAGGGTCTATGACAAGCAAGACAACGAACAAATTTTCCCCTGAAGTCCGTGCCCGCGCCGTTCGGATGGTGACGGATCATGAAGCCGAGCATCCGTCGCGATGGGCTGCCGTTTCCTCAATCGCAGCCAAGATCGGCTGCTCGGCACATACGCTCAATGAATGGGTGAAGAAGGCGGAAGTCGACAGTGGCACAAGAGCCGGTCTGCCGAGCGAAGTGGCCGAGAAGATGAAGGCCCTGGAGCGGGAGAACCGTGAACTTCGCCAAGCCAACGAGATCTTGCGCAAGGCGTCTGCTTATTTTGCCCAGGCGGAGCTCGACCGCCCATTGAAGCGATGATTTCCTTCATCGAAGAACACCGTCCGGTGTTTGGGGTCGAGCCGATTTGCAGGGTTCTGCCGATTGCCCCGTCGACTTATTATGAGAATATCGCCAAGCGTGAGGATGTGGATCGCCTATCGTCCCGCGCTCGCCGCGATATCGCTCTGAAGATCGAGATCCGCCGTGTCTTCGAGGAGAACTTCCGGGTCTATGGCGTGCGCAAGGTCTGGCGACAATTGCAGCGGGAGGGCTTCGATATCGCCCGCTGCACTGTGGCCCGACTTATGAAGGCCATGGGGCTTCAGGGGATCATTCGCGGCAAACCTGCCAAAACGACGGTTCCGGAAAAGTCAGCCCCCAGCCCACTCGACCGTGTGAACCGCCAGTTCAAGGCTCCGGCGCCGAACAGGCTCTGGGTTTCGGATTTCACGTACGTGGCCACTTGGCAGGGCTTCGTCTATGTCGCCTTCGTCATCGACGCATTTGCCCGCCGCATTGTCGGCTGGCGTGTCAGCCGGAAAGCGCAAGCGACCTTCGTTTTCGATGCCCTGGAGCAAGCACTTCATGATCGACGTCCCGCCCATGGCGGCGGCCTCGTGCACCACTCGGACAGGGGCGTCCAAGGCGGATTCAACCGGTCGTCGCAACACCCCGTTGATGGAGGTGTAAATGACAAAAGCAGGCAGACGAAAGTCCGAACGTTCGACCCGGGAC